>WOZA01000024.1 GCA_011620505.1 Anaerolineaceae bacterium
TGGCTATGCTATAATCTTTACTCTGGTGGGGTGTCTTTTCGCCCTGCGTTAAGCTTATGAAAACGACCGGAACCTTACCAATTCATCGCCGTGGCAAAGCTTTGCTTGCAGCCGGAGTGTTGGTGGCCCTGGTTTTGATGATCAATGCCTGCGCTTCCGGTGGGGGCAGACCTCCAAGAGGGTCAAATCACCAGATGCTCAGCCCCTGGGCATCCGCCACTCCCACCGCAACCCTGCAGCCCAGCGCCACCGCCACCCCGGACGTCTGGCCCACCTTCGCGCCGCCCGGCAGCCCCGCTGCCACCGCCATTCCACCTGCCGCCCCCCGGCTGGAGCTGGATGAGGATGTGAAGATCTGGCTGCTCCTGGGCACGGAGGCGGAAAAACCTTTCAGCGGTCGCACGGATGCCATCCATCTGCTGCTGATCAATGAGCGGCTTTCCAAGGCGAGCGTCATCTCCATCCCTGGCAGCCTGTTTGTTTATCTCCCCGGGCACACGATGCAGCGGCTCAACACGGCTTTTGCCCTGGGCGGAATGGAACTGGTGCGCGACACGCTCGCGTACAACTTCGGCATCCGCCCCGACAAGTTCGTTCTCGTCCATCCGACCGAGTTCAAATGGCTGGTGGATGACCTGGGCAGTCTGGATGTGAGCGTGCTCTTTCCGATCCGGGACGCGTGCGGGGGTTTGCCCGCCGGCACGCACCGGATGAATGGCGACAAGGTGTATTGTTATGTTTCGTATGATGGCGGCGATGAAATCAATCGCACCCGCCGTCAGCAGCAGGTCTTGCAGTTGCTCTTTACCAAATTAGTTCAAAATGGCAGATTAGCCCGGCTGCCGGTTTTGTATGCTTCTTATCAGGATCATCTCGAAACCGACATCTCCCTGATGGATCTCCTTCTCCGCGTTCCCCTGGCGCTGCGTTTGGGCGATCCGGATCGGGTGAGTTACTTCGTGCTGGGATGGGAGCAGCTGCGCCAATGGGAATTGCCTGATAACACACAAACGACCGTCTTGCTGCCGCGCGAAGAGGAGGTGGCAGCGATGTTCGACCAGGCATTGGCGGCGATCAGTGACCCTTCCCCCCTTGGGGAAATCGTGCTGACGTACGAAGCCCAGGTGACCATTGCCGTCGCGCTCACGCAAACCTCCCAGGCGACAGCGTATGTGCCGGTTTGGCCGACCAGCACGCCCATCGGGCAGCCTACATCGAGTGCGACACAACCCGGTCAGCCTACCGCGACCCGCACACCAACTCAGCCCGGTCAGCCGACTGCAACCCGCGCACCAACTGCCACGTATTCTGAACCTTACCCGATACCGACCGCGGTCTTTTATACCCCAACACCGCCTGCGTATCCATAAAATATAAAAAGGAGAAAATGTTTAGGCAGACCAAGCATCAGCATTTACCCCCACTCCTCAGAGTCCTGATGGTGTGTGGTCTTTTGCTGGGTCTGATCGGAACTGCTCCCGCAGAGTCAATTTCACTGCCCTCCGCCGGCGTTAAACGCTCGGTGACAATCGAAGTCGACTACACCATCTACGAGTGGTGGCTGCTTTCATGGAAAACCTCCGAAATCGTCTGCCAGGTTTACACTGAACACGAGTCCTGGCCCGATGCCTCCGAAGTGCTTTATTACTGCGGATCCACCATTCAAAAGCAGTGGTTGGGGACCAGTGCCTGCGTCTTTGACGAAAACATCACCAATACCCAGGAATGCAACGGGTTATATCTTCATAAGGCAAGTGTCACCCCCTCCAAGCGCAAGGTGGAGGTCAGCCTGCCTTCACCAGAAGTGTTCGTTTCAATTGCCGGCTGCAATAAGGAACCAGGGCAAGCCAATTGCACCACACTCCCCTATTTGCGTCTGCAGGCGCTGGAGCCGCTCCCCAACGAACAAATCATCCAGATCCTTGGCACTGTCAACGGCGCCGGTTTTAGCTGCCCGGGCAGCGCGTGCGACTTACCGCTGAGCCCGACTGGCATGGAAGGCGTTTTGGTTGAGTTTTGGGCGGAATCGAGCTATGGTGATTCCAGCGATCACTACACCGCGCAGGTGCGCGTGATACCATGGGGCGATTTTGCCAATCCCGATCAACCCCCCACCGATAAACCCAGTTATTATGTGGATGTGCTCAGTTCCCAGTGGATGGGAGAAGGTCAGTCCACCTGTTCCGAGATTTGGCAGTCCTTCCTGCCGGTGGATGGGCCGCCTTCGTGGCTGAGGACGCCCGAATTGGCGGATGAGTTGGTATCGACGAACGAGTATTTCCTTCTGGCGGGTTTGCTCATTAAGCAGGGCCTGGTGGATGCCAGCACTTGTCCGTCTGGCGGGCTTGAAACGAACGGCGCCGCGACTGCTTGCGGTATGGAGGCTGCCCAGGGGGTGGTGGATGATTGGCAAAATCAGTTTGACTCGGAAATACTGCGGGTTGCGGACGATACTGGTGTGCCAGCCCAATTGATGAAAAACATCTTCAGCCGCGAAAGCCAATTCTGGCCTGGCATCTATGAGAAAGTCCGCGAGGCGGGGCTCGGGCACCTGAGCGATATTGGCGCGGATGGCGTTTTGCTTTGGAACCCGGCTTTTTACAGCCAGTTTTGCCCGTTGATTCTGACAGATGAGACCTGCCAGCGTGGGTTTGGCAACCTTGATCCTGCTCAGCAGGAAATGCTGCGCGGAGCCCTCGTCCAGAAGGTCAATGCTGCCTGTCCGGACTGCCCGGTGGGGATCGACTTGACCCAGGCGAACTTCAGCATCAGCATCTTTGCCCGCGGCATTTTGGCAAACTGCGAGCAGGTGCGCCAGATTGTTTACAACAGCACCGGCCGCCAGCCGGGCCAGGTGGCGCAGTATGAGGATTTGTGGAAGTTCACGTTGCTGAATTACAACGCGGGTCCGGGCTGCCTGGGCAATGCCATGCAGCGCACCATCAATAATGGCAATCCACTAACCTGGGAAAACGTTTCCTATAATTTGCAGGAGGCTTGCCGGGCCGGGATCGCCTACGTGGATGACGTCTCAATCATGCCCCAGCCAGACCAAGGCAGCATCAACGACCTGTTGAGCACACCCGAACCCAGCACCTACCTGCCCACACCCACAGTCCAGCCGACACCGCGCCCGATTATTGTGACCCCCACGCCTGGACCGACTGCGACTCCAGGCCCAGCCCCCACCGGCACCCCTTATCCCTGATCCTTCTCAGAGCAGGGATTAAACTTTCCCTGAACGCAACTCTTCAAGCTGCGCTTCCAGTTCAGCCCGCTTTTCAACACCGGCCTGCTCAACTTCGTAACGCACATTCTTGACGTAGTCGCAGATCTTCGCTTTTAATTCTTTACCTGAATAAGGCGCGTACAGACGGGCTAACGTGCTGCCTACCAGCCCGCCAAGCACTGCACCAAATAACCAACTGGAACTTTTGCTCATTTCATCGTCCTTTCGACATTTTCTACTTCTATTATAAGGGATTGCTGACTGCTGATAACAATGCTTGTTTCTTGAGGATAGGTAAAACATGGTTTTCTATCCAGCTGGGGCTCCACGCATATATCCATCAGACAAAATGTTAATATCCTTCTATCAAATAATTATTATGCTTTAGTCACGTTAATTATGCTAGTTATTCAAATAACAAGGAGTGAATATGGGAAAAATCATCGGAATTGACCTGGGAACTACTAACAGTGTCGTCTCGATCATGGAAGGCGGATCCCCCACTGTGATCCCAACCTCAGAAGGGTCGCGTTTGCTGCCTTCGGTTGTGGCGTTTAATAAAAACGGTGAAAGGTTGGTCGGCATTCCTGCCAAGCGTCAGGCGATTGTCAATCCTGAGAATACCGTTTATTCAGTGAAGCGTTTTATGGGACGCCGCTATGACGAAGTGGCACAGGAACGTGGGATGGTTTCGTTTAAAGTCGTTGCTGGTCCCAGTGGCGACGCGCGCATCCAGATCCCCGTCACGGGGCAGACGTATACCCCACAGGAGATTTCTGCGATGGTGTTGGCCAAACTAAAGGCCGATGCTGAAGCCTACCTGGGCGAAAAAGTCACCCAGGCTGTTATTACTGTGCCGGCTTACTTCAACGACAGCCAGCGCCAGGCAACCAAGGATGCCGGCAAGATCGCTGGATTGGAAGTGATGCGCATCATCAACGAGCCGACTGCGTCCGCGCTGGCTTACGGCCTCGATAAGAAAGAGAATGAGATCATCCTGGTCTTTGACCTGGGCGGTGGTACGTTTGACGTTTCACTGCTCGAAGTTGGCGGCGGCGTGGTGGAAGTGAAAGCCACCAATGGCGACACCCACCTTGGCGGCGATGACTGGGATAACGCAATCGTTAATTGGGCAGCGGAAGAATTCCGCAAAGATCAGGGCATTGATCTGCGCCAGGATCGCCAGGCACTCCAGCGTCTGCGCGAAGCGGCAGAAAAAGCCAAGATCGAACTCAGCACTGTAATGGAAACCGAGATCAACCTGCCTTACATCACTGCTGATGCCAGCGGACCCAAGCACCTGCTGCTGAAACTCACCCGTGCCAAATTTGAACAGATGACGGAAGACCTGCTCAAGCGCTGTCTGCCCCCCTTCCAGGCTGTCATGAAAGATGCCGGAGTGAGTATCGATCGCATTAATGAGGTGGTCCTCGTTGGTGGAGCCACGCGTATGCCGATGGTGCAGGAATTGGTGAAAAAGCAGACCAATGGCAAAGAGCCTAATAAGAGCGTCAACCCGGATGAGGTTGTTTCCATTGGAGCAGCCATTCAAGGCGGCGTGCTGGCTGGCGACGTCAAGGACGTGCTGCTGCTGGATGTGACCCCACTCTCGCTGGGTGTGGAAACCTTGGGCGGTGTTATGACTCGTTTGATTGAGCGCAACACCACGATACCGGTCAAGAAAACCGAAACCTTCTCGACCGCAGAAGATAGCCAAACAGCCGTGGATATCCACGTGCTGCAGGGTGAACGCCCGATGGCGGCCGACAACATGACCCTTGGTCGCTTCCGCCTGGACGGCATTCCGCCGGCGCCGCGCGGCATCCCGCAAGTGGAAGTCACTTTTGATATTGATGCCAACGGCATCCTGAACGTGACCGCGAAGGATAAAGCCAGCGGCAAGGAGCAAAGGGTCACCATCACCGCTTCAACTAACCTGAACAAGGCGGATGTGGAGCGCATGGTGCGCGAAGCCTCGCAAAACAAGGCGGAAGATGAACGCAAGAAGGCACTGATCGAAGCCCGCAACATGGGCGACAACCTGGCGTATCAGTCCGAAAAGACCTTGAGGGAACTGGGCGAGAAGGTGGACGTTTCCTTGCGCAACGACGCCGAAGCCAAGATCCAGGTGCTGCGAGGGGCAATCACTGGTGAAGACGTCAGCGCCATTACCAATGCCAGCAATGCTTTGCAGGAAGTGATGCAGAAGATTGGCAGCGCTGCCTATCAGCAAGCCGGACCTGCTGGAGGCGGTCAGCCTGGAGCAGGGTTTGGCGGTCAGCCAGGGGCTGGAAATGACGGCCAGCACGGTCAGTCGGAAGGCAATGACGAGGATGTTGTGGAAGGTGAATTCCACGAAGCCTAAAAGATCCTTTTGAGATGAAAAGAGCCTGTTCGTTTTTTGAACGGGCTCTTTTTTTGACCCAATTGGGGTTGGTGTTCTCATGCCTGCAGTGCAGGAAGCGACTTGATGGAGGTCCCCATACATTATAATTAGCCCATGATCAAACTCCTTCACTTCGCAGATGCTCACATCGACATGGCCAACTACGGCCAGCACGACGCCGTCACCGGACTTCCACAACGTGTGATGGATTTTTTGAAATCTCTGGACTTCATCGTCGACACTGCCATCAGCGAAAAGGTTGACCTGGTCATTTTCGCTGGCGACACCTACCGCGATCGTTCGCCGGCGCCGACTTTCCAGCGTGAGTGGGGCAAACGCATCATGCGCCTTTCACGCGCGAAGATCCCGACTCTGCTGCTTATAGGCAACCACGATGTCTCCCCCTCGCAGTATCGCGCGCATGCCATCCAGGAGTTTGACACGCTCAGCCCGGATTACATTCACGTTGTCAGCTCCCTCAAGCTGCTCAGCCCGAAAGATCTCGATGGCGTACCGGTTCAGGTGGTTGCCATCCCCTGGATAACGCGTTCGGGAATATTGGCGTCTCTGACAGCGGACTCTTCCAATGAGGAAGACCCCCAGGAACTGATTGAAAAGGCATTGAGCGATTGGCTAAATCAGACTATTTCGGATCTTGACCCCAGCCTCCCAACCATTCTGACCGCGCATGCTTCGATTGCCGGGGCAAAGTTTGGCAGCGAGCAAACCGTCAAAATCGGTCGGGATGTCGTCCTGCCGCCTGGCCTGGTGGCAAACCCAGCGCTGGATTACGTGGCACTGGGGCACATTCACCGCTACCAGGATCTCAACCAAGGATCGCATCCACCGGTGGTGTACCCCGGTTCAATTGAACGCGTGGATTTTGGTGAGATCAATGAAGGTAAGGGTTTCATCATCGCTGAGATTGAAAAGGGTCAAACAAATTACCGCTGGCAGCAGCTGCCTATCCGGCGTTTTCTGGATTATTGGGTCGAACTGGATGATCTGCTGGGTGTCAATGAAAAAATCATGGCGGCATTGCCAGCCAGTGAAGAGCTGGCAGACGCGATTGCGCGGTTAACGCTCGTGTACCCAAGCGACCTGGAAACCTTGATCGATGAAGCACGAATTCATGAACACTTTAAAAGCGCCTTTGCTTTTCAGCTGGTCAAGAAACCCATTTCCGAGGCGCGAACACGGCTTGGCGACAGCTTTGAAGCCAGCAGTATGAGCCCCGCGGAATTGCTGGAGGTCTACTGGAAACAGCAGCACATCGAGGATAAAGCCGAGCGCGATCGCCTGCAGAAACTGGCTGAGGAAATTATCGTCCAGTCACAGACCCAATAAGGCTATTCCCAGAATTTAAGTCCGACCTAAGTTATAAGGGCAATCCGGTCATATTTTACGGCGTCCACTCATCGTGGATAATTGCTGACAGGTAATAAGCACCGTCCCCGCTTTGCTGGAAACCCAGGCGCAGCGATTGCCAGTCCAGGTAGCCATAGGCTTCTGTTCCCGGTTGGAAATATTCAACGTAATGCCCATCCGGGTAAACCTCGGCAAAGTTATCGATGGTGTTGCTGGCTTTTCGCGAGGGATCCAGCAAGAGCTCCCACTCCTGAGCAGGGGTTTGGCTGGTGACGTACTCAGGCCAATATTTCACAACGGTAAGGTTTATGTCCATTCCGCTGCCCGCCTGCACACCCCAGTGGTAGATTTCCTGATCGCTTCCGAATGCAGCCACCTGTTCTCTGGTGAAGACCAGGTCCTTGTCCCCGTTGATATAGCCATATGGAGAGATCCGCACGCCAAGTTCGGGGTGGATGAAAGCCGCCAGCGCGGCAAAATCTTGACTCTGTAGGAGCGGCAGGATTTTGGCCGCCAGACCTTCAAAAGTATCTTTAACGGGCTCCAGCGGGCAACTCGTGCTTTCAAGGCTGGCTATTTGGGTTGAAAGCGCATTATTTTGCTCCTGAGCGGCCAACAGTTGGTCTGAAAGCAATTGGTTTTGCTGCCTGAGTTGCTCAAGCTCGGTACTTTCGCTCGGGGCAGCCACCACGCAGCCTGTCAACATCAGAATGAATACGATCAAAAAGGAAAAGAGTTTCTTGTTCATGGTTCCTCCGGATTGGGCGCAGAATTACACCTATTGTACTTAAGACGGAATCTCGGGCAAAATGTTCCAAGACAGCCGGACTGAAAACCTATGAAACAAAGCCTTCTGTTTCTACTTTTGCACGGTTTGATCTTATGGCAGTTCGCTGAAGCGGATCGCATCCAGCATGCGTGCCAGGCGAACGGTCTCCCTTACGTCGTGCACCCGCAGAATGTCAGCGCCGTGCAGCACGCCCCAGGCGTTCGCGGCCAGGCTGCCCTCCAGGCGTTCGCCTTGCGGCAAATTGAGCGTGTGCCCAATAAAACCTTTGCGAGAAACGCCCAGCAGGATCGGGAAGCCCAGTTCGCACAGCTCGTCAATATGTTTGAGCAGGAATAGGTTTTGCTCGATGGTCTTACCAAAACCGATCCCGGGGTCGAGGATGATTTTGTCTGGGCTTACGCCGGCATCAATAGCCGACTTAGCCGCCTCTGCCAGCCAATTCCGCACCTCGGTGACGATGTCGTCATACCTCACGCCCTCATAGCGCCCGCCGAGCTCGCTGGTGACTGCCTGTGCGCCTTGCGTGCGATTGTGCATCAGGATTGCGGTCGCACCTGCCTCGGCTACCGTACCTGCCATGGCTGGGTCATACCGAAAGGCCCAGATGTCATTGATGATGTGCGCGCCTTCTGCCAGGCAGACCCGGGCGGTTTCAGCTTTGTAGGTATCAATCGAGAGGATGACGTTCGGCATCTCCTCGCGTAAGGCTCTCACCACTGGCAACATCCGGCTCAGTTCCTCATCCACACTGATTGCTGTTGCGCCAGGGCGAGTGGATTCCGCGCCCAGGTCGAGAATATCACAGCCATCCTGGATGAAATGCTCTGCCTGCAGCAGTGCCGTGCGGACGTAGTCACGTTCTCTGAGCAGTCCATCGCCTGAGAAGCTATCCGGGGTGAGGTTGATGATGCCCATGATGTAGGTTTTTTTGCCGAGTTCTGGCAGCAGTTCATTTTTCATATTCACCTCAAGGAATGGTTGCGTGCGCTTCTACGAACAATTTCATTTCTGCAATCTCCCCTTGCATGGCATAAATTCTAAAAATGAATGGCATGGAGCCGCTGGTGGAGAGCGGAACTTCTGCCTCCCAGCGGCGCAGCCCAAGCACCTGGCCGTTGGAGTCGTAAACCACCCCCAACACCCAAACGTAATCTGCCTCCCCTTCCGGTATGGTCACCTTGCCTGCAGTTTCCGCAAAGCGCGCGCCTTCAGCAATGACTGGCGGCTCTGCTGCGATTTCTGCTTCCAGGTAGCGCGTATCGTCCGGCATCACTGGCAGCCAATCCAATATTTGAGCGCTGATTTCAAAGCTTTCCGGGACGGGTGCAGGGAAGTAAGCGACGGCGGGTATCGTCTCTTGGGCTGGCAGGATGTTGAGCGGCAGAATGCCGTCCAACTCCAGCGTGGTCGCGTCGGCGCTGGTGAGTGTGAAGAGCACGGATGGATTTTCCACGGGGGACTGGCTGAGGTTTTCAAGCTGAACGAAGCAGTAGGCGCCTCCAAGCGCGTCCCGGTAACAGACTGGTGCCATGGCCAGGCGCAGCGGGCTGAAGGGATCTGGCGTTTGGGTGGGGGTTTCCGGGCTGGCGCTGGCTGAAGGCGGCGTTGGCGTGATCGGGATGATCAGCACCGTTCCAACGCTCATCAAATTGGGGATCACGGTCGGGTTGGCGGCTTTGAGCGCGTCCAGCGAGATGCCGTATCTCAGCGCCACACCAAACATGTCGTCTTTTTCGGTAACGGTGTAAGTAACCGGTGCGGGCGTTGGAGTGAGGGTGGGGGTGAGGGAAGGGGTTGGCGCAAGCGTATCAGTCGGACGAGGTGTGGCGCTGGGGGTAAGCGCAATTACGGATGTGTTTGTCGGTAATGGCACGATCGTAGGCAGACTGACATCCCCCGGCATGCAGCCTGCCAATGCCAGGGCAAAAAAAGCCAACCAGATGAACATGCCAAGTTTCCACTTCATTTTTTGCATTATACTCCGCTGCCAGAAACTCTATTTTTGGGTCTGGAATTTATCCAGTATTAACAGACCGCCTGTGGCTTCCATCCAGTCCATGATGGCTTCGACTCACATTCCACAAAGTACCCCAAACTACACATGATTGGGTACAATCCAGGCATGATACAACAAAAAAGACCTCAAATCCTCCTGACGAATGACGATTCAATCAATTCCCCCGGGCTGTGGGCGGCTGCGGAAGCGCTTTCGGACCTCGGGTTTGTCCATGTGGTTGCGCCGAGTGTGCAGCAGACATCGATGGGGCGGGCTCTTCCGCGCGACACGGACGGTCAGATCCGCCCGCAAAAGTTGTTGGTGCACGGAAAAGAGTGGGAAGTCTATGGCGTTGGCGCAACTCCAGCTCAGGCCGTGCTGCATGGCATGTTGGAAGTGATGGGATTCCCACCGGATCTGTTGGTATCGGGTATCAACTACGGAGAAAACCTGGCATCGGGGATCACGGTGAGCGGCACGGTTGGTGCGGCGCTTGAGGGGGCTTCGATGGGGATCCCAGCCCTGGCCGTTTCACTGCAGACTCCGATAACAGAGCATTTTGACCTCTCGGATCGGGTTGACTTCTCAGTGGCTGCTTGGTTCACACGCTTTTTTGCTGAGAAACTCCTGTTAAAGAAAATGCCCTTCGATGTGGATGTGCTCAAGGTCGATATACCCTCTGGAGCAACCCCAGAAACACCCTGGGTGGTGACGCGTCAATCCCGTCAGCGGTATTTTTACGCGAAACCGAAAGATCCATCCATCAACGAAGGTTCACGGAACATGGGATATGAGGTGCGCGTTGATACGGAAAGTCTGGAAGAGGATGGAGATCTGAAGACTGTGATCGTGGACGGGAAGGTATCAGTGACCCCAATTAGCCTGGACCTGACCTCGCGGGTGGATCTGCACGATTTTAGACGGTTACTGGAATCTTAATAACCCCGGTTCTTCCAACCATGAGTGACTTGAAAACGCCTAAATATTGAAGCGTATCTCGATGATGTCGCCATCTTCGATGATGTAGTTTTTGCCTTCGACGCGCAAGCGGCCTTTGTTACGGGCTTCGGCGGTGCTGCCGTAAGTGATCATGTCCTGGAAGGAGAGAATTTCCGCGCGGATGAAGCCCTTTTCCATGTCTGAATGAATGACGCCAGCTGCTTCACGGGCATTAGCCCCTCTGCGCAGCGTCCAGGCATGGACTTCCTTCTCCCCGGCGGTAAAAAATGAGTGCACTCCCAGGAGATCATACGAGAGCTTGATCAAGCGCGACATGCTCGGCTCGGCGATGCCGTATTCCTCCAGGAAGATGGCAGCATCGGCAGGGTCAAGCGCGATAATATCCGCCTCGAGCTTGGCGGGTAGATGTACCACTTGTGTATGCGGGTGAGGACTGGTGTAGTCCAAAGCAGGCTGGTCCTCAGACTGATTAAAGACCACAATTTGCGGTTTGCGGCTGAGGAAGCCAAAACTTGAAAGGATCTTATCTTCTTCGGGGGTAAATTCGTAATGGCGCAGGGGTAGCTCCTGGTTGAGCACTGCCTGCAATCGCTCAAAGAGGTCGATTTCGCCTTGGATGACATCACGCGGGCGGCTCACACCGCGCCGAAATTCTTCTTTTAGCCTTTCAAGGCGGCGTTCGACCATTACCAGATCGTTGAGGATGAACTCGGTATCCATCGTCTGAATATCGCGCAGGGGATTAACGCTGCCGGCGAGATGGGGAACACTGGCATTTTCGAACTGGCGCACCACATGCAGAAAACCATCCATTTGCGCGAGCTGATTGACCATCACGCCGGGCAAACCGGCACGACCCGCACTGCCATCCAGGCCAGCAATGTCGGCATAGGTGACCTTGGCACGCACGATCTTCTTGGGGTGATAGATCTCGCAGAGCTGATCCACCCGCGGGTCAGGCACATCCACCACGGAAGTGTGAACTTCCATCTGACCAGTGGACATGTCCGTCGGGATATTAGCGCCAGTAAGTGCTTTGTAGAGAGTGGTTTTGCCTGATTGGGGCAGGCCGATGATTCCAAGTTGCATGGTGACTCCAAAAAGATAATAAAGGATTATACCGCAGCGGTTGAACCGTTCATGCCAGGACTATGTTCAAACTGCCTGAATAATGTCTGGATAATGTTTGGAAAAAAAGTCGTTTTTCTGCATGATACAATCAAAAAAAGTACCTTCTAATCTTGTTTGGAGAAAGAATGAATAAGAAACGATTCTTGATTAGTATTGTGATGATGCTCGCTCTGAGCGCCTGCTCACTCCCGCGGCTTGTAAAAAATGATCCTACTGCGACGCCAAAACCAAGCCAACCAACAACTCAGCCGACCAGGCAAGCTGAACCGACAGCCGCAGTGCCAACCGCCACTATTCCGCCTGTCCCGACAGACACCCCGATAGAAGCTTCTCTTCCTGTAATCCCTGCTGCCCTGGTGGGTAGCGTGAGTGTAGGCGAAAGCTTGTTAAATGAGACTTTTGATCAAAAAGGGTTGTGGAATACCAGCAATGACCCGGAATATGGCGCGGAACTGGTCGATGGCGTTTACCGGATGAAGGTGAACACGGCAAATTGGATGGTATGGTCGGAATCCAGCAAGGTGGCGAGTGACAACATCATCATGGACCTCGACACCGAATTGATTAGCGGATCGGTGAAGAATACCCAGGGCATGATTTGCCGTTATCTTGACGATGAAAACTTCTATATGCTGACAGTTGGCAATGATGGCTGGGTCGAAATTATGAAAATCTATCAAGGCGAGCAGACGCAACTTTTTGGCGAATTTGTAGACGCCCTGGTAGATCCGGTCAGAAACCACTTGCAGGGATTTTGCATAGGTGATCGGCTTATTCTCTATGTCAATGGGAAGCTGGGGGCTGAGGTGCAGGATAGTGACCTGACGTTTGGAGATGCTGGTTTGATCATGGGCAGTTATGATGAACCGCAAGTGACGGTCGATTTTGATAATTTTACCGTTTATGAAGCTGTTGGCGA
This sequence comes from Anaerolineaceae bacterium, assembly GCA_011620505.1. Taxonomy (GTDB): domain Bacteria; phylum Chloroflexota; class Anaerolineae; order Anaerolineales; family Anaerolineaceae; genus Mesolinea. The sequence continues at coordinate 12,780 of WOZA01000024.1, forward strand.
CTTCACAACCAGCCTCACTCCCGAACCGGTCGAAGAGGAAGTGCTTCTTCCTGACCTTGGGAATGACTTGAAGGAGAGTTACTCGGATGATTTTGACACGCCTAATAAAGGACACTGGACGATTTTTAATGAATCCGAGGTGGTATCCGAGTGGCGGAACGGCAGATTTGCTTTTGATATTAACGAGACGCTGATAACAGCCGCTTCACCCACAAATGACCTGTATCTGAAGGATGTGATTGTGCAAGTGGATGTCTACCGCATAGGGGATGTGCTTGAGAATGACATGGGTTTGGTATGCCGCTACCAGGACCAGGATAACTATTACAGCCTGAGTTTTGGCAATGATAACTATGTGACAATCTACAAAAATGTAGCCGGAACCTGGACTCCGTTGTTCAATGAATTTGCGGATGCCGACCTGTCTGCGGACTATCATAAGGTGGCGATTAGCTGCATTGGCACGGAACTTTCTCTGTATGTTGACGACCAGTTACTAGCGAGGGTCAATGACAGCGATTTTTCGACGGGAGATGTTGGTATCTTGGCAGGCACTTACGAAGATACACCGGTCGTGCTCGAATTTGACAACTTCATGGTGTATATGCCAAATTAAGCCCAACATATCTGATGCCCTCCCGGAAACCCTGGAGGGCTTATTTATTTAAGTGCAACTACAATGCCTGTCTCTGCCAGGTCGAGGTCTGTGTTTTTTGCGATTACAAGCGAATGTTTGCTTGACCGGCAGAGGGAATTGCGAGTATACTACTGCAACGAGCCGGAGTGGCGGAACAGGCAGACGCGCACGACTCAAAATCGTGTACCTTCGGGTATGTGGGTTCGATTCCCACCTTCGGCAAGAAAAAAGCCTCTCATTTTTCTGGGAGGCTTTTCGTTTCCTTTATTGGTCTGCCTGGTGGGGAGTTGAAAAGTTAGTTGCCGATAAGGTGTTCGTGGTCCTTGCAGCACCGAACTTTGCATGAGGGTGACTGGCAAGGCTTCCAGTTAATTTGGGCGAGAATCTGAGCCCTTGTCAGATGTGCATAGGAAGTCCCAAGCGCTTTGCGGAGATTGCTCGTGGAGGATTTGAGATAACGATCTGCCTGGGGATCAAAAACGTGAATACAAGCGTGGAGATTGACGATAATCATGACCGAATCCTTTCTGTTAAGGTGCAGACCAATCCTATGCCAGCCTGGGGTGTAAAACTCCAGGTGAATAGCACAGTTGGAATCGGTCAATGGATCAGGTCATGAGGTTACCATTCCCACTTCTTGTGGAACAGAAAGTATATCAAAACCGGTTGGATTTGTGCCAAAAATGAATGATTCTGGAAATGTTAACAAAAAAACCGTTGACAGGTAAACGAAAGATATTAGAATACTCATTAATATATTATCCTACTGGCACCGGCCTCAGGGGACCGGCGCAGAAGGATCGCCAGTAAGTTAGGGAGCAAATTAGTGGCGATCCTTTTTTATTTGCTGGTTTTTATTTGTTGGGATGGAAGAAAACCACGCTGACCCCGTCCCCGCCTTCTTTTTCCCCACCGTTTTCCCAGCGATGAACATACGCTGAATGATCTAGCAGATCGCGCACTGCCTGGCGCACCGCGCCAGTACCTCGCCCATGAATGATCCGTCCAAAGGGCATTCCGGAAGAGAAACCCTGCTCCAGGTAGCGTTCGGTGCGGTCGAGCGCGTCATCCACGCGTTGACCGCGCAGGTCAAGCTCGAGTCCGGGCGAATTGACCCCTGGGATGGCAGTGCTACCGGTGACCACAGGAGCTGGCTGAGGTGGAGTGTCGTTTTCTTCAAGCGATTGAACTCTGCGCTCAACTTCGTAGGACTTGGCGCGCACACGCAAAGCGCCAATTTGCAGCTCAAGATCCTCACCGTCCACGCTGCTCACCACTCCTTCAGCGCCGAGTTTGCGTACAAGAACTCTATCGCCCACTTTTAGGGGTCCACTGAGCCCTTTGGCTTTTGGCTGCCGGTGCTTTTTGCGGAGATTTTGTTCCTGCTTTTGCTCAACTACCTCGAGTTTTTCTTCGATTTCGGTTAACTGCGCCTGTTTTTCGGGCGATTGGTGCAAGCGGGTCAGCTCACGCCTGAGAGTGTTCAATTCTTCGCGTAAGGATGCGAGTTCACTTTCAAGCTGTGTTTGATGGGCGTCAAGCAGTTGGGCTTTTTCTGCTTCCAACTGCTCAAGGCGGGCATTGATCTGGTTTCGGCTGGCTTCGGCTTCTTTGCGAGCTTTTTCGGCAGCTTCGTAGCTGGCGGCTGCCAGGTCTCGCTGACGGTGGATCTCCTCGAGCAGATCATCCGCGTGCAGTTCGGTCGGATCAATTTCCTGGCGGGCAGCAGCAATGATAGCGGGGTCGAGACCCAATCGTTCAGCAATGGCGAGCGCATTGGAGCGCCCAGGCAGACCGATCACAAGGCGGTAAGTAGGGCGCAGCGTTTCGAGGTCAAACTCCAGGCTGGCATTGGTGACCCCTTTGGTGGAATGAGCGTAAGCCTTGAGCTCGGGGTAGTGAGTGGCAACGACGGAGGTGATGCGGCGCTGGAGCATAAAGTCCAGGACGGCGCGCGCCAGGGCGGAGCCTTCCTGGGGATCCGTGCCAGCGCCAAGTTCGTCCAGCAGAACGAGTGAACGATGGTCAGCCTGTTTAAGGATGCGCACCAGTTGGGTAATATGCCCTGAAAAGGTCGAGAGGGATTGCTCAATCGACTGCTCATCGCCGATATCCGCGAACACATCCCGGAAGATGCTCAGGCGGGAGCCGGATTGGGCAGGGATTTGCAGCCCGGCTTGAGCCATTAGCACCATGAGACCGACCGTCTTCAGGGTGACAGTCTTGCCGCCTGTGTTAGGGCCGGTGAGCACCACCGAAAAGGTCTGCCGGTCCAGTTCAAAGTCGATTGGGACGACTTTCTGGGGGTCCAAAAGCGGGTGGCGGGCACGACGCAGTTGGATGACGCTTCCGGGATGGGCTTCGGGAGGTTGTGCGGGGAAGGGCACCAATTCGGGCTCATTGGCTTGGAGGTCATCTGCGTAATGGGCTTTCATGAGCGCAAGGTCAATGCCAGCCATGGCTTTGGTGGTCAGGTTGAGGCTTTCAGCTTGCAATGCAATTTGCTGGCTGAGCGCACGCAAGACGCGCAGGACTTCATCGCGCTCAGCGAGTTCAAGCTCGCGGAACTTATTGTTGAGCTCAACGACCGCAATGGGTTCAATAAAAAGGGTGGCACCAGAAGCGCTTTGGTCGTGAATGATCGCCTTGATCTGCCCCTTGTGTTCGGCGCGCAAGGGCAAAACGTAGCGACCGGAGCGTTGGGTAATGAGATTATCCTGCAGCATGCGAGCGCTTGCAGGGTCAGTCAGGTAGCGGTTAAGGCGGTCCATCAGGCGGGCATGAATAACCTTTATTTCAGAGCGTATGTGAGCCAGTGCGGCAGAGGCGCTGTCGAGCACTTCACCGCGTTCGCTGATCGTGCGGTTGATGAGATCGATCAGTCCCTGGCCATCCGAGAGACCTCCGGCGAGAGCCGCCAGGGAGGGAGCAGTTTCAGCGTTGTCGAGCAGCACGCGGCGGGCAGTGCGGGAAAGGATCAGGGTATTGCGGACGGCGAGGAGGTCGCTCGCTTCGAGAGCTATGCCGTGCAGAGTCTGATCCGTGAGAGGTGCCAGGTCCACCGCGCCCTGGAAGCTGATGCTGTCATTTACTGAGATCAGGAGGCGGGCTTCACGGGTTTCCTGCTGGCGTTGCAGGGCGGTCTCGAGACTGCTGGTGGGACGAAGCGCTTCGGCCAGGGACTCAGAGGCGCTGAAAGACGCGTAGGACTTAAGCCGCGCCAGGACTTTTGGGAATTCAAGCAGGATCAGCGATTTTGGGTTCATGCTATAAAAAAGTTTATCATGGATGGGTCTGATCAGAAGGTTGAACCCCGATGATTCAAACAGTTTGAGGACGCCAAATCTTGTGATGTTTGGGCGTCCTCATATGAACAAAACACAAATTAAAAGATAATGCTAGAAGAGCAGCTTACCGCCCAGTACGCAGTGGCGGACCTCAAGCGTCTCAGCATCCAGCAGGGTAAGGTCAGCCCGTTTCCCTATGGCGATGGAGCCGATTTCATCCTGCATACCCAACACCCGGGCTGGGTTTGCGGTGGTGGCGCGCAGCGCAGACTCGAGTGGAATGCCAAAGTTGATCACCGCACGGCGGAAACATTCCGAAAGCGGAGTGGCACTGCCGGCAATGGTGCCGCTGGCGAGGGTGGCGAGGCCATCCTTCATGGTCACTTTTTGACCGCCCAACTCATATTCTCCATTTGGCATACCGCATGCCATCATGGCATCGCTAATCAGGCAGATACGATCTTCGCCAAAGATGCTGAATGCAACCCGGATGGCGGCAGGATGAACATGATGCCCGTCACTGATCAACTCCACGCTGCTGGCATAGTCAGCGGCTGCGCCAATGAGACCAGGAGCACGATGGTTGAAGGGGTTCATGGCGTTATAGAGATGGGTGACGTGACTGGCGCCGCGGAAAAAGGCTTCTTTTGCCAGGTCATAATCGGCACTGGTGTGATGGAGGCTGACCACACAGATTTCGCTGGTGCGCGCGATGAAGTCCAGCGCGCCAGGCTTCTCTGGGGCGACGTCGTTGAGCCGGATGCGACCGCTGCAGGCATCATTGAGCTCAAGGAAGAAATCATAATCCGGGTCAATCAGGTTATTGGGGTCCATGGCGCCTTTTTTCTCAACGGAGGCAAATGGACCTTCGAGATTGATGCCGCGCATAACAGCTCCATCTTCAATGGGGTTGTCCATAAACTCGCTCGCGACCCTGACCATGTTCAGTAGAACGGGTTTTTTCATCGCCATGGTGGTACCAAGGTAGCTGGTGACGCCAACAGATGCCAGGTAGCGGGCGATGTTCTCATGCGCTTCGCGGGTGCTGTCGCAGAAATCAGTGCCATATGCGCCGTGGATGTGAATATCAATAAATCCGGGAGCAACGATGCAGCCAGTGGCGTCCAGCACTTCCGACTGGCTATGAGGTTCGCTGATGCGGTCGAACTCAGTATAGACGTCCCCTTCACGCAGGGCGAAATCTTCGCAAAAAACAAGACCATCTTTAATTAGCATCTTTCACCATTCTCCATCGATAGAATCTGCTGCCATGCAAAGCTTCGATATAATAGCATGACGGAAAAATCATAACATAATTAAGGATAGACCATGATAAAAGCGGTATTCTGTGATGTGGACAATACCTTAACCAGCCCCATAACGCGCACCATCCCAATCAGTGCTCTTGAAGCCATTCAGAAGGCGCGCAAAAATGGGGTTAAGGTGTTCGTCGCAACCGGCCGGCAAACCCGCGCCTATGAAGAAGGCAAGATATTGCAGGGCATCGCGTTGGATGGCTATGTGGCGGTCAATGGGCAGCTTTGTTACTTGCCGGATGGGACCATTATTCATAAGGCTGTACTTGATCCGCGGGATGTGGCCGTTATCTTGCGGCTGGCTCAGGAACTGAACTTTGCCTGCTGCCTGATTGAAGGAGATAAGATCTATCTGACGGGGATTGATGAAAACGTCCGTTCTTTCCATGAAATGATCCACATTCCATATCCGATGGTCACCTCGGCAGACGGGGCGGAAAGTCGCGATGTGCTTTCCATTGCGCCTTACATCAACTATGCGACCCAAGCATTGATCACTCCCCACTTGAAGAGCAGTGAAATTGTGCGTTTTAACCCCTTTAACTGTGACGTGATCCCGCGCAAAGGGGGAAAGGACGTGGGCATGCAGGCTATGCTGGATTACTTTGAAGTGCCGATCGAGCAGACAATGGCTATTGGGGATGGGCAGAACGATATCAACATGTTGAAGGCGGCTGGGGTCGGGGTGGCGATTGGGAAGTGCAGCCCGGAAGTGATGGCTGCGGCGGATTATCACGCGCCTGAAGCTGATGAAGATGGCATCTGGCATACGTTCAAAAAGTTTGGGATCATCTAATTGGAGATCGGAATGGAAAAAGTGGTCATTGAAGTTTGCTGCGGTTCGGTGGATGATGTGGTGCGGGCAGCAGAAGCTGGAGCGGACCGGGTGGAATTGAACTCGGCGCTGTTTGTTGGCGGACTGACTCCTTCGATTGGAGCGGTACTGGAAGCCAAACTCAGGGTGGACATCCCCGTCATCAGCATGATACGTCCGCGCGCAGGAGGGTTCTGTTACACCGACCTGGAGTTCGAGACCATGCTGCGGGATACGCGCGAACTGGCGAAGGCAGGCACGGATGGTTTTGCGGTTGGTTTTCTAACTACTGAAGGATGGTTGGATGAAGAACGCTGCAAGATTTGGGTAGATGCAGCGGGAGAGAGGGAATTGGTGTTCCACCGCGCCTTTGATATTATGAAAAATGAACCGGAAGAAGTGCTGCCGCGGCTGGCTGAGCTCGGTTTTAAACGGGTTCTGACCAGTGGGAGGGAACCTTCTGCACCGGCAGGAGCAGAAATGATCAAACGTTGTGTGCAAGTGGGGGCGGTGGAAGTCCTGGCGGGGGGCGGCGTTCGGGCGGAAAATGTGCAGGAGTTAATTCAAAACACTGGCTGCCGGCAAGTACACTTCACCTGCCACACGAGGCAAAGCGATCCATCCGTGCGGGGAGCCAAATTATCCTTTGGGTTGCCAAATATGCCAGAAGATGATAAGTTCGATCTAATGGATATTAAAAGGTTAACCGGCTTGATCAGGTTGATCCGCACTTTACCCACATCCTAAGGGTCGACAGAGCACGGGGGCAGTGACTTTTTTACCAAAATAGACCACTTGTATTGACACTGGTGATTTTTGTATTATTATAGAATTGCCAGTGAGACAGAGTCTTTATCAACTTGCTGGAACCATTATTGCAATCAGTCCGAACTGTTTTAACAATAAAATACTACAGAGGTGTACGGATGGACAATGAAGTGTTCGAGATGGCATATAAGCTCATCGGCAAACTCCAGGAAACTCAGGGAGAAAACATTCTCGCGGCTGCGCGCTGCATAGCAGACACGTTCGAACATGGCGGCATTATACAAGCTTTTGGATCCGGGCATTCTTATGCCGGGGCAATTGAGCTTTGTGGGCGGGCTGGTGGCTACGTACCCTCGAAAGTGATCAAAGATCCAGCTGGTGGTATGTATGAATCCATCCAGGGTGTGGGTGAAATCCTGATGAAGAAAGTTGAGATCTTGAAGGAGGATGTGGTTTTCATCATTTCCAACTCAGGTCGCAATCCTTTACCAATTGAGATTGCCTTACAGGCAAAACAAAGGGGCGCAAAAGTAGTTGCTCTGACTTCCGTCAGCGCAAGTTCCAAACTTAGTTCAAAGCATCAGTCCGGCAAACGCTTGTTTGAGGTGGCAGATGTAGTCATTGACAATCAGGTTCCTGATGGCGATGCCAGCATCCAGCTTGAAGGGCTCGATACCGCTATTTGTGGTATGTCTTCGATTGTCACCTCGGTTGCGCTGCAGGCTGTCGTGCTTGAATCGGCGAAGATGCTCCTCGCAAGGGGTATCACGCCGCCATTCTTTAAGTCACAGAATATCGATGGAGGTGAAGAATATAACGACGCATTGCTCAAGAAGTACTTTAATCGGATCAATCATATGTAGTTAATCAGGAGGGAAACCTCCAAAACTAATGAAAGGAGTTTGACCTAAATGAGTACGTTTCTTCTCGCTTTATTCTTAGCAATCTTTACCGGCTTAATGATTGTGTTTGCGTCATTGGCCATGGGCGGCATCTACAATCCGCTCATTTTCGGCGTCGTCACCGGTCTTTTGGTCGGCGATGTTCGGCTGGGTCTTGAGGTTGGTGCAATGTGCGCCCTCTATGACATTGGCTTCTATACCTACGGAGGCGCGACAACGCCTGACTATAACGTAGGGGCAATGTTTGGCGTGGTCGTCGCGAAACAGAGTGGTGACGTCAACCAGGGTATCATTATCGGTACCGTTGTTGCCCTGCTCATGTCGTGGTTCGACATTCTTGGCCGCGGTGTTACAACCGTCTTCCAGCACGGTGGCGACAGAGCCTTGGCCAACAGAGACATCAAAGCCTTCGAACGCTGGCATCTGCTCGGCACCCAGGGTTGGTTCTGGAGCCGTTTCATCCCCGTGTTTATCGGCATGATGCTGATTGACAATTATCAGGTGATTTCCAACTTTATCAACAATTACGCCTGGATCAAGGATGGTCTGGCTGTAATTGGGAAGGCTCTCCCAGCGGTCGGCTTTGCACTGCTGCTTTCATATATGGATATCAAGAACTTCTGGCCATTTATGTTAATCGGCTATGCACTCTATGCTTTTATGGGCGTTCCTACGCTCGGTCTGGCCATTATCGGTATTGCCCTCGGCTATCTCTTCACCAACTTTATGAAAAAAGAGGAGGCAAGGTAAGATGGCACGCACAAATGCTAAACTCTCTGAACAGGCTTTAAAGAAAGCCGCCAACCGTCACAACTGGGCTCTGCAGTGGTGCTGGAACTACGAACGTATGCAGGCTTCCGGCTTTGCATATGCCATGGTTCCGATCATGAAAGAGCTCTATGACACCAACGATGAGGTTTGCGAAAACCTCGAACGTCACATGCAGTTCTACAACTGCCATCCGGGCGGTTCAGCCGTGATTATGGGCGCAGCGGTTGCCCTTGAAGAAGGCTACGAAACTGACATGTCCAACAGCATCAAGGTTGCCTTGATGGGACCTCTGGCGAGCATTGGCGACACAATCCAGGCTGTGCTGGTGAAACCGATTGCCTACATCATCGCTGCTGGAATGGCAGCCGAAGGCAGCTTCCTCTCCCTGCCCGTGATCATCCTTCCACTTCTGGCTCTCTTCCTGGCGAGATGGCCGCTCTTCAAATGGGGTTACAAACGCTCTGTTGCCATCCTCGAAGATATCGAGGGCAACACTGACTTCAACACCATGCGCAAGGCTGCTCAAATCCTCGGGTTGACGGTTGTTGGTGGATTTGTGCCAAGCATGATTGGCCTGACACTGAAGTACACTTACTCCCAAACTTTAACCGATCCAGCGACCGGACAGGATGTGGTAAAGACCGTCGCTCTGCAAGATACGCTTGACGGCATCCTGCCGAAACTGCTGCCAATCGCGCTGGTTGCATTCTGCTACTGGCTGATCAAGAGAAAGGTCAATCCCGTTCGGGTTATCGCAATCGTTGCGGTGATTGCTTTTGTCCTGGGCGCGCTCGGCGTTTTGGGCTAAAATTTAGTACAATTGTTGGTGGCGGAGAAAATCCCTTCTCCGCCACCAAACTATACGAGGGATTTTTTGGAGAGAGCAAAATATGATTAAGCATCTTCGCATTGATAACCGTTTGATCCACGGACAGGTCGCCGTTACATGGATGCGCCGTATTAACGCGGATGCGATTGCAGTTGTTAACGATGACGTTGCCAAAGATCGCATTCAAAAGATGGCGCTGCCCCTTGCCGCAAGAGACGCGAAAGTCTTGGTGCTGTCGCATCAAGAGCTGCAAGACTACGTCAAAGAGCACCCGGATGAATCGCTTTTTGTAATCGCCAAATCCCCGATGGATGCCCTGCGCATCCTGGAGAGTGGGCTTGAAGTTGGCGAAGTCAATGTGGGGAATGCCGCCCCGATCGCCGGAACCAAGTATGTCATGGTGGATAAATCAATCGCTGCCACCAAAGAAGACGCGGAAGTGTATCGTAAGATCGCGGAACTACGGGGCGGCAAACTGATGACCCAGACGGTCTCCACTTATCAACCTCAGGACTTTCTCCAACTGCTGCGCAAAGCCGGCCTTTAGGCTCCCGCGGCAGCATTCGAACGAATGCCCGTTTAAATACGAAAATAGTGGTGGTCACTTCGAGGATTCGGGGTGACCACTATTTATAGACGCAACAAGTGAATAGGAAACCCTGCCATGCAATTGAAAATCGCCAAAATTATTAATAGCCTGCTTATCGTTCTGACCGTAATTATCTTAGCGCTTGCGGGAGGCTATATCTTTGTATACAACCGCTACCCCGAATTTAGGACGACTTACTTAATTATTTTCGTGCTTGTTGCTATTGGATTGATGCTCTTTTTCAGATGGATGGAAGAGGGCTGGGACAAACGTGTCATTACCCGCATGGTCAAAGATGGTAAGGTCGCGTTGGCAAATATCAAACACTCGGAACGCGTGATGCGCATGCGCGACAGCACATTTACCAATTTCTGGCTGTATGAATTCGTGGCAGATTTGGTAACTCCCGATCTCGTAAACCTGAACGAAGTGAAATTCTGGGAAAAAATGAATGCGGACACCCAACAGATTCCCAACGGCTCCGTCTTTGTGACGTACGACCCCGAAAAGCCAACCCAAATCTTTGTTGTGCCAAATGTGTTGATCAGCCAGCTGCCCGAGCTGATGCCCGTGGTGCGTAAGATTGAAGCGAATGCGTCCATTCGGTACCTGGACGCGTATTACAACAAAGGCATGGTTATCAAAAGCATGAAAGACTCGCTGGCGGAGCAGAGCCAGGCGGTGGAAGAAAAGAAAAAGAAGGAAGGCTGAGATGATGAGGATTGGGACAATAGGAACCGGGATTATCGTTGATGGTTTTTTTGATGCGGTCAGCAAGACCGACGACGCAGAAGTGGTTGTGATCTACTCGCGCAATGAAGAAACCGCGCAGGCTTTTGCAGCCAAGCACAACCTGACAAAATGGCATACAGACCGGGATGCTTTTCTGAATGACCCTGAGATCGACGTCGTTTATGTAGCCTCACCCAATTCGCTCCATTACCAATGGACGCTTGATGCCCTGAAGGCAGGCAAAGGGGTCATTTGCGAAAAACCCTTTGTTTCGACCCGCGCGGAGTGTGAGACCCTGCGTAATCTTGCTCACGAAAAAGGCTTGTTCCTGGTGGAGGCTATCACTGTCCCGCATCTGCCCAACTTCCAATTGATCCGCGACCATTTGGATAAAATCGCTCCGGTCAGGTTGGTGCAGCTCAACTTTTCGCAGTACTCAAGCAAACACAAAGCTTTTTTGGAAGGCAAGAATCCGAACATCTTCAACCCTGCCTTTGCTGGCGGCGCCTTGATGGATATCAACTACTACAACTTGCGCTTCATGCTTGATCTGTTCGGCGAGCCTGAGAATGTGCGCTATTTTGCCAATCTTGCGCACAATGGCATCGACACATCCGGTGTGCTGCTGATGACCTATCCGGGTTTTCTGGCAGAGGCTGTAGGGGCAAAGGACAGCCGCAGCGAGAATATGGTGCAAATCCAGGGCGAAAAGGGTTACATCAAAGTGCCCAAGGAAAGCAGCCGCTGCATCTCGTTCACGGTAGTCACCCAGAATGGCGAAGAAACATTCAATGAGCAGGCAGATGATAACGTGCTTGTCTATGAGATGCGGGAATTCGCTGAAATGTACCAAACTAACGACCTGGCCAAACGAGATGAATTGTTGGAAATGACCTGCCGTGGCATGAAGTGGCTTGAGATAGCCCGCAAGGACGGCGGAGTATATTTTGAAGGAGAAACGCGATATGTGGATTAGATCAACCCGGATTTACACTGAAGATGGTCTGTTGGACGGCTGGATGCGGATTGAAGAGGGGAAGATTATCCAATTTGGCAAGGGTGAAAAAGAAGGCGCGGTTGATTTTGGCGACCTGCGCATCATTCCCGGCATATTTGATACGCATATCCACGGCACCCAGGGCTATACCATGTGGGAGGAAGGCGAGAGTGGGGATATTGATTTCCAGTTGGATGGCTTTTTGAAGGGTGTGGCGAGTGAGGGTGTGACGTTAGTTCTCCCAACGCTTTTTAGCGCTACCGGTGACGGCGAGGGCGCCCTGGAAGTACTGAAGAAAACCGCGAATCGAGTCGGCAAGCCGCAAAACGGCGCGAACGTGGCGGGTGTGCACTTTGAAGGCCCCTACTTGAACCGGGTCGGCGAGAAAGGCATCCGTCCGAAACCCCCCACGATCAATCTGGATTTTGTGCGTAAGGCGATCGAGGCTGGGAGCGGACATCTAAAACTGATGGGGTTGGCACCAGAACTGCCCCAGTCAGAAGAATTGGTCGACCTCCTGATAGAGCATGGCGTAATCGCCGCGTTTACCCACACGGATTGTAATTCAACCCAGGCATTTGCCGCTTTCGATCATGGCATTACCGTGGCGACGCATCTGTGCAACGTGATGACCGGAATTCACCACCGCGATGTGGGCGGGTTGGGGGCAGCGCTGCTGGATGAACGCGTTACCTGCGAGCTGATCTGCGACGGCTTGCACGTCTCTAATCCGATGATCGAGATTGTGATGCGTGCCAAGCCCCACGAAAAAATCATGCTGATTTCCGATTGCACCGGTTATTCCGGCGCGCCAACCGGTACCTATAGGGGCTTCCTGGGGCATTCAGGCGAAGTGATCGTGGACGATTTGGGCTTTGTCCGCGAAACAGGTGGGCGTCTGCGCGGGAGCAGTAAGCCGGTGCTCTATGGCATCTGGAACCTGGTGGAAAACGTCGGGCTTGAGATGGACGACGCCTTGAGGATGGCCTCACTCGTGCCTGCCCGAAAATATGGTTTTGGAGATAAAAAGGGTTCGCTGAAAATTGGCAAAGACGCTGATTTTGTGGTGATCAGTGATGATTACAAAGCACTTGAAACTTACGTGGAGGGGCGCAAGGTCTTCGACCGTGCCAGTGAAGGAGATAAGATTTTTAACCAGCAAATGCTGGAGACTTTACTGAGGTGAAAATGATCAAAGTAGCAACATCCACCCGCTATGTAACCCCGCAGGAACCCTGTTTTATGGGCGGCTACGGCATGCGCAGGCAGAAGTCTGAAGGCATCCTCGATGAGTTGAAATGCACTGCAGTACTCCTGGAGATCGATGGGTCGCCCATTGTGATGTGCGATGTGGAAATCCTGATGATCACATCGGAAATCGTCACAGCAGTCAAAGAAAGACTATTGCGCGAGTATGGCATCCAGCCTGAAATGGTCACCATCGCTACCACCCACACCCATGCCGGCCCGGAGATCCGTTCCGAGCGATTGCCAATGTTTGATGAAGAAAGTGATGATAGCTTTTGGCGGCGATATCAGGACTTCTTGAAGGAAAGGATCTTTATCACCATCGCTGACTGTTTTGAAACTGAGCTGAGAGAAGCTGAGGCCTGGTATCGTACCGTGAAAATTGAGGGGTTGTATGGCAATCGGAATGGGATTGGCAAGCCCGAGGACAAAGATGTCACGTTGATCGTCTTCAAAAACGAAAAAGAGGTGTTGGCTGCAATTGTGAATATTGCCTGCCACCCGACCGTGTTGGGCGCCCAGAACCTGCAGATCAGCAGTGACTTGCTGGGGTACATCAGCCGTGGTGTCAAAGAAAGACTGGGAGTGTATCCACTGATGATGCAAGGCGCTTCCGGGGATATGAGCAACCGCAACTACCGCCAGGGGCACGATGCACAAGAGCTGACCCGCACGGGTGAGGGCATTTTGGCACAGCTATTTGCCAGCCAGGAATTAGCCCCGCTCAGCCTGGACAAACCGGTGGTCGAACCTTACCACTGGGAAACCAGTTATCCAGTGGATAAAGAAGCTCTCAAAAAACTGCAGATGCAAATCAGGCAGCAAATGGCAGCCGAAGAAAATTACGACAAGCACAAGATCCTGCTTTCTTCGGATTATGCGATTGACCTCAAGTTGAAGAAAGAGGAAATTACCGCCAATTTTGATGCGGCAATTATCCGAATGGGAGATCTCGAAATCTGTAAGCAGCCCGGGGAAATGTTCTCGCGCTTTGGCATGAAGATCAAAGCCGCCAGCAAGGCAAAGCTCCCGCTCATCTGGGGTTATGCCGATGACTATGGCGGCTATCTTGCGGACGAGGGTGAGTATGGCAAGACCTACGAAAGCATCATGTCACCCATGCCAAAAGGCGCTTCGGAAGAAATTACTGATGACCTGGCCCGTTTAATGGCAGGAGAAACGGAGTAAAGATGAAATATTCAAATGAATACCTGGAACATTTGGAAGGAATCCTTGAGAAGATCAAGGCGAATGAAGAGCAATACCGCGAAACTGCAGCCGCGATATTGGAACGAGTCAAGCAAGGAGGAATGATATTTCCCTTTGGCACCGGGCATGGGCATCTTCTGGCACTTGAGATGTTCTATCGCGCTGGCGGCATGGTGCGGGTTAATCCGATACTGACCGAAGAACTGATGCTGCACAAATCAGCCACAGGTTCCTCAGCTTTTGAACGCAGCGAAGGCAAGGCTGAGCCACTGCTGGAGGAATTCAAGGTCAGTGAAAAGGATGTGGTGATTGTGTTCTCGAACAGCGGCATCAACCCGCTGACCATCGAGATGGCTTTGGGTGCAAAAGAACGCGGCGCTCTAACCGTAGCTCTGACCAATTTGAACCATTCACGTCCACTGCAGAGCCGCCACCATTCGGGATTGAAATTGTATGAGATTTGCGACATTGTGCTCGATAATTTTGGTGTCTTGGGCGATGCCTGCGTGAAGGTTGCTTCGGGGATCAAGATCGCGCCGACATCCACGGTCTCTGGAGCAGCGATTGTGCATACCCTGACTGCCATGATGGTTGAGCTGGCGGAGGCAGAGGGCTATGAACTCGAACTATACACTTCCGGCAACGTGCCCAATGGGCACGAACGCAACCTGGCGCTGATAGAAAAGTACAAAGGTGTTATTAAAAGCCTCTAAGCCGGACACCTAACCGGAATGGAAAGGAATTGTTTTGAAGAGAGAATTCAATAAAGAGAATATCAAGTTAGCCGCTTTCGATCTGGATGGGACGATTCTGACCAAGAGTTACATTACCGAGGTGACCAAAGCTGCCATTACACGCCTGGCTGAAAGCGGGGTGAGGACGATCGTGGCGACCGGTCGGCACTTATTCCAATTACCCCCCGCGGTATTGGACATTTCCAGTTTCCAGATTGCCATTGGTTCCAACGGCGCGATGATTGGCAATATTCGCAGTCACGAACTTTACCATTTTGATGGTTTCGATGTGGAAACCGCTTTGCGATTTCTGCGCTGGTTACCCACCGTGACCAATTCCTTCCACATCGCTTTTCAAGACGGTTCTGGCTACCTGATGCGAGAGGATTACGAGCGGTTGCTCGATTTGCAGCCCAACGATGTGGAGAGGGAAAAATCAGCTCGGGAATACCAGCGGGTTTATACGATCCTTGATGACCTTGATCATGTCGAACAAACCATGAAGCCGGTGGCTAAGTTTGGTTTCAGGATGGCAAAAGAGGAAGACGTGCCTGCCGCGGTTCAGCTGGTGCGGCAAAATTTTGGGTTTGAAGCTGCCATCACGGATTATCAGACCATCGAGGTGACAAAAGCCGGCGTGACGAAAGCTTCCGGGTTAATACGTGTGTGTGATCACTATGGACTGAAGCCCGAAAATGTGATTGTCTTCGGCGACAGCGGTAACGATGTACCGGCGATGAGAATAGCCGGCTATGCCGTGGCGATGGGCGACGCCGCCCCAGATGTAAAAGCCGCGGCAGATGAAGTCACAGCAAGCATCCATGATGATGGCGTGGTCCTGGCGATTAATCGTTTATTTGACCTGTAAAGGAGAAAAATGGCAGTTCAACCCTCTGAAATTAGGAAATTGAAGACTGAACAGCGCAACCCTGCAACTCTGGATATTGACCTGCTTCCCACGCTGGCTATGGTGCGGATGCTGAACGATCAAAACCGGGTGCTGGCTGACGCGGTGGACGAGCAGGCTGAACAGATAGCGAAAGCTATCGAGCTCATTACTGAACGCATGCAGCGCGGAGGACGCTTGATCTATATTGGCGCAGGCACCAGCGGCAGACTTGGTGTGATGGATGCCGCTGAGATCCCGCCAACCTTTTCATACCCTCCCGAGGGAGTGGTTGGCTTGATTGCTGGCGGTGACCTCGCCCTTCGTGGGGCAGTGGAACACGTTGAGGATGATCCCCTGGCAGCCGCTGAACAGCTAAAGGCTCTCGGTCTATACCAGAACGATGTCGTGTGCGGCATCGCTGCCAGTGGGCGGACGCCCTATGTGATTGGCGGGTTGGATTACGCCAAGAGTGTTGGCGCGGGGACAATCAGCGTTGCGAATAACAAGCACAGCGAAATTGGCAGACATGCGGATGTGGCGATCGAAGTTGAAACCGGACCGGAAGCGCTTTCAGGCTCAACCCGCCTGAAGGCTGGCACCGCCCAGAAACTGGTGTTGAACCTGCTCTCAACAGGGACGATGATTCAGCAAGGCAAAACTTACAGCAACCTGATGGTGGACGTCAAAGCGACGAATGAGAAACTGCAGGCGCGCTGCCTGAACATCCTGCGGGAAATCTTCCCCGCGTTGGAAACCGAGCGCCTTGCGGAAGCCCTGGCACGTGCAAATGGCAGCGTGAAACTGGCGGCAGTCATTATCAAAACCGGGCTTCCAGTGGAGCAGGCGCGCGCTGAACTGGAACGGCACGACGGGCATCTGCGCCGCGTCTTTGGGGAGGCATAAGATGCTGGCGAGAACCGTCATCATTCCAGCCAAAGGACGAGCGGAAGTTGTGGAGGAAGAGCTCGATACCAGCCGTTTACAGCCCAACGAAGCCATCATCCAGGCAGAAGCCAGCATGATTAGCGCCGGCACAGAACTCTCGCGCGTGTTCGAGATCAAGAAAGGCTTTAGCTACCCTGTGCGCCCGGGCTATTCGGCGGTGGGAAAAGTGCTGGCGAAGGGGGAGGGGCTGACCGACCTGCAGGTTGGGGACCGGGTGTTCTATACCGGACCGCACGCATCGATCTGCCGCTTCTCCCGCGGGAACCGTACCCAGGGTCCGATGATCTTTAAGTTGCCTGAGGGCATTAGCCCACAGGAAGGCTCGTTGATCACGCTGGCATTGGTGGCCATCAGCGGCGTGAACAGCGTGGAAGTCCGTTTGGGCGATCGGATAGGCGTGTTTGGCATGGGAATGATTGGGCTTTTGGCAGCACTGATGCTCAAGAAGCTTGGGGCAGAGGTGGTGGCAATTGACCCGGTGGTGGAGCGCTGTGCCCAGGCGCAGCAGATGGGCATTACACAGATCGTAGATTGCCCGGCGGAAGAGCAGCTGGCGCAGATCCAGGCGCGCTTTGGCGGGCTGGACGCGGCTGTGGACGTGACAGGCGCGGCACGAGCTATTGAGACGGCAGTTCTTTCTACCAAGAAATACGGGCAGGTGACGCTGCTGGGCACCCCTCGCGCAGCCTGCACCCTGGATGTGACCCCCATGCTGAATGCCATCCACATGCGCATGCTGCGCGTGACCGGGGCATTCAACAGCCTGGAACCGGTGTTTGAGAGCGAAGGCATGCGCATGAACGTGGCGCGCAACTTTGAGACCGTTTGCGGCATGATCTTGAGCCGCGAACTGCCAGTTTCGTGGCTGATCAGCCATGTGATCAAGCCTGAGGAAGTGGAAAGAGCCTACCACGGCTTGATGTTCGAACCGGATCTGTACCACTGCGTGGTGATTGACTGGAGCAAGTAGTTCGTTTATTGCCTGGTTACGTTGGGTCATGCCCGACTTTGTAGCATATCCGTTACAATTAGGGTATGAAAATTTTCCATAACATCTCACAATTGATAACCCTGGCAGGGGGTCCCCAGCGGGGACTGCAGCTTGGTAGACTTGGCATGATCGAGCAGGGTGCTGTTGTCTGTGAAGGTGAAAACATACTTGCTGCCGGCGGAAATGAAGAAATGCTGGAGCGCTATCCCGACGCTGAACGCGTTGACCTTCATGGTCGGGCGGTCGTGCCAGGGTTCGTGGACCCACATACCCACCTGATCTGGGCAGGAGACCGCGCCAACGAGTTTGAGATGCGCCTGCAGGGCAAGAGCTACATGGAGATCATGGCAGCCGGAGGGGGGATCCTGGCGACGCTTACGGCTACGAGGAATGCCAGCCTTGAGCAACTGATGGAAGAAGCCCGCAGCCGGGGAGATACCGCCTTCTCCTATGGCACTACCACCATTGAAGCCAAAACAGGTTATGGACTGGACATTGAAACCGAACTGCGCCAGTTGGAAGCCATCCTGGAGCTGGATCGCACCGCACCGATCGAGATCGTGCCCACCTACATGGGCGCGCATGCCATCCCACCGGAATACAAGGGTAATCCCGCCGGCTATACCCGGTTTTTGTGTGAAGAGGCACTGCCCGCGACCAAACAATGGTGGCTTGAGCATGCCAGTGGGCGACCTCTGCCTTTTGTGGACGTCTTTTGCGAGGCGGGTGTGTTTGAAATTGAAGAAACCCGTGAGATCCTGAGCGCGGCAAAGGCTCTCGGTTTCCCGCTCAAACTGCACGCTGACGAATTTGAGAACTTAGGCGGCGCCAGCCTGGCAGCAGAACTTGGAGCTGTCTCGGCAGATCATTTGGTGAAGACCTCGCTGAAAGATATCGCCCGCTTAGCGGCGAGCGAGACCGTGGCAGTGTCGCTCCCGGGCACGCCGTTTGGCCTGGCACAGCAGGAATACACTCCGGCAAAGGAAATCCTGGCAGCCGATGGCTACCTTGCCCTGGCGACTGACCTGAACCCGGGCACCACCTGGAACGAATCCATGCAGTTCATCCAGGCGCTGGCTTGCCGCTACCTCAAACTGACGCCTGCCCAGGCACTGGCTGCCTCCACGATCAATGCTGCCAAGGCAGTTGCCCTGGAGCACACAGTGGGTTCGATTGAACCGGGGAAACAGGCAGACTTTTTGGTGTTGACCACGCCGGATTACCGCAACCTAAGTTACCGCTATGGAACCAACCAGGTGGCAATCGTTGTCAAAAAGGGCGATCTTTACCCAAATGCTGATTAGGTAAATATGGACCCGGAACTGACGCGCCAGTTGATCAATTTGGCCATCCTCATAGCGGGGGTGCTGGCGATTATCTGGGTGCTGCGAGACGTCTTAAAACTGGCATGGCGGGTGATCCGGACGATTGTTTTGATTTTGATCTTGCTGGTGATCCTGGGGAACATCCTGGGCATTATCCAGCTTCCGAGGTTGTGATGGAATTGAGCATTGAGCAAGCCCGCGCGTATTACCCTGGCGATGACCCCGTGCATGGCTTCGACCATGTTATGCGGGTCTACCGGATTGCTGAGAAGCTTGGAAAAGAAGAAGGCGCGGATCTTGAAATCCTGCATACCGCCGCGCTTTTGCATGATTCAAAAGGTGCGGATCCGCGCGGCGAGGGGAACGAACGCGAGGTACACCACCTGCTCAGCGCGGAGTTTGCTGAGACCGTGCTGATGGAGATGGGCTGGCAGCCGGAACGCATTGCAGCCGTGCAGCACTGCATCCGCAGCCACCGCTACCGCGCGCAGGACGAACCCCCGCAGACCATTGAGGCGATGTGCCTCTTTGACGCGGACAAGCTGGACGTTCTGGGTGCGATTGGGGCGGCGCGCACCACGGCATTCTCCGCGCAGGCGAATTTGCCGTTTTACCGCGAGCCCTCTCAGCGCTTTTTGGAGAGCGGCGAGCATGAGCCCGATGAACTGCACAGCGCTTATCATGAATATTTGTTCAAGTTGCAGTTTGTGCACAAGAGGCTGCTGACCAAGGCTGGCAGAGCCATTGCCGAGCAGCGTGA
>WOZA01000093.1 GCA_011620505.1 Anaerolineaceae bacterium
AGGACGCAGCCCTTTCAAGGCTAAAACCAGGGTTCGAATCCCTGTAGGGGCACCAAAAACTTCGTCATCAGCGAAGTTTTTTCATTAACAGCCAGATCTATGACACTTTGTTCAGTTTTTTTACTTGTGAGAGAGATCCTTTCTTATTGTGTCAAACCACTCTCAAGAAAAAGCTTTTCAAGCACAGCCGCACGGGCTTCGGGGGTCATCAAAGTTGGCGTTGACCAGTTGAAGAACTGCACAGTTATCAACTCGACCCCCAGGTATTTCCCGTCATAGAAGATATGGCGGTCAAGAAAAGCCTTGTTGCTATCCTCAAACCAACCAAGCTGATCAAAGAAGAGATTCCCAAGCCCATAATGGATCAGGCTGTCGCCATAAAACTCGAGCATGTGGGGCTGATGCGCCTGGCTGCCGCTTACAATCGTTGCGCCGGCGTCTGCCACTCGATGGAAGTCAGCAATCATTTCCTCAGTCGGATTCCAGCGGTAGATCTCCTCGTGTTGGAAAGTGAAGATCACCCGGTAGCCTTCCTCTTTTAAAGACTGAATTGTTTCAACCATCTCATCCAGATCGCAGTGTAATGCTCCAGGATTGGTTTCACTGGCGGTGGCATAACCTGGCGCTTTGGCGTTACAACCCAGGAAAGCGATCTTGTTGCCATTGTGGGTAATTTTGAGCGGCAGTTTGGCTTCGTTGAGGTCAATTCCGCCGCCGTAATAAGGCCAGCCTTCCGCATCGTACATTTCCAGGGTGTGATACATCGCCTCGGGTCCATAATCGCTGAAGTGATCCCCGGTCAACTCAACCACATCGGTACCCACTTCGCGCATCAGGTCTATGTACTTGTCATCCGAACAAAAAACCAGGTCCACTTCCTGCTGCCACTGCGGAGCAGGACAATTACTGGCAAAGGGGACCTCGTTGCTTACATGGGCAATATCTGCCTCGCGCATTAATGCACCAACTGAGACTGCCGGGGAAAGGACTCCATAAAGTTCCATCTCTTTGGCAGTAGCACGTGTCATCGCAGTCACACCAGTAAGAATAACCGTGGTGAGGAGTTCAGCCTGGCGGTTGGTGGCAGGGACCGACGCAATCGCATCATTCGCGAGCTTATATTCCGCTTCAGTAACCGATCGAAGACCTTCGTCCCAACCGATCTGCACCGTAAGTGGATAATTTTCAACGACAAAATCCTTGTGGATTGGAGAATTCTCATCCAGGCTGATCACTTTCCATCGAGGTTCGAGGGTTTCGAATGGCACGATCGCCCAGGCATTTTCGTGTGCCTGGCAGAAAGTGAGCAGGTCAATTTCCGCCAACGGACGGACATCTCCGAGGGGGCTTCCATAACGCGCTTTAAGACTGTCAAAAATTGCTGGCGGCATCACCAAGACCCTGGCGGGAAAGTCTCCGTTATTTTGCCAGAAAGCGAGCAGCGATTCCGAGGAGACATCATCTGCCACCGTCGCGAAGGGTGCTGCCAGCGCGTACACCCAGGAAATGATCGGCTTTTCAGTTTCGATGGTCAGGCTGAGTAACGCTTCTTCTTTACTCGTTACCTGCACGAGCGAAGGTAAATCACCAAGAGCATTCAAGATTTCCTCAGGCAGGCGGGGGTCAATCCAAACCGCAGGGGGTAGAGTCTCGCGCGTCGGCTCGGGCGTTGGAATGATTTGAGTCGCAGTCGACGCCTGGGTTGGTGCTTCGCTCGGTGAGGGTGAGGGGGTGGGACCAATTGGCTGCAGCATACCTCCGCTGCAAGCGGTGAGCAGCAAACTCAAGATTACGACCAAAGAATAAATAGAAACTGTTCTTGCTTTTCTCATAGGATGCGATTCAACTATCCATTAACCGGGGAGAATTGTACTTCAATTCATCTGCTACTTCCCATGAAAAAAAGCGCCCCACCGTCTGAGGCAGTGAGGCGCTTTGTAGAGAAAGAGGTAGGTCGTTTAATTGCCTGCCAACACTGAAGGCAAAAAGACTTGATAGGGCTGAGGGTTTACGACACAAGTCTGGAGCAAGACATCATCGATATACCAACCTTCTGCTGCCCCTGTATTTCCAGTGCCTAATCGGAAACGGAACTGGACGG
This sequence comes from Anaerolineaceae bacterium, assembly GCA_011620505.1. Taxonomy (GTDB): domain Bacteria; phylum Chloroflexota; class Anaerolineae; order Anaerolineales; family Anaerolineaceae; genus Mesolinea. Next base: position 2,102 of record WOZA01000093.1, read on the forward strand.
TTTTACCCTTATATGGCGAAAGTTGCACCACTGTGCGCACCCATTCATCCGTACCGAAACACCAAGCTTGCCTGCCCGCCAACGGGTTATATTGGCCGGTCTTGATCGAGCCGTTGTAGGCACTGGTCAGGAGGTAGGATTTGGCAACCTGGTTCCAGGTCGTTCCTCCATCAATGGTAGCTTCCAGGATGGCACCATCATTGCAGGCGCTAGGACTATCAAACGTCCAGCGATGCCAGAAAATGAGCGAAACCGGTTCGGTCGTGTTGGGTACAGTAAATACAGGTGAGACCAGGCGTTGATCCGATGTCGCTGCGGGAACGTTCGCCAAAACTGAATTCACTGGTGAATAAGCCCGCACGGTGGTTAGGTCAAACTTAAAAGTGTCACCGGGGTTCTGCCAGGCGCCAAGACCGCCCTCAAAATGATCAAAGAAGAGTTGCTGTTTTACCGAGCCCTCAGCGCAATCCCCTGGTCCGGGGCTGGTGCGGAAGGTGAAAACCTGGGCACTGATCACGTCGCCGCAGATATTCTCGGCAAAAACGCGCCAGTAATACTGCGTATCCGTGGCCAGGTTCATGGTCAGCGTGTAATTGGTGCCAACAATCCCAGGCTTATCGACCACGATATTGCTGAAACCTGGATCGCTCGCGACTTGCAGCTGATAGGTCTCCGCGTTAGGCACCGAGCTCCAGGTAAAAGATGTTCTGGGGGCGACATCTTTGGAATTATTCGCTGGGGTTCTTAGTTCAGGACTGCTGGTGATCGGAGCAAAAATGGTCAGTTCGATCTCCGCTGTGTGAACCAATGCTCCGGAGGTCCCGGTGAGGACCAATGTTCTCGTGCCAGTTGCGGCAGTTCCATTGCCCGCAATGGTCGCGGTGGTTGAGCCCGGAGGAGTGACAGGATTGTGTGCGAAAGTTGTCGTGAAGCCAGTTACTGAAGAAGCCGTTAGATTGACAGGGGTCACATATTCATTGACCGAAGTCAGGTTGACCACAGCGGCGTTGCTGCCGTTGTTACAGGTTTTGATGGCTATTGGGTCAGCATTGATGCGAAAATCCGGGTATTTTGGACCCATAGTGATGATAAGGCTCGGGTCTCCAAAAATGTGATACTCTTCCCAATAATAATCACCCCTCGAAAACTGCGCGTCCACTGCCACTAAACCTGCATGGGTCATGGTTCCCACACTGGGCACATCAATCAATTCGGAGTCAGCATAGAGTGTGTCAAAAATTGTACGTTCCAGAATGTCGTCTTCGTCCCAGTATGAATTATCACTGGCGCCGAAAAAGGTCAAACCACCACTTACAGGTTCGATCACCCAGGTGTCACCGAATGATTCAGGGGTATTGAAATCTGCTGTCACGCAAGCATGTGAGGCAACGTAGGAAATCGCCACTCCTGTCATATTCCGAATATCCGATTGCGAAACACGAGGAGCATCCCAAAAAGTTGAAGCACCGTGACCTGAATAAACGATGAAAGAACGATCATCATTCATGGAAGCCACTGCGTCTGCTCCGGTAGCATCATAAGTAATTGCGTAGATCTTATCTCCGCCAGGCTGAGGATTGTTTGGAAAGATACCAGTGTAACCAAGAGGTAAAGTATAGGTATCGATCACATAATTATGAGATGCCTCTGCCAAGTCATAGTAGCCTCCATCATTGGAAGCAAGAAACTCTGCCTTCTTGATCCAGGGCTCCACACCGCTCAAATCCTGATAATCAAGATATTTATCTACCAACGCGGTTAACTGAGCGACTGTGCGCACAGGGAAGCGCCCACCAAATATGTCAGGGACAAATTCAGTTTCACTATCCATGGTGTAATAGTGCAAATCTGTACGAAAACCGCTATCAGTGCGGAATGTCCAGTTGGTGATGGAGCCAACAGGATCCCCAGAAATGTAATCACCAACTAAAATCACGTAATCTGGGGGTGTAGCACCCAGGTACTGAGTTTTAATGTAGTTCTTAATTGCGGTGGTGGTGTTAGCGCCGATCGTGGCCAGGTTCACAACAGATACCTCAAAACCCTGCTGTTGTTTGAGGGTCACAAAAGGAGCCAGATCAGCCTGGAACAGATCTGCAGTAATGATCAGAATGCGTTCACCTGTATTAGGGATGGCCACTGGACGACCCTGGTTGTAGTTCAGTACCACTGGCTGCAAGATGCGGTTGAAGGGTGCCGAATTGAGCCGGTCTGCTTCGGAATTCGTGCGTGCCATGTCACTTCCTTCCAGTTTTAACTGGAAAGAGATGTCTGAAGTAACCTCAAGCTCACCCAACGCGGCGTTGTAACGCACCGGTCTGATCTCTACTACGACGATTCTGTGCCCGCGCATGATGAAATCATCGCTAATTGCAAGAAGCTCAGAGGGGTAAAAACCATTTCCGTAGATTTCGGCTGAAGGTGTCGCAGCGGAAGTCGGCTCGCCGCATTTAGGCTGGGAGGGCTGGATGGGGGCAATCGTGCCCTGCAGTCCAAGACCAGCCAGGCTAACGGTTTTCGTGTTGGACTCCAGCAGCTCAAGGTTGACATCAGCCTCAAGAGGAACCTCGATCATCTGGAGCAAAACTGGTAACGCAGGAGTCCCCACCTGACCGGCAATAACGTAGCCTTCACCACTAAGGGTTAAATAATTTTGGCCGGCAATGGTGGTCTCACCGAAACGAGCTCCAGGCATGCTTGCTCGAATCTCGATTACACTTGCTGAGGCGGAGGTTAACTCCACCTCGGGGATTTCGGCTTCGGTTTCCTGACCGAAAGACAACCAACGGTCGATTCCGCTTTGTGCGTTTGTGGGAGAAACCAACAAACTGGCAAGAATGACACTGATAAACAACACGATGAGAAAATGTTTCAGACTTGGGAACTGCTTGGGTGATGCCATTGAGCCTCCTGACTGACGTTTGGTGTAAATATGGGGTTTTATCCGGCTCATTCTAACAGCTAATTCACTGGCTAACATACGAAATTACACATTTTCATCCTCTTTCCCAGCTTACGCATGATAAACTTAGCCCATGCTGGCTCATGTTTACTCTTGCGCGGTGATCGGCCTCGAAGGCGTCATCATTGACATCGAAGTCGATTACGGTCAGGGTATGCCGCATATGGCAATCGTAGGATTGCCCGATGAAGCGGTCAAAGAAAGCCGTGAGCGAGTGTATTCCGCCATCAAAAACGCTGACCTGGCATATCCACGCCAGCCCCTGACGGTTAATCTCGCGCCAGCATCAGTGCGCAAAGAGGGTCCATTTTTTGATCTGCCAATCGCGATCGGTGTATTGATCACCGGCGAACAGATCGCTCCAGAGAGCATCGAAGGCGCTTTGATCATCGGCGAGCTTTCGCTGGATGGCTCTGTAAGGCACGTCCGCGGGGTTTTGGCGGTTGCTGCCCAGGCAAGAAAGGATGGCTACAAGCGGCTGTTCGTTCCGGCTTGCGATGCCGCCGAAGCGACGCTGATCCCTGATATCGAGGTGTACCCGGTCAACACCCTGCGTGAACTCGTCGACCACCTGGTTGGGGAGGAGTTTATCAAACCTGGAACCCCACTGGAATATGCTCCGGATGATGAAATACAGGTGGATACGGATTTCAGCGAAATCAAAGGACAGGAACATATCAAACGCGCGCTCGAAGTAGCTGCCGCAGGGGGACATAACGTGCTGATGTCTGGCCCTCCTGGGGCGGGTAAAACGCTTTTAGCACGGGCAATCACCTCCATCCTACCCAAATTAAGCCTCGATGAAGCCCTCGAAGTGACGGGTATCTATTCCATTTGCGATATGCTCCCGGCAGGCACGCCGCTGATTCAAACCCGCCCCTTCCGTGCTCCACACCACACCATCAGCCATGCTGGTCTGGTCGGTGGAGGAAACATCCCGCACCCTGGCGAGATTTCGTTAGCACACCGTGGGGTGTTGTTCCTCGATGAGCTGCCCGAATTCGGTCAGCGCAGTCTTGAAGTGCTGCGTCAGCCGATCGAGGATAAGGTCGTAACCATCAGCCGTGCTAATGGCTCGTTCACATTCCCAGCCAATTTCATGCTGATCGGGGCGATGAATCCTTGCCCCTGTGGGTACTATGGCGACAAATTGCGGGCTTGCACGTGTGCTCAATCGGTCATCACGAATTACCAGAAACGCATCTCAGGACCGCTGCTAGACCGGATTGACATCCACCTGCAAGTGCCACGCGTGGATTACCAGAAACTCAGCAGCCAACGAACTGGTGAGCCTTCCAGCCAGA
>WOZA01000089.1 GCA_011620505.1 Anaerolineaceae bacterium
CTTCTCAAAAGATTGTTATTTCGGCTTGACAATTCCTGCTCGATGCCGTATAGTAAAGCCCGTTTAACTATCAAGGCAGGTTTACGATGCAGAGCAAGCAGGAAAAATTAATCGAACAACTCAATCAATTCGCTGTCATGATGATGCACATCAACATGATCTACAACATGCAACTCATGCAGGAGTACGATCTTTCCTTTACGCATCTTAACAGCCTTTTTTATATCCATCGCGCCGGCTGTACGAACATTCACTGCCTTGCTGAGCACCTGGGCGTCACCAAAGCCGCTGTTTCGCAGATGATAGACCGGCTGGTTGACTCAGGCCTGATTTCCCGTCAGGAGGCGCCAATGGACAGGCGCACCAAGCTGATCTGCCTGAGCGAGACCGGCGAGAGCCTGGTGCAAAAAGCTTTCTTAGCGCGCCAAAAATGGGTACCAAACCTGGCTGCCAGCCTGACGGAGTCGCAACAAGAGCAGGCTTGCCAGATCTTTGAGACTGTAAACGAAAAGCTCAGACAAATCCAGAAAGGACTAAATCCCGAAATATCGAGAAATAACCCATGTTAAGACTTAAGAAATACTACCGACCTTATTTAAAGTTAATCCTGCCAGCAATATTATTTGTGCTGGTCGTCGCGTGGAGTGATCTGCAATTGCCAGATTATCTCTCCGACATCGTCAATGTTGGCATCCAGCAGAAAGGCGTTGAATCCGGCGCCCCAGTGGTTCTGAGTGAGAGTACTTTCCAGAATATCGGCAAACTCTACCCAGATGAGCAGGCAAAATTACTGCAATATTATGAACTGGTTTCACCCGGCAGCCCACAATCCGAATCCCTCGCTGCAGATTATCCCAAAGCCGCAGAAGAGGCGGTCTATGCTCTGAAGCCGCTCGAGGAGGGAGAGGATCTGGTAGTTGAAAACCTGATTTCCAAACCGCTGGTTTTACTCCAAAGTTTGCGCATGATCCAGGAGAATCCTGAACTCGCAACGCAAATGCTTGGGGAGAATTTTCCGCTGGACCCCAGCCTGCTCAGCAGTGGGCAGGACCTGTTGAGTTTGCTTTCAATGATGCCTCAGGCACAGCGGGCTCAGCTACTTGACAACGTCAATCAGCACCTGACCTCGCTTGAAGGAACCATCCTGCATCAAATCACTGTAACTGCTATTACCAGCGAGTATTCCTCCCTGGGCGCAGACATCGGACGTTTTCAAACCAATTACATCCTGCGCATCGGTGCGCAAATGCTGGTTGTTTCCCTGTTGAGTTTGGTTGCTTCCATAGTCGTCAGCTATTTGGCTTCACTCAGTTCGGCCAGTATTGCCAGGGACGTCCGTTCCGGTGTTTTCCGTAAAGTAACAGATTTCAGCAACGCTGAGTTTGAAAGTTTTTCCACGGCTTCGCTTATCACCCGCACCACCAATGATGTTGACCAGGTTCGGATGGCAATCTTTATGCTGATTCGCATGGGCTTTCAGGCCCCGCTTATTGGCGGCTTGGGAATCGTGCGCGCCCTCGAAAAAAGCCCGGGTATGTGGTGGACAATTGCATTGATCGTCGGGGTTTTGATGGTCGTTATCATTGCCCTCTATGTGATTGTCGTCCCACGCTTTGAACGCATCCAAGCCTTTATTGACAGACTCAACCTTGTCATGCGCGAGAACCTTTCGGGCATCATGGTTGTCAGAGCTTTCAACAAACAGCACTATGAAGAAGAACGGTTTGACGTCGCCAACAAGGATTTGACGGGCAATATGCTCTATATCGGACGCGCAATAGCGTTCATATTTCCTGCGATGAACCTGATCATGATGGGAGGCCAAGTCTTCATCATCTGGATCGGGGCGGGCATCATAGCGCAATCCAGTATGCAGGTCGGCGACTTGATTGCCTTCATGCAATACGCGATGCAGATCATGTTTTCCTTTTTGAATCTTTCAATGCTCTTTATTTTCATCCCGCGCGCTAACGTTTCTGCCAACCGCATTGCGGATGTGCTCGAGAAAACAGTTTCCATCACCGATCCAGCCGAACCGGTTGCCTTCGAGCAACCTGTGAAGGGCGTGGTGGAGTTTCAGGATGTTGATTTCCGCTATCCAGATGCTGAGGAGGACATGCTGCACGATGTCAGTTTTAAGGCAGACCCCGGCAAGGTAACTGCGATTATTGGTTCAACTGGCAGCGGAAAGTCCACACTCATCAACCTCCTGCCCCGCTTTTTCGATGTGAGCAAGGGCAAGATCACGATTGATGATATTGACATTCGCGATGTGCCTCTGGCCACTTTGCGGGCTCAAATTGGGTTTGCGCCGCAACGAGGGCTGCTCTTTAGCGGAACCGTTGCAAGCAACCTGCGAGTCGCAAAACCCGACGCCACCGAAGAAGAGATGCGCGAGGTCATCACAATTGCCCAGGCAGCTGATTTCGTTTTGAATGGCGAAGACGGACTGAATATGCCCATCGCGCAAGGCGGCGATAATGTCTCGGGCGGTCAGCGGCAGCGCCTTTCGATAGCGCGTGCCATCATCAAACCGCGCCCAATCTATATTTTTGATGACAGTTTCTCGGCCTTGGACTTCAAGACTGACGCAGCCCTGCGCAGTGCACTCCGACCAAGGATCGCAAATAGCACATTTATCATTATCACCCAGCGCATTTCAACTGCCAAAAACGCAGATCAGATCATCGTACTTGATAACGGGAGGGTTGTGGGCAAAGGAAGCCATCACGAACTGATGACCGACTGCAACACTTACCAGGAAATTGCGAACTCCCAGTTGAGCGCAGAGGAGTTAGCATGAACCAGCAAACAAACCAAGAACCTATCCAAACCGATCCTAAGAACCCCTTCGCCAACAGTCAAGCCAAGAAGGTGGAAACAAGGCAGAGACCTCTTGGAGGTAGAGGAGGCAGGTTGATGCCCGGTGAGAAACCGCGCGACTTCAAAGGCAGTATGAAGCAGCTGATCAGCTACCTTGGACCCTACAGGTGGTCTGTCTTGCTGATGCTTCTAATGGCTGCCGGCGGCACCGTCTTCTCAATTTTTGGACCGCGCACGCTGGGTGAGGCAATCACAGAGCTTTATGCCGGTGTTTTACGCATGGTTCAGGGCGACCCACTGGGTATTGACCTTGCCGCGATTGGGGCGATCCTCGTTCGCGTGCTGCTACTTTATGTTATTTCATCGGTCCTCAGCCTGGTTCAGGGCTTTATCATGACCAGAATTTCTGCCAACATCACATACAAGATGCGCCAGGAAATCTCACATAAGCTCAACCGACTGCCGCTCAGTTATTTCGACCGGGTTTCCCAGGGAGAGGTGCTTTCGCGAGTCACCAATGACGTGGATGTTATCAGCAACACGCTCAATCAGAGTCTCTCGGAAATCATCACCTCCGTCACCCGCATCATCGGCGTTCTGATCATGATGTTTTCCATCAGCCTCAGCATGACCCTCATCGGCCTTATTATGGTGCCACTGGTCATGATTGTTGTACGGTTGATTGTAAGTAAATCGCAAGTGTATTTCCGCCTTCAGCAGGAGTATCTCGGCCACATTGAGGGTCATGTTGAAGAAATGTATGGCGGGCATTTAATCTTGAAGGCGTATAACGGCGAACAAGGCAGCGTCGAGCACTTTGAAACTCTGAATAAAACCCTCTTTACCAGTGCCTGGCGCTCACAATTCCTCTCCAACATGATCATGCCGATCACACGCTTCTTCGGCAATCTTGGTTACGTCGCTGTCGCGATCCTGGGAGGCTACCTGACCATTCAAAACCGCCTGAGTATCGGAGATATACAGGCGTTCATTCAATATCTGCGTTCATTCCAACAACCCTTGATACAGGTCGCCAACATCGCCAACGTCCTCCAGCAGACAGCGGCTGCGGCAGAACGCGTCTTCGAGTTCCTCAATGAAAAAGAGATCGAACCCGATCCTGCAAACGCTGTAACCCTCGAAAAAGTCCGGGGCAAAGTGGAATTCCGTAACGTGTGGTTCGGCTATAACCCTGGCGAATATGTCATCAAGAATTTCTCGATGGTCGTTGAACCCGGGCAAAAAGTTGCAATCGTCGGCCCCACTGGCGCCGGCAAAACCACGCTGGTCAAATTGCTGATGCGCTTCTATGACATTGATCGCGGTGAAATTCTGATCGACGATGTCAACATCAAGGATATGACCAGCGAAAACCTCCGCAGCCATATGGCGATGGTGCTCCAGAATACCTGGCTATTTAACGGAACCATTCGCGAAAATATCCGCTATGGCCGGCAGGATGCCAGCGACGAGGAAGTGGTTCATGCGGCAGATATGGCTTATGCCGACCACTTCACCCGCACACTTCCGGGCGGCTACGACATGGTGCTGAATGAAGAAGCCTCCAACGTCTCTGCCGGTCAGAAACAACTCCTGACCATTGCACGCGCTGTGCTGGCTGACCCAACCATCCTGATTTTGGACGAAGCTACCAGTTCGGTTGACACTCGCACCGAGGTGCTGATCCAGAAAGCCATGGACAAGCTGATGGTTGGCCGTACCAGTTTTATCATTGCCCATCGCCTTTCCACCATTCGCAACGCTGATCGCATTTTGGTAATGCGCGATGGCAATATCGTAGAACAAGGGACTCACGAGGGATTGCTGGCACGCCAGGGGTTCTATTATGAGCTCTACCAAAGCCAGTTCTTGCTGCCGGTTGAGGCATAAAAGAGTGGGCTAAAAATCGTTATCATGGCGCAGGATATAAAAACCTGCGCCATTTGATTAAGTACGGGTAAAATTATCGAAACGTTTTTTGGAGACTAACATGCCGAGAGCTACCTTTACATTTCCTGGCGGATTCCTGTGGGGCACCGCCACCTCCTCACACCAAGTGGAGGGGAATAATCTGAACAATGATTGGTGGGCATGGGAGCAGCAGGAAGGCCGCATACTCAATGGCGACCGGTCTGGCAGGGCTTGCGACTGGTGGGCAGGGCGTTGGCGCGAGGACTTTGACCGTGCTCACGAAACGTACCAAAACGCGCACCGCCTTTCCGTGGAATGGTCCCGCATCCAGCCTGAACCCGACCGCTGGGACGAAAGCGCGCTCGACCGTTACCGCCAGATGCTGCTGGGGCTCAAAGAGCGCAACATGGTGGCGATGGTCACACTCCATCATTTCACCAATCCGCTGTGGCTGGTAGAGATGGGAGGATGGGAAAACGAAGCCACTATTGGCCTCTTCGCGGAATTTTCCCGCCGGGTGGTGGAAGCCCTGGGAAGCCACTGCAACCTTTGGATTACCCTCAACGAGCCAAACGTTTATATGAATGGTGGATACCTGGGCGGAGGCTTTCCGCCGGGCAAAAATGACCTCAAAACTGCTCTTAAGGTACTCAGCAACTTGGTCAAAGGTCATGCGGCAGCATATCAGGCCATCCACGAGGTGCAAAGCGAGGCACAGGTGGGGGTTGCGAATAATTGGCGCGGCTTTCTGCCCGCTAATGGCAATCCGCTCACCCGCTACAGCACAAATCTTTTCAATAAAGTGTTTAATGAAGCTTTTCCCCAGGCTTTGGTCACAGGCAAGTTCGATGCCGTTTTCCTCAAGGAGGATATCCCTCAAGCCAGGAATACCCAGGATTTCATCGGACTGAATTATTACACCCGCGATCTGATCCGCTTTGACCTTGGAAAGCGGGCGGAGATGTTCACCCAGCGGTCCTACCCCAAAGGAGCAGAACTTTCGGAATCTGGATTCTTGAATAACGACCCCGAAGGTTTCAAGGCGTGCATCAAATGGGGGGCGCAATTTGGAAAGCCGATTTATATCACCGAGAACGGCGCCGAGGATAGTAAAGACGACTTCAGACGCAAATACTTACTGCAGCACCTTCACGCTTTGTGGCATATGGTCAACCACAACATCCCGGTAAAGGGTTATTTTCACTGGAGCCTGGTGGATAACTTCGAATGGGAACGGGGCTGGAGCCAGCGGTTTGGACTTTGGGGGCTTGACCCTGCCACGCAGCTGCGCACCAGGCGTAAAAGCGTGGATCTCTACGCGGATATCTGCCGCACGAACAGCATCACATCCGAAACTGTCGAGAAGTATTGCCCGGAGATTTACGACCGGATTTATCCGGT
>WOZA01000135.1:0-11405 GCA_011620505.1 Anaerolineaceae bacterium
TGACCGCCAACAAGCCGCCAATCATCGCCTCCCACCTTGCCTGTTTGCTCTTCAAAAAGCTTCAGAAGGTTTTCGCCATTTCCGCGGCTTAGATGCACAATCCGCGGACCAATATCCGCGGTTGCGATAATTCTGCAATCACCCGATTCGATTTGGTAACAGTTCTTCCAACCCTGATATTCCAATTGTTTCATTTAACCTCATAAACCTATCGTAGTCCTGGAATTAATCATGTATAATCTACTCATAATTGCAATAAAAGAGGATTTTTATGAGTTCAGGTGATTATAATGCCTGGAAGACTTACTGGGCAAATCTCGAGATAACAACTTCCGATCTTCAACAATTGGCAAATTATTTGTTCGAAAAAGAAGAACCTTTAAATGTTGATGGTCTTGTTCAAGTGCTGATCAACCAGCGCTTGGCAGAACGGGAAGCTGAGAGAAAGTCGAAGTTGGAGACAGCTGGCGAAGTTTATCTTCCCAGTAATTCCTATGAAGTTGGCACGAAAGTGAGTTTTCCGGAATATGATCGAAAAGAAGCCAATGTCATTTCGAACCGCCCTGGCGAGAACGTGGCTATCGGTAACTTTACAGTAACCGAAGTGGAGTTTGAAGATGGTACTCGCAGTTCTTTTGCCACCAATCTGCCCGACCATGCATTAAATACCAAGGTTTACAAAAGCAATGACGATGATGTCGAGGATCCGGTGGAGATCCGCAACAAATATGGTTCAGCTCTCAGAACAAAGCTTCGCAAAGCTCTTGAAAATCAATCGGAACTTGTCCGCATTGCAGACACCTGGTTCCCTCGGTCTTTACTGATCGATATTAGCAAAGGATATCTCAATCTTGCTGAAGCCATCCTCGATTCTCACGAAGGGGGTCCCTTAGGCATTGAGCCTTTGATGAAGGAGTTGGAACTCAACGCAGAACCTCAAAACCAAAAATTACTCGAATTCTCTTTGAATTACGCACTGCAAGAAGACCCCCGTTTCGATGAAGTTGGGACGACCGGAGAGATCTCCTGGTTCCTTAAGCGGCTTGAGCCAGAATCGGTCCTTGAGCCGCCTATCTACATCCGCGCAAATTCCATCGTACCTCTTGCGGATTATCTCGATGAGGAATCCTATAAGTTGCTCTACGACCTCGATGATGAATTGTCCTTCACAAACGATGAAATTGATGAAGTTGATCGGGTTGATTCCGTCACAATTACTCTTACGTACCCCCATTGGCGCAGTGGCAGCATTCCCGTAACGCCAAATTCCAACCGCGTCCTGCCTTCAGCCCTCGAGTCTGAAAACATCAAGATCACTTTTATTGACAAGCAAACTCAGCAGCGAATCTCCGCTTGGGTGGTTCGCTCTCATAATTATGTCGTAGGATTGAGAGAATGGTTTGAGGAAAAAAACCTCATCCCTGGCAGCAATATTGAGATCAGCGCAACCAAGCACCCAGGCACCATGCTCATCTCCGCAGAGAAAAAGCGCTCCAACAAAGAGTGGATCAAAACCGTCCTGATAGGCGCTGATGGCGGACTGGTGTTTGCGCTTCTGCGACAACCCATCTACGCCGGCTTCAATGAGCGAATGGCTATCGCTATTCCCGACCAGGATGGGCTTGATAAAATCTGGCAGGATCGCCTGAGCAGGAACATCCCGATCAAATCAGACGTTTTTCGCATGATGAATGAACTTTCTAAACTGAACAGTCAGCATCACGTTCATTTTATTGATCTCTATGCTGCCATCAATGTCATCAGGCGCACCCCACCCATGGAGTTGTTCGAAACTCTTTCGTCCAATCCAGAGATTACTCATGTTGGCGATCATTACTATCACCTGGTGGATCAAGGAAAGGAATAATCTGGATGCTGAACAAATCTAGTCTCATAAAACCTGACCTGAACACGAAGTTTCGGGTCGATCTTGACTGGTGGAAATCGCAGGACCAGAACTGGCGCCATGCTTTAGTAACCTTCATGTGCCCGACACACCAGGCACTTTTTGCTCAATCAACTGACGCCCAGGAAATGGACTTGGTCAATCCCGAAACGGGTGAAGTAACACGCGGCGATGGTCTCATCCAGACCCTGGTAGACCACTGCGCCAAGCAGGAAGGATTCATCACTGCCAATGCCCCACTGGTCGATTCCGTTTTCAAGGTTTTTATCGTGAACCATAACCAACCTCTAAACGCGATCGAGCTATCTGAACGTATTGGAAGACCTGCCGACACTATATTACGTACAATCGGTGGTAGCCGGGTCTATAAAGGTATTCGTCCTGTTTGATCCCGCCGGAAAAGCAGTATAATCAAAACCCGTTTGCTCCTGTAGCTCAATGGATAGAGCACCAGTCTTCTAAACTGTTGGTTGCGCGTTCGAGTCGCGCCAGGGGCATTTTTAATGATACATAACCTTATATTTTCTAGCCTTGCGAGCTTGGATTCGGGAGATAATAACTTTTGAATAAGGAGAAAGGAATAAAATGAACCTGATAAAGAGATGGCTTATTTTTATGTTGGCACTTTTTGTTGCCGCCTGGTTAATCCCTGGCATCCACGTCGAGAGTGATGCCTGGGTTGTGTACGCTGTAACCGCTGCAATCCTGGCACTGTTGAATGCGATCCTCCTGCCAAACCTGAAAGCGCTTTCGTGTGGACTGATCATTCTCACGTTGGGGTTGTTTAGCCTTGTCCTGAATGCAGCGATGTTTATGCTCTCTTCTTACCTGGCACAGACATGGTTCCATGTGGGATACATTGTCGACAATTTTTGGTCAGCCTTGCTTGGATCGCTCATCGTAAGCGTCATATCAATGCTCTTTTCCTCTGACCAGAAGAGGAAAAAAGAGGAAGTTTGAGTTTTCTGATAGAAAACACAAAAACTGCCCAGCATGGCAGTTTTTGTGTTTAAGTTGCTTAATTTACAACATATGATAAAATAGCGTTTGTTAAATTCAGGAATAAGCCTGAAACCAACCTTCCACTCCTGCCCGCCAACGGCGTAAAGCAGGAGCAAACCCGAGGAAAGGAGCCTCGACACGTATGCACAATTATGAACTCATTTTTATTCTCCAGGCTGATCTGGATGAAGCATCTCTTAACACCTTAGTGGATAATGTGGAAACCCTCATTAAAAACAACGGTGGTGAGATCGCCAAGATTGATCGCTGGGGCAAGCGCAAACTAGCTTACCCCATTAACAAAGCCAATGAAGGCTACTACGTATTGGTAGACTTTAACTACAAACCCGAAGAAGTTGCCGGCCTCAAACGCACTTTAGGCTACAACGAACAGGTTCTGCGACACATCGTTGTCCGCAAAGCATAACAGGAGTAAACATGACTGAAAGCAGATTCTCAGACCGCGGGGACCGCTCCCAAAACGGTGAACGTGGCGAACACCCTCGCCGCTATATTTCCCGCCCAAAGTTTTGTCAGTTCTGTTCTGACAAGAACCTTGTCATCGATTACAAAAACGTGGAGTTAATGTCACGCTACATCAACGAGACCGGAAAAATACGCCCTCGCCGCCAAACTGGCGCCTGTGCCAAACACCAGCGTGAGATTGCCAAGGCAATAAAGAATGCCCGTCACATCGCCTTACTTCCTTTTGAAGGTGATTTTTGGACTGAAAACAATTAGGCCGGATGATTAAGTATGGCTAAGAAAACAGAGCGCCCAAAGCTTGATACCCGTAAGCACGTTGCTCGTAAAGAACGCGAAGAAAAACAAATCAAATCCGCTTTAGTGGTGACTGGTATAGTCATCGGGATTGCATTACTTTTGTTGGTCTATGCCGTGGTCGATAATTTCATCGTCCAACCCAATAAAGTTGTTGCTCGTGTGGGGGATGCTGTAATCAAAGCGGATGATTTTGAAGCAAATGTGATTTATTCCCGCCTAAATATGCTCTCCACTGCCAATAATTATGCCTATTATGCCCAAATCCTGGGGGATTCTGGCAGTCAGTTTAAGTCCGCAGGCATCGAAATAATTGCACAATTAAATGACACCGAGCTCCTTGGGGAAATTGTGCTCAACCAGATGATCGATGATCAACTCATTCGCGAAGAAGCTGCCAAACGTGGCATAACTGTCTCTGATGAAGAAATCCAGGAAGCGTTACAATCGTCTTTCGGTTTCTATCCGATGGGAACCAAAACCCCAACCATCACTCCCACGATTGTCAACACTCCGACCTGGTCGAGTGAGCAATTTGAATTGATCAAACCCACCGATACCGCCACCCCCGCGCCTACATCCACTGCTACACCCGAAGGATGGGAGCCCACCCAGGCAGCGACCGCTACCAGCGAAACGCAAGCAACTCCTGAGGCAACCACCCCAACAGTCGAGCCAACCGCAACAGAAATTCCTACTGTCACCCCAACACCAACTGTCTATACGACAAAACTGTACGGTAAGGAACTTGGCACTTATCTCGACGACCTCAAAACTTATGGAATCAGCCGTCGGCAAATCGAGGATATCTTCCGCGCTAATTTACTCCGAACCAAGCTGATGGAAGATGTCACCAAGGATATGCTTCCCCAGGAAGAACAGGTTTGGGTGAGACATATTCTTGTCGATTCAGAGGATACAGCCAAGGAAGTCATTGAAAAACTAAAGAATGGCGGCGACTGGACGGCTCTCGCAGCAGAATATTCTACCGATACCTCTAACAAAGATAACGGCGGAGACCTGGGTTGGATTGGAAGGAATGACAGCTACATCCAGGAATTCAAAGATGCCGCTTTCGCGCTGAATGAACCTGGTCAAATCAGTGAGCCTGTCGAAACGACCTATGGTTGGCACATCATTCAGCTTGTCTCAAAAGCCACCAACAATATTAATGACACGAAGTTCAAGCAAAACAAGCAAGTCTTCTTCGACAACTGGCTGCTCGAACTGCGCAATTCACGCACTGACATACAGATTGATGAAATCTGGAAGACTTTAACCCCCAACACACCAGCTGTTCCAGCTGAACTAAGCAACTTTTTCTTCAATTAGTAGAACGATGAGATAAATGAGACCGGTAGAAAAAACCGGTCTCATTTTTTATCTTACATAGTTCTCATCTACTTCTTCAAGTTGGAGGGAGATAATTTGACTTGAGGAATCCTTACCCATCGTGACACCATAAATCACATCTGCAGCAGACACAGTGTTTCGGTTGTGCGTAATCAAGACGAATTGCGTGTCTTTTGATAAGTCGCGCAGCAGGTCAAGAAAACGCCCAACATTGGACTCGTCCAACATCGCGTCGACCTCATCCAATACACAGAATGGTGTAGGCGAAACGCGCAAAAGAGCAAAAACGAGCGCAACTGCGGTCAGACTGCGTTCACCTCCCGAAAGCAACACCAGCCCCTGTTCGCGTTTACCTGGCAATCTCGCCTCGATTTCGATGCCACCTTCAATGGGTGATTCCTCGTCCGATAGCAGTAGCCGGGCGGAACCTCCGTTAAACAGACGTGCAAACATGGCGGTAAACTCCACACTCACGGCTTTGAAGGTTTTCAGGAATTCTTCCCGCATGACTGCGTCGAGTTCTTTGACCAATTTTTCTATATCCTGGATGGCTTCTTTCAAATCAGTTGTCTGGGAGGTAAGGCTCTCGTAACGCTCTTTCACCTCGCGGAACTCGGTTTCCGCTTCAAGATTGACTGTGCCGATGCGGCGGATCTGATTCTTCTGCTGCCTGATTGCCTCTTCAATCCCTTCAGGGAGTGCCTTGATGACTGGCAGTGACTCGATGACCATGTCCGGAAAGGGCAATGGGGTGGAATTGGAGTACTCATTTTTGTACTCGAGTTCGATCAAACCAAAATCGTCCTCGATGCGATTCCGGAGCGCTTCAATGCGTTCCTGGTGATGCACCATTTCAAGCTTATAGTGCACAACCAGCCGCTCTTTACTGGAAAACTCCTTTTGGTTTTCACTATCTTGCTGTGAGATTTGACGATTCATCTCTTCGATGATTTGCAACTCGGACCGTAAAGGATCAAGCTGCTCTCGTTGAAGCGTATCAGCGCTCAGTGTTTTTTGAGCGACCAGCTCTCTGGCCTGAGAAATTTCTTTTTCGAAAGCCTCTAATGAGGCGTCGAGGGTTCTCATCCGATCCTGGTAAAGCGATAATCGCTTCTTATCGTTCTCAAGCCGCTCTGTGGCAGAGATCACGCTGACTTTACCGTGTTGGAGAGCCTGTTGCAGCACCTGTTTCTCCGTCTGGAGATAATGCACCTGGCCTTCCAATTCGATGGTATTGAATCTTTCTTTATTGGCCCTGAGGGTATGTATCTCAGCTTTCAGTTGTTCACTTTCCTGCTGGTTGGCCTTTTCTTTGCCGCTTATCTCTTCGAGCTGCTGCTGGAGGTGTTTCTCTTGTGCAGCAGCCGTATTCATTTGCTGTTGCAGCCAATTTTGTTGACCATTGAGCTTATCCAACTCCAACTGGAGGGCATTCAGCTCTTTGCGGCTTTGCTGAAGTTTCACGTTTTCGCTTTGCCGCTGCTTTAAGACCCCTTGCAGTTTGGCTTCAAGATTGCTGATATCAATCTTGCCGTGTTGTTCCAATTCACGCGCTTGCTTTAGCGCCACTTCGATTCCGTCCAATTCCTGCTGCAAGGATTTCGTAACACGCGAATAACTGATTTTGCCAGCTCCGTTCGTTTTTCCCAGCAGCGCCATGCCGTTATTAAGCAGCACGTCGCCATTCAATGTTACAAAATTTGCATCCTTGGATTCTCCCCACAGGTTGAGAGCATCTTCCATCTCGCTGACTACCAGGTAACTGCCAAGTAACTGGTGGATGGTTTGCTGTAGGCTTGCTTCCGTTTTCACAAGGTCAGCTGCATTACCGAGCACACGCGGATCGTCCAAAAGAGCCTTTTGGCTGTTGTGTTTGCGAGCCAATTCTCCAATTATCGCAAAACGCTCCTGCGTTTTTCCAGAAAGGTCCCTCATTACTGCTTGATCGAGCTCACCTTTCACCACCAGCACGTCAACAGCCTCCCCGAGGGCTGCATTAATCGCGCGCTCGTAAACTTCCGGCACTTCGAGTTTTGTCACCAGGTCCGTTACTTCACGTTGAAGTACTTTCCCTTTGGCAGCCTTCAGAACACCTTTAGCGCCTTCTGAAAAGCCTTCCAGGCTTTCGCGGCTCTGTTGCATCAACTCCAGCCGGTTGACAATCCGATTCTTTTCCAGGTTCAGGGCATTCAACTTGCGATTGATCTCATCGAGCGATTTTGCCAGTGCAGTCTTATCAGATCCCTGTCTCTCAATGTCCATCTCAAGCAGGGAAATCGCCTGTTCCTGCTCTGAGATCGAGATAATAAGCGAGTTCAGTTGATTTTCCAGTAAAGCCTTCTTGTCCAAGAGGTCCAACAGTTTTTTCTGATTGGTTTCACTGGTCTTCTTCAATTCTTCAAGGCGGTAAGCGTGTTCCTGCCTTCTGGCGCGGTAAATTGCCACAGATTTCTCAGATTCAAGTTGTTTGGAACTAAGCGTTCGTTCTTCTTTTTCAAGAGCATCTTTTTGGGCTTTTATCGCTTCGTATTCCTTGTTTGCAGTATCGAAACGCTCGGTGAGTATGGCCAGTTCCTGTTCCTGGCGACTCTGCTCAGCCCTAAGGCTTTCGAGGATCTTCTCCTCAGACAAAATGGTTTCTTCAAGGTTCCCAGAATCCATCACCAATTGACTGCGAGATTCTTCCGCGGACCTTTTTCGAGAATCCAGGACGGCGATGGCCTGATTCTGTTGCTGGATCTCATCTCGTAAAGTTCGCAAATCGTTCATCAAGCGATCGATTGCGTTCCTTTTCAAATCGACATCCTGCCGCAGGCTTTCGATGCGTTGGCGGTCTATATCGAGAGCCGTTTTGGAATCTGCCGAGGCAGCTTCCGCTTCCGCGAGCGATTCCTGGATCTTCTCAAGCTCACTCTGGGCAACCATCCACTGGTATCCGTACCACTCACGCAAGTTGTTTTTTAGGCTTTCCTGGACCAGCTTATACTCATGAACCCGTGCTGATTGTTTCTCCAGGCTGCGCAATCTCGGACGAATCTCACTGATGATATCAGAGACACGTTCGAGATTCCGTTGGGTTGTTTCCAACCGGCGCAGAGCCTCTTCCTTCCTGGAGCGATACAATCCTATGCCGGCAGCCTCTTCAAAAAGCCTTCTCCGCTCGTCCGGTCGAATCGAAAGGGCCAGATCAACCAGCCCCTGACCGATAATCGTGTATGTCCGATCAGCAAGGCCTGTTTTAGCCAGCAGCTCGTGGAAATCCTTCAAACGCACTCTCTGGTTATTCAGCAGGTACTCATTCTGGCCATCTCTGTAAGCCCTTCTGGTGAGTGTGACTTCGGAGTAATCGATCGGCAGCCAGTTGGTTTGATTGTCAAATGTGATCGACACAGAAGCCATACCAGCCCGGGATCTGTTTTCTGACCCGGAGTAAATCATGTCTTCCGTTTTCTTGGCACGCAACATGGTATACGACTGTTCGCCCAAAACCCAACGGATTGAATCGGCCACATTGGATTTTCCCGAGCCATTTGGACCTACGATAGCAGTGATCCGTGCTGGAAAAACGAGGTTTGTCTCTTTTGCAAAGGTTTTGTACCCATGCAGCGTGAGAGAGGCTAACTTGGTTTCTGTCATCTTTGGGTAATTCCCAATACTTTCAGACTTTGATAGGCAGCTTGTTTTTCAGCCATTTGCTTATTGGAACCTGAGCCTCGTGCGATCTCTTTGCCATTGATGTATGCACTGACTTCAAAGACCTTTGCGTGGTCGGGACCTGTTTCGTTGACCAATACATAAGTTGGAGAAGCGAAGCCTTTAGCCTGTGCCCATTCCTGAAGCTGACTTTTGACATCCTCTTCAGTATGGTTCTGAATAATATTACCGGACTCTTGTTCGAGTAATGGGTAAACAAAACTGCGTACTGTTTCGATATCGGTACTCAAGTACATTGCAGCAATCAAGGCTTCAAAAGCGTCGCACAAGATGGCATCACGATCTCTTCCGCCAGCGAGTTCTTCGCCTTTGCCAAGAAATAGTGCAGGTCCGATCCCTATTTTCCGCGCAAACTGAGATAGCTGATGGGTATGGACCAAAGCAGACCTTACTTTTGTCAGAAACCCTTCTTTTTTCTCTGGAAAGCTTTGATATAACCAATCGGCTACCAGGAAATCCAGGATTGAGTCGCCTAAAAATTCCAAGCGTTCATTATCCTCAAGTACGTCCCTACTCTCATTGACGTAAGATCTGTGAGTCAGCGCTCGAATGAGATAGAAATCCTCAGTAAAATTTTTTGGTAAGTTCTTTTTTAATGCTTTACCGGCAGCAGTATTTAACATTCAACCTCCCGCAGAACTGCCGATTCGTTTAACATCAACCCCATTGAGGTCAAACGGTTCCCCAGTTCCACTTATGTATTTGATTTTAACCCAGATCCGCTCAAAATGAGGACTGACTTTCCAGGGGTCTCCTCTACCTTATTACTCGCAGCCAACACCATTGCTGAGGTCGGTTCCACGTACAGACCCGCTTGAATAAGCAATCGATGGGCATCTGCGATTTCTGATTCTGTCACGGCCACAACATGATCCCGATCGTGGTCAAGATTGCCAAGTATTTCCGCTGACCTGGCAGGATTTTCGACCATGGTGCCTTCAGCCAAACTACTGCCTAAAGTGCCTGAAAATGGCTTCTTTTGCCAGGCTGAGACAACCGGTGCACAGACTTCGGGCTGGACTCCAATTAGCCTGGGTCTTTTTGCAGCTTTTCCGGCACGCACCAGTGCATCAAACCCCATTAAAATTCCTGTAAATAAGGATCCATGCCCAATCGGACAAAAAACCATACCTGGCATTTCCCCAAGTGATTCGAAAATCTCAAAAGCGATCGTAGCGATCCCTGCCATCCCAAATGGTTGAGCAGCATGGCTGGCATAAGGTAGCCCTTCCCTGTGAACCGCCTCAAGAGCTGCTTTATGGGCATTCTCGCGCGGACCTTCAACCTGGATAACTTCTGCGCCGCAAACCTCAATTTGCCGGCGTTTTGGTCCGCTGGTGCCGTTGGGAATGTATATACGGCAGTGAATTCCGAATGCAGCCCCATAGAGAGCCAGCGAGCCTCCCGCATTTCCAGAAGAGTCTTCTACGACACTTAACTGATTCCGACCTCTTAACACGCTGGTGAGTACTGCTGTTGCCCGATCCTTAAACGATCCGCTCGGGTTGAGGTTTTCCATTTTGCCCAAAAAATCTCTTCCGCGAATTTTCACCGGAACAAGCGGGGTTTCCCCTTCCCCAAGGTAGCTTACAGGATAACTTGCAGGTAATCCGAACGACTCCGCAAATCTCCATATGCCCAGGGATTTCCCTGGCACTGAGGTGGGTTCTGTAAAAGTCATGTCCCTCAGAGTAAATACTCCGCCGCAATTCGGGCATTCATGAGGCAAACCTGCCTCAGGATAAGGTTGTAAACAGTCTCTACAGATGAAATTGGTCATTTTTTCCTGCCTGTCAGTCAAATATTCTTAAGTGTACAACAATTCCGACTCACTCAGACTATAATTACACCATGGCCGGCTCATGGATACATGAAACAGATGACTACGAAATCGAAACTGAACTATACTCAGGTCCGCTCGATCTCCTTTTGGATTTGATCCAGAAGTCTGAATTGGATATCACAAAAATCGCCCTGGCACAGGTAACGGATCAGTTTTTAGTCTATATCCATGAGAACGAACATGCAGATCCAGACTACATCTCGGAGTTCATGGTAATTGCGTCAAAACTGGTACAGATCAAATCTGAAGCGATGCTCCCCAGACCTCCCGTCCGAGAACCCGAAGAAGAAGACCTGGGAGAAGCCCTTGCCAAACAGCTAAGGATTTATCGAGAGATCAAGAACACAACAGCATGGCTCAATTCACGTCTCGATCGAAACCTGAGGTGCTACCTGCATGTTCCCAAATCGTATCCTGTCAACGTCCAGCTGGACCTGACCGGTGTTGATCTCACGGATCTGCTTGTTGCCCTTGAGCGCCTCGCCAGCCAGGATGGCCCAATCATGGAGGGTTCCTCAATCAGAATTCCCAAGATGACCTTGCGGAAGAAAGTCCAGGAGATCGTCGGAATCCTAAAGGATATGGGAAATGCCAGCTTCTCTGTACTTGTTGGGGAAGATGCGGACCGTCTTCAAATCATCGTTGTATTTCTCGCAATTCTTGAGCTGGTCAAACAAGACATGATCGATACAGATCAACTTACATTGTTCGGAGATATTAATCTGAAACCCCGTGAAAAACTGTTTGCCACCACCGACGAAGAACTGACAATTGGTGAAGACCTTTAGCCTGATTTCTACAAGCACT
>WOZA01000135.1:11505-16513 GCA_011620505.1 Anaerolineaceae bacterium
CTGATTTCTACAAGCACTTTGTGAATGCTTTCAATGTGTTATAATCATGTCGAGGTAAAAATGTCCGAGAGTCCCGCAAAAACAACTGAACCTGCAGATAGCGAAAAATCTGAGCAAATCAATGCCCAGGTAGACGTAACCAATGAAAAGAAACCGATACTGGCGATCGTAATTGCAGTATTACTGCTGATAGGTTTGATCGTCGGTTTGTTTTTCCTTGCGAGAGCTGATGGTCAGGTTGTTTCCCAGGTCCGTGACATTTTCATCATACTCATGGCTTTGATGATGGTGGTCATAGGAGTGGCATTAGTGGTTTTGATCATCCAGCTTGCCAATCTAACCAATCTGCTCCAACATGAGATCAAGCCAATCCTGCACTCAACAACCGACACCGTGAACACGCTCAAAGGCACTGTTCGGTTCTTAAGTGATAATGTTAGCGAACCAGTGATCAAGCTCAATGAATCACTGGCGAGCATCCGCAAACTTGTTGATATATTTCACTTAAAACGATAAAAAAGAGGAGATTACTATGTCTGACAAAAGCAATTTTGGATCATTCTTGATGGGTTTCACTGTGGGTGCCTTAGCCGGGGCGATTGTTTCCCTGTTGATGGCACCTCAAACCGGCGAGGAAACTCGCCAGATCATCAAAGAAAAAACAATTGAACTGAAAGATAAAGGCACTGAAACTTACGAAGACACCAAACATAGGGCTGAAGTAGCCTACAAAGATGCCCTTGCCAAAGCTGATGAGTTAGCTAAAGTGACGAAAGAAAAGGCTTCCGAGTTGGGTCACAGCACCAAAACCAAGGTCGAAAAATTGGCTGAGGAAGCCACCACGGCAGCGGAAGAGGTTGCTAAGGTAACCAAAGAGAAAGCCAGCGAATTGGGTCACAGTACCAAGATGAAAGCCGAAAAGTTGGCTGACGAGACTACCAAAGCCGCGGGAGACGTTGCCAGCGCAGCCCAGGATTAAGCTCAGGAAGGCTATCACTGATTGATGCAAAAAGCAGCCAGATCTAATAATATCCTGGCTGCTTTTTTGTTATGTCAGCAACTCCTCACAACACGCTTATTCCAACCCTCTCATTCATCTTCTTGACTTTCAAGATTTGGCATGATAAACTATGCTTCGCTTTGGGGGCGTGGTGTAGTGGTCAAACATGCGGCCCTGTCAAGGCCGAGACCGCGGGTTCAAATCCCGTCGCTCCCGCCAGAAAAAGAAACTGCCTTTACGGCAGTTTCTTTTTGTTTACTCAGTGATACCAAATTCCCTGGCGCGATCCTCTAAAAGCTTCCGGTTCTTAGCGAGGTCTTTTGGATATGTAAAATAAAAACCACTGAACAGGATGGCACAAATGATCCATGGGAAAGGAATTGTCCAGAGCATAGCTGTGTGCAAATCAATTCTGTCAGCGATAATGCCAAAAATCAGAGCCACGATTGCCGCAAAACCGCTTTCAATGAAGGTCGTCATGGCGAAAGCTGTTGAGCGTAGTTCGGGTGGAACCACGGCAGACATCATTGGCTCCTTGGAGCCCTTCCCCGGCCAACTGATAAACAAGGCGGTGACGAAGCTGAGAATCGTGAGCGGAAGGATGTCCCAGTTTTCTGTCCTCAAAAACAGAAACAAGGTAAAGGGGATGCCCATTACAACCGAAATCTGCCCAACAATCGTCCTGCCATACTTGGGATTTTTCTTGTCAGCCCAATCGCCCAGAACGCCACCAATAATATTGCTGATAGCCGTGCCGACGATCATTGCCCCAAATACCATGGGTGCAACCTGAGTCGATAGCCCACGTTCTTCAACCAGCCACAGAATGAGAAAGGCGCCCATAATGACCCAGGGCATCGAGCCAGCCAGCCCTTGCAGAATGGCGACACGTATAGTGGGGATTGAAAGTACTTTTTTGATGTCACTGATTTGCGCCTTGTATTTCTGGGAATCTTCAAGCGTCAGTTGACCACGCATTTCAGGTTCGGCCTCGCCCCGCAGCGGTTCATCAACAAAAAGTAGAATTATTACGCCGGAAAGAATGCTGGCGACACCTAAAATCAAAAACCCATAACGCCATGTTTCAGGAGTGGCTAAGCGTCCAAGCCCGACCGTGAAGACAATGATGCCAAGTATCCCTACCGATTCCAGAAGCCCGAGCATTCTGCCGCGGATCTTGGGCGCGAAGGTGTCAGCCATAATTGAGAAGGTAGCTGGCATCAGGCAGCCTAAACCTATGCCAGAGATCACGCGCACCAAAAGCAATTGATTGAAGTTTTGCGTCAAGCCTACCAAAATAGTCCAGATACCCCAAAAGCCTGTCCCCCAGAAAAGCACTTTCTTGCGGGAATGACGATCGGAAAGGTATCCCCAAAATGGAGAGCTGAGAGATTGAAGCAGGCTGCGAAAAAACGTGATCCAGGAAAGATTCCTGAAGCTCAGCCCCCAGATTTGCCTTAATACCGGACTGAATATTGACATTGCCTGCGCTTCGCCCTGATCAACGAAATATCCGAGCGATAGGGCGAACAAGGTCTTCCACTTCGAACGTTTAACCACAGGAGCATTTACTTTTTCTTCTACGATTCCATCCATTCCAGCCTCCTAAGATTTGATTTCCTAATTTTACTCGCAACCCCTGATAAAAAAGGTTTTTGGAGTTAAACTAAAGCATTAAACGGTTCGGAGGAACAATGATCCAGGCAATTTACCCCACACCCACCCCAAAGGCTAATCCTGCTGCAATTATTCTCGAAGGAAATGCCAGGTTCACTATCCTGACAAGCCGACTGATCAGGATGGAATTTGACCCGCTGAGGAGGTTTGAGGATCATGCCAGCCAGGTGTTCCTGTATCGCGATCAGCCTGTGCCGACCTATCACTCCTGGAAGCAGGACGGATGGCTGCACATTGAAACTGACTATCTTCATCTCCGTTTTGCCGAAAACGGGCGTTTTCACTGGCGCGACTTGCATATCACCCTCAAACAATCAGGGCAAACCTGGCAATATAGCTTTCCCGACCAAACTAATCTCGGTGGCACTATCCGCACGCTCGACAGTACCAACGGTCGCCTGACCCTGCCCGACGGCCTGGTTTCACGCAGCGGTTGGGCAGTGGTGGATGACAGCCGCAGCCTGGTATTTGATGAAAATGAGTGGCTCAAGCCATGCGAAACATCTCCTGAAAAACGGGATGTTTACTTTTTTGGCTACGCGCAAGATTACCTTTCGGCGATTACCGATTACCAACGCATTTCTGGTAAACCTGGGCTGCTGCCACGCTGGGCTTTGGGAAACTGGTGGAGTCGCTTTTGGCCGTATTCAGACCATGAATTGTTGGATCTAATGGATGCGTTCACCCTGCAACAAATCCCTCTCTCAGTCTGCATCGTGGACATGGATTGGCATATTACCAACAACGGCAACTCCAGCTCCGGTTGGACTGGTTACACCTGGAATAGAAAACTATTCCCCAATCCAACTAAGTTCATTGAAGAGCTTCACAAACGCGGGCTGAAGACCGCCCTGAACCTTCACCCAGCGGAAGGTGTTCATACCCATGAAGAAGCATTTCCCGCGATGGCATCAGCGCTCGGATACGACCCTTCTGAAGGCAAACCTATTACTTTCGATATCGCCGATCGCGCCTTCACCGAAGCGTATTTCAAGTATCTCCATCACCCATTGGAGGACCAGGGAGTTGATTTCTGGTGGATGGACTGGCAGCAAGGCACACAGTCTGGAACGGACGGTTTGGATCCCTTATTCTGGCTTAATCACCTGCATTACTACGACCTCGGCCGCACTCCGCAAAAGCGTCCCTTTATCTTCTCACGCTGGCCAGGTCTGGGCGGGCATCGCTACCCGATCGGCTTCTCAGGTGATACCATCGTCTCGTGGGAGAGTCTGGCTTTTCAACCCGAGATGACTGCAACCGCTGCCAACGTTGCTTACGGCTGGTGGAGTCATGATATTGGCGGACACTGTGAGGGGATAGAAGATCCTGAGCTCTATTTACGGTGGGTCCAATTTGGCATTTTCAGCCCTATCTTCAGGCTGCATTCTACCAACAATGAATTCATCGACAGGCGTCCCTGGGCTTTAGGAAAAGATGTCTTAGAAAATGTGCGAACCGCTATGCAGCTCAGGCATTCCTTATTGCCTTTGATTTATACCGCAAATTGGCTGAACGCCCAGCAGGGAGAACCCCTGATCCTCCCCATGTACTATTCCTACCCGAACGAGGAAGCTGCTTACCAGGCGCCCAATCAATACACTTTTGCCCGGCAGCTACTGGTTGCTCCCATCACCCAACCTGTGGATCCGACCACGAAACTCGCGCGCCATGCCGTCTGGCTTCCTGCTGGACAGTGGTTTGACTTCTTCACCAATGAAGCTCATGAAGGAGGCTCATGGCTGACATTATACGGTGACCAAAGCCAGATTCCAGTCTGTGCCAAGACTGGCGCGATCATCCCGATGAATGCCGATGATCCGGCGAATGGAGTCAAACTGCCGTCCCGGCTTCATCTCAAGTTCTTTGCCGGCTCAGACGGAAGCTATGAGCTCTATGAAGATGATGGGGAAACCCAGGGCTATCGGAATGGGGATTTTGCTATAACCAGATTCTCGCAGAGCTTGAGCGGTGAAACTCTCGAACTTAATAAGTTCGCTGTAACGGGACAACCTGATGCTATTATAGGATTTCCGAAAATTCGGGATTACGATTTCGAAATCATTGGTATCAGTCAACCAACAGAGATCAAGGTCAGTGGTTCAGACGTGAACTTGGTTTTTGAAAGCGCCTATGATGAATTCCACAAATCTCTGCTGATCAGTATCGCTAATGTACCTGCAACCGAGGAACTTTCAATTCATCTCACAGGCATGGAAATGGAAACATTCGAGACAACCCCAATCTCCAGTCTGACCAGGATGATGCATTATTTTCGTCTCTCGACTCTTGCCAAAGGGTTGTTCATGCAAAAGATTCCATCGCTGCTAA
>WOZA01000135.1:16613-23190 GCA_011620505.1 Anaerolineaceae bacterium
CGTCTCTCGACTCTTGCCAAAGGGTTGTTCATGCAAAAGATTCCATCGCTGCTAACGAATCCCGCTGCTATCTTCGAAATCTCCAACCATTTCACGAAACCGCAATTGCTGGCAATTTTTGAAGGAATTTTCCCAAGAAGTGAAAACAAACCGTTAAGTGATGTCGGTTCAGCTTTTGAGATGATGATCAGTCAAATGCGGAAAATGATGCGATAAACAGGCAGCTTAAAACTGTTAGCCTTGAACCTGGTCATCACCAGGTGGTATATCGATGACTTCTTGCGGCGGATGAAGCATGCTTTTTTCTGCCTGGTCATACTTTACTGGTTGATCCAGCATGGCTTCGTTCAGGATCTTCCGCGGATAGTTGCGCAATTCATCTGTTGTCTGGACAACTTCACGAAACAGACCATCCTTGCTTAGCTTCCGCAGGAACGTCCCCAGATCTCCCCCGAACTTCTTGATCCGATCTGGACCAAGAATAATGAAAGCCAGCAAGAAAACTAATAGAATCTCAGGCCAACCAAGATTTAAGAATTCCATTTTCGCCTTTTTTAGGAAGACTTAGGCTCGTCTGACTCTTTTTCTTCATCAGACTTCTTCTTGCCATCCAGACCTTCTTTAAACGCCTTGATGCCAGATCCCAATTCACCACCGATCTTAGAGATGCGACCAACCCCAAAAATCAATATGAGGACCACCAAGATCAAAATCACTTCTGGCCATTGAATACTTCCAAGCATGTCACACTTCCTCCGGGCTTTCTGATTCGTTGGCACGCCTTGCTTTGTACGCCAGCATAGAGAGCCCAATACTCATTAAATATAATACAAATAGCGGCAACATGAAAATCACCATGTTTACAGGATCACCTGTCGGCGTGATCACAGCTGCCAAAACGGCGATCACAACCAGGGCAACACGCCAGCCCTTAGTCAAGAAGTCCGGTTTAATCACCCCCACCCTGGTCAGAACAAAAACCAAAAGAGGCAATTCAAAACTCATTGCGATCCAAAAGATCAGATTGGTCACAAATCCAAAATAAGAGCTCAAGCGAAGACTGGTGTCCACTGCCAGCAGGCTGGTAAAAAATTTCATCGAAGCTGGCAGCATCACAAAAAAAGCAAAGGTCCCTCCCGCCAGAAAAAGAGCCGTGGCAAATGGGATGGCGATAATAAGACCGCGTTTTTCGCTCTTTTTTAGCCCCTTTCCGACAAAAGAGAATAGTTGGAAGAAAATCCATGGCAAAGCAACGATCAGACCAATCAGCAATGTAACCCGCATATAGACGGACATGGATTCCGTTACTTCAATCACCTGGAGGTTTCCTACTCCCCCGATTGGCCGCGCCAAGAAATCCAGCACAGGGTTCACAAAAAAGGCGCCTGCGATGACCCCGACCAATAAACCCAACAATGCCCGGAAAAGGACCTTGCGCAGGTCTTCCAGATGCTGGCTCAGGGGCATTTTCTCTGAAGAGGTCTCTTCCATATCGGGATTATACATAACCAGGATTGTTTCTGCCTTTGCTTAGCCTATACCGAATAGGTCTTTGACGTCTCGGATGGCTTTTTCGTCATTACCTTGATTATCAAGATCATACATAACCAGGTCAGGAAAACGTTGTTTGAAATAATCTTGTAAGGATGGTCTGAATGTGATTACGTTGAGCGCGTACTTTCTTTCATCCACGATATCCAGTGCCTTGATCCACCCTTTTCCCTGTAGCACTTCCAAAGGGCCGATCTCATCGCAAAAAAATGCCTGGCATCCCTTCAGGTCAGCTAAATTCCGGTTAATCCACTCAAAGGCATCTAAATGGATCTGCCAGCGTCCAACCATCGGTTGGCTTTCTTCTGTCAGAGGGGTCATCAATAACCGTTCCGCATCATTTTCCAACCATTGAACCTTGATGGCAGTTTTATTTGTTCCTACAAACACAGCCGGTGAAACAAATCCGCAACACTGAAAACCTCCAGCGCGTAATGCTTTGACTAACTTTTGGCAAGTTTGAGTCTTTCCACTGCCGCTGGAACCAGATAAACCGATGATGGTTGACTTAAATTCCATCAGGCTGATTTCGCCAATTGCTGGCAAGTCTCCAACAGAAGCGAAGCCGCAGTAATAAGGCTGCTTTCATCAATATCAAAGCCAGGGTGGTGCAAAGGAAAGCGTTTTGCTGGCTCTTCTTTTCCCGCCCCCACAAAGAATATTGCGCCAGGCACCAACTGCAGGAATAATGACATGTCTTCTGACCCCATAAGTTTGAAATTTTTTCCAATCTCAAACTCAGGATCGATCTTCTGAGCCGCCATGTAAGCAGCCTGGCAAACCGCTGCGTCATTGACTGTCGGCGGAATACTCGTCCCAAACTCGACCTCGATTTCACAACCAAACGCTTCCGCAACCCCCTCACTGATCCGTTTTGTGGAAGTTACAATCACTTCTTCAGCCGCTGGGGTGAAAAATCGTGGCTTGCCGCTCATGAAGACACTATCAGGAATGACGTTATTATTCGTGCCGGCATGAATCTGGGTAATCGAGTACACCCCACTATCAAGAGGATCTAATTTCCGGCTGACAATGGATTGCAAGGCTGTGATCAAATGGGCGCTTGCCAGAATTGAATCCACCGCTTTCTGAGGTCGGCCGCCATGCCCGCCAACCCCGCGCACTTTGATGCTTACATCTTTACATCCAGCCATAATCGGACCTGGAGTGATCCCCAACCAACCTGCAGGTTCCTCCCCCCACAAATGCACTGCCAAAGCGTAATCAGGTTGGATGAAATCGAGGACACCATCCGCAATCATTGCAGCAGCTCCCTCGCCGATTTCTTCAGCCGGTTGAAAAAGCAGATAGTAACATCCGCTGAGCTCATCTTTCAGCTCAGAGAGAATTTTAGCCAACGTCAAGCCAATTGCCACATGGCCATCATGCCCACACGCATGCATCAATCCCGTTTTGGTCGAAGCGAAATCAAGACCAGTTTGTTCTTGCACAGCCAAGGCGTCCATGTCAAACCGCAGCAAAAATCGTGGTCCATTGCTCAAAGCAGCCAAGGAAGCCACCAGTCCGGTCTTCCCAAAACCACGTTTGACCTCGAACCCTAGTGTCTCCAATTCTTTTGCGGCATATTCGGCAGTCTGCATTTCCTGAAAAGCAAGTTCAGGATTGCGATGAATATGTCGGCGGTGTTGGCTGGCAGTATCTTGAAGGGTCTTGGCAAAGTGATAAATGCGGGAGTCGCTCATAAAATCAATCTCCTGAACGATTCGATGTATCGCATTTGCTCCCCCCATTGTGTTTTACGCCTTGTTTCCATCTGTTCGAGGAATGCTGCCGGCTCACCGACTTGGGAGACGTGCTCCAACAAGGCATCCAGTCGCAATTGCCAGTGTTGTGTCACTTCCATTTCGAAATTAGCTTCAACCGGTAAACTGAGCCAAAGTTCTTCCACGTTATGTTGAAGGAATCCCTCATTAATTTGTTCCGGGAAAAATGCTGGATTTCCCACAGCTGGGAAGATTGCATCGATCACAATCTGACCTGCCGCACGATGGTCGGGATGATTTATGCGGCCTTTTTGGTAGAGCAACAACGGGTCACACGTGGCAACAATATCTGGACGCAGTCTTCGGATCTCCCGCGCGATTTTCTTCCGTGCTTCGAGATCCGGTACAAGGTAACCATCCTGGTAATCGAGAAATTCAACCTTGCTTACGCCTAGTTTAGCGGCAGCATTTTGTTGTTCCAGCACTCTCACCACATCCAAATTTGCAGGATCCGGATATTCCGGGCTGACTCCCCTCTGACCCTTGGTAAGCAGCAGATAGCTCACCTTGTGCCCCTGTTTCACCCATTCAGCAATCGTGGCACCCATAAAAAACTCCGGGTCATCCGGATGGGCGAGGATGACCATGATCGATTTAGACCCTTCCCATTCTGGAAATATCATTGTTCGTCTACTCCTGTTTTGGGGATTTATCCGCAGACGGGCTATCGTATGGACGCGACTTTCTCCTGCGTCCCTGGTTGCCTTTCCGCTGCTCCTGCGATTGAGCCGGTTCATTCGACCGGCCCGGCCTGGATGGTTGACTGCTATTGCGTGCCTGATCTTGCGGTCGGCTGCTTGAGGGCTTCTGCTCTCGGCTTGGCCTCTGTCCATCGCGTGTATTTTCAATGCGCTGCTGACCGCTCTGGCGTTGTCGGTTATCTTGCCTGTCGCGTCTTCCGCGAGATCTATCCTCCCGTGGTCCTGGAGATTCCAGGCGCACTACCTCCACATCCTCATCTTGCTCAGAAAATGAAAAATCTTTGGCGACGATGGGGGTATTTTTCTCTTCCAGAACACCAGTCTCAAGTTCTATCCGCGTAAACTCTCTGGGTCCCTTCTCAGGAAGATCTATGAGGACCGAGTCTTTTAACGGCATGACCTGTAAAACCTTCCCTTCACCAAGTGGAGTTGTCACGACCTTCTTTTTCTTGGGTAATTTTGCGCGAGCTTCTTCATAAAAATCATACTCATAAGCCAGGCAGCAGCGAAGCCTTCCACAAATGCCGGTGATCTCCATTGGTGTCAGGGAAATATCCTGTGATTTTGCCATCTTAATCGAGATTGAACTGAATTCCGTCAGAAACCTGGAGCAGCAGCGCTTTTCTATCCCGCAGGCCCCAATCCCAGAGATAACCTTGGCAGCATCTCTCGGTCCGACCTGACGCACTTCGATATGGCAATCTTTGAACATATGCGAGACGTCCCGGATAAAGTTGCGCGGATTAAAGTCAATCCCAGTCTCATAGTTGAGATAAATGGACAGTCTCGAATAATCAAGGCTGTATTCCGCATCTACGACTTTGACGCCTTCATGACCAGGATCGCGCAGATATTTCGCGACTGCAGCGACGACCTCTTCCTCTTTTTTGGTAATTTCTGCTTTTCTCTGCAGGTCTTCTTCGGTGGCAATCCGTTCGATGGGTTGAACTTCAGAAGAATTTTCTGGTTGCGGCAGATTAACCGCTGTGACCCTGCCGATTTGCTTGCCTCTGACAGTATTAACCACCACCCGAGTGTCTCTTTGAACTTCCAGACCTTCCGGAAGCGAAAAGCTATATGTTTTGCCTATCGGTTTAAATTGAACACCAATGTAATTAATCTCAGACATAGTTGCGATTATATCATTCCAGAACTTCACGCTCATGTGCCTTGATGCTGGCTTCTGCAGCCACCTTGCAAGCTACCTCACGCAGGGCTTCGGCACTGGGATTGTTCCGGTCCAAAAGCACAATAGGGCTCCCAAAATCCCCACTTTTTCCAATCTCAGGATCAAGCGGAATCCTGCCCAGGAAGGTTGTGCCAGTGCGAAAAGCCAGATGCTCGCCTCCACCCTCTCCAAAAACTGCCAGCTTTGAGCCATCAGGCATGTTGAGATAGGACATGTTTTCGACGATCCCGAGAACCGGAACTTCAAGTTTCTCAAACATAGCCACCGCGCGTGAAGCATCATCAACGGCAACTTGCTGGGGTGTCGTCACGATTACAGCCCCTGTCAAGGGTAATGTTTGACTCAAAGAGAGTTGCACATCTCCTGTTCCCGGCGGTAAATCAACGATGAAGTAATCCAGATCACCCCAATCAAAATCGGTGATGAACTGTTGTATCGCTGAGTGAAGCATGGGTCCACGCCAGATCAAAGGCTGACCATTCTGCACAAGGAAACCAATCGACATCACCTTCATCCCAAAGGCTTCAGCCAAGGGTATTTTGCCGCTTGTTTGACTATCAGGCAAACGATCAATACCCAGCATGCGTGGAATATTGGGACCATAAATATCCGCGTCGAGCAGACCAACCTTGGCACCATCGCTCGCCAATGCAACAGCCAGGTTTACAGCAACAGTGCTTTTTCCTACGCCACCCTTGCCAGAACCAACTGCGATTATATGTTTGAATTGATTCTCGCCAATGGTTACAGGCTTTGGGGTTCTGACACGTGCGGACGTGTTAATCTGCACCACTTTGGCTTCAGTCAAACTCAACACCGCCTGACGAGCGTCATTTTCGATCTTTGATCTGAGCGGACAACTGGGGGTCGTCAGTTCTATCGTGAAACTGACCTGCTCTCCGTCGATTTTCAGGTCCTTGATCATTCCAAGGCTCACAAGATCCTGATGCAGATCTGGATCCATTACCTGTCTAAGTGCATTCAAAACAGCTTCGTTAGTTAGCAAAATAATCTCCTGATACGTTAGTTAGTGTCTTTTTCGTTCAACACCTAATTTCAAAACCCTCGCGTGGGTTGCGTGTCATTATCCTTGATCGGACAGATGGTTGGACTCGAGAATAACTTGTAGATTATACTCAACTTCAAATGAGCCTATTACAAGCTGTAACAGGCTTTCAACTTTTCGTAATCTTCCGGAGTATCAATATCCAGCGCCATGCAATCATCCAGCCAGGGGAAGTATTCTACCTGAAACTCAGAGAAAATCGCTCGTCCGCCCTGGTCACCTGTCACTTGTCCAAGCCTCTTTAACGTGTGTTTCGGGAAAAATACCGGGTTTGCGCGGCGGTCAT
>WOZA01000135.1:23290-31267 GCA_011620505.1 Anaerolineaceae bacterium
TTTAGGACGCTTGTTCCCCGCCAGGGCAGTAATTGTTTTGGCGATCCAAATCGACTTGAACCGCCAGCTGCGAGAACAATTCCCGCAACCTGATTACTCATAATCCCAAAAACCGCTAACCTCTGGCTGTAACTTCCCCAAGCCACGCAGAACCCTCTCAGCAGTCAGGGGGAAGCGATGAAAGCGAATTCCCGTCGCCTGATAAACCGCGTCGATCACTGCCGGAGCAAAGGGCAGATAAGGCATCTCACCCATTCCCCTCGCGCCATAAGGACCGATTGGATCGGGATATTCCAGGATCACGGAACGGGTGTGGTCAGGGATATCCAGAACTGTGGGAATAAGATAGGTCGAGAATTCTTTCGTCAGAGTCTTCGTGTCTCTTTTCTTCCAATTTTCCAGGATCGCGTAACCGGTCGCCTGGACCACCGCACCTTCAATTTGACCTTCAACCTGCGTGGGGTTGATCGCTTTGCCGACGTCATCCACGCTGATCACATCCCGCAGGTGGACCTCACCGGTCAGGATGTTGACATCGGCGAAAATCGCCTGTGCGACGTAACCATAGGTAAAGTTAGGAGTGCAGTGACCATCGGTTTTATCTATCGGAGTGGTGGCTGGTGGACGGTAGACAAAAGATCCAATCGCAGGGCGGTTACCTTCCTGCCAGCGTTCCAGCGCCACTTTGGCAGCACCGATGATGGAATTTCCAGCCATATGGGTCATACGTGAGGCGGACGCACTGCCCGAGTTGAGTGTGTTAGAAGTATCTGAATAGTGCAATTCAAGTTTCTCGAGTGGTAAATTCAGGGCTTCAGCCGCGATTTGGGCAAAGGTGGTATGGGATCCCTGCCCAACGTCCGCACCAGCGTGGAACAGTTGCGCTTTTTCGATCGTCTCATTTCCTTCGAGGATGATGGTAGCACCGCAATTCTCGGGTGCTCCATAAGAAAAGCCGATGTTCTTATATCCACACGCAATTCCAAGTCCTCGCCTGATGTTTGGGTTTTCTGCGGGAGCAAGTTCAGGCTTTTTCCAGCCTTCCGGACCGTGCGTCCAGCCTGCCTCTTCAGCACATTTCTGGACTACCTGGCGGATGGTGACCCCCGCCGGGAGTTGAGAGCCCATGGAGATCGTGGAACCCTCCTTGAAGAGATTCCGCATACGAAATTCAACCGGATCCATTCCCAGGGCTTCCGCCAGTTTACCTACTTGCATTTCTGCCATAAACGCTGCTTGTGGTCCACCAAAACCCCGGAAAGCTCCACCTGGAATGTCATTGGTGTAAACAGCATAAGCATCCGTGCTGACGTTTGGGACCTCATAAGGTCCGGTGGCGAGCAGCGTCGCATTCCCAAGGACCTTGGGAGAGGTGTAGCAGTAAGCACCGCCATTCGCCCAGATCTGGCATTCAGCTGCGAGGATCTTCCCTTCTGCGTCTGCGCCCCATTTTGCCTTCATCGTGTAGGCATGCCGCTTACAATGCCCGATGATCGACTCCTCGCGCGACCATACGATCCTCACTGGTCGGTCAATTCCACGCTCTTTCAGCCGCATCACAGCCAGTCCGAGAATGATTTGTACCGACATATCTTCCCTGCCGCCAAAGGCTCCTCCTATGGCAGGGTAAATAACCCGGATTTTATCCTCAGGCAATCCAAGCGCATGGGCAATTTGCTCCCGATCTTCGTGAGCCCATTGCCCGGCAGTCACGATCGTGATCCTGCCCTCTTCATCCACAAAACCAACCCCTGATTCTGGCTGCAAATAGGCATGTTCCTGCACCGGAGTCTGATATTCGCCTTCCACGATGACGGCGCATTGTTTGAAGGCTTCATCTGTCGACCCACGGCGAACGACATTGTGATGGAAAATGTTGCTGTTCAAGCGAGCGTGCAGGATCGGTGCGTCTTCCTTCAATGCTTCGCCAAGCGTTTTCACAACTGGAAGATCTTCGTAAGTCACCACGATCCGCTTCAGCGCCTCAAGCGCGATTGCTTCACTTTCAGCAATTACCAGCGCCACCTGGTCGCCTTCAAAGCGGACAATATCGGCGCCTGGGATGCTGGAACCTGGTCCACTTAATACAGGTTGATCTTTAATGCCGAGACCATACTCATTCACAGGTACATCTTTTGCCGTCAAAATCATCACTACACCGTCAATAACCTCAGCTTGAGTCGTGTCAATAGCCACAACCCGTCCATGTGCCCGGTGGGAAAACAGAACTTTCATCACAAGCTGATCGGAGAACTGAAAATCACCTGGATACTTGGCTTTACCAGTCACTTTCGCAACCGCATCGACACGAGGGACAGATTTTCCAATTGTGCTCATCTTAACTCCTCACCTTCTCGCAAACTGATTCAATGGCTTCAATAATCTTGTAATAGCCCGTGCAACGGCAGAGATTACCTGAAATACTTTCTTTTACCATATCGCGGTCTGGATTGGGCTTTTCCTGAAGTAATTTCACTGCAGCCATTACAAAACCCGGTGTGCAATACCCACATTGCACCGCTCCATGATCCACAAAGGCTTGCTGCACTGGATGGAGCGTTTCACCTTCTGCGATCCCTTCGATGGTGGTGATATTTGCCAGGTGCGCACGCGGCGCAGGTACCAGGCAACTCACGACAGCCTTGCCATCCAGGAATAAAGTGCACGCACCACACTCCCCTTCCTCACAGCCCACCTTGGTTCCGGTGAAACCTATGCGCTCTCGCACCATATTTAACAATGTCATGTCTGTTGCGCCGTCGATCACGTACAACTGACCATTGATCGTCGTTTGGATTGTTTTTCCATCCCACTCACTCACTGCAGGGCTGTGGAATCCCTCTTTCGTGTCTAAGGCAACTGGCTTGGAAGGCACTTTCGCAGCCTGGGTACCATTCTTCAGCTCCATCAATCCGTCTTCAACCAGCGATTGCATCATGTAAGAACGATATTCGTCCGTTGCCCGAATGTCACTGATGGGTCTGGTCGCTTGTGCAGCAAGCCGACCAGCTTCCTTTATCACCTGGTCTTCAAGTTTCTTACTCTTCAAAAAGTCTTCGGCTTCTATTGCATGGATGATTGTCGGAGCAACTGAGCCCATGGTAATAACCGCATTTTGGATGATCTCATCCTCCATCTCCAGCAGCACACAGCAGTTTAAGACTGAAATTGCCTGAGTGCGGCGGAGCGCTTGCTTCATGAAACTACCATGCTGGTTGGGTTTGAGCGCGTGAAAGGTCACTTCCAGGACAAATTCATTGGGTGCCAATACGGTTTTACGGACTCCCTGGTAGAAATCCCGCAGTGAAACCGTCCGCTCCCCATGGCTCGAAACCAAAACAAGCTTTGCATCCATCGCCATCAAGGGAGTGATCGTATCGTTGGCAGGAGACGCAGTCACCAGATTACCGACCACAGTCGCGCGGTTGCGCAGTTGAGGTGTTGCCACACGGTGACAGGCCTGAACCAATGGATTGGCAAATTCCCTTAGAATCGGGGATTGCAGGACATCACCATGAGTTACCATCGCTTCGATATGGATGATATCCTGGTCATCTTTCCAGATTTGGTCCAAACCAGGCAAGCGCGAAATATCGATAACCGTGTTCAATTCAGGCCATTTTCCGTTCCTGATCTCAACCATCAGGTCGGTGCCGCCAGCGATAATCTTGGTCTGCCCTTCAGCTGCTTCCAAGGCTGCCGTCAGGGCCTCGATACTTTCAGGTATTACGTAGTTTTTCCACATATTTGCTCCAAAATTTGATTTCAACTTTTCAGCCGCTCAATGACCTCTGCCAATATACTAATTGCGATCTCATTGGGCGTCTCTGCCCCGATATTCAATCCAATGGGTGACTTGATCTGTGCAATTTTTTCGAGGCTGACACCACGCTCGATCAATCCCTGCCTCGTGGCAGCCCAACGATTTTTTGAGCCAATTAATCCCACGTAGGCTGGCGATCCTTCCAGGATCGCTCCCAACCCCTCAACGTCCACAGAGCTGCCGCGTGTTACCCCTACCACATAAACTCGCTCATCAATGACAAGGTGAGCAGGTATCTCAGCCATCGGCATGGGTAAGAACTCAAGATTGCCCGGCAGAACATCTGCATTACATAGTTCTTTCCGATCATCCGATACAATCACCCGGAAATCCAACAATTGTGCAAACCTCGCCACAGCCTGCCCTACATGCCCTGCTCCTAAAATAAGCAGGATTGGTTGAGTGACCTGCGGCTCGATGTACACCCTCACCTCACCACCGCACACCCCTGCCGAAGCAGGATCCTCCGCTGAGAGACTATATTCCACCAGTTTCGATCGTCCATCCTTCAAGGATTCGAGCGCTGCTTTCACAGTCCTTGATTCCAATTCTCCCCCTCCCACGCTGCCCTCGGTGCGTCCGTCGGCATAGACCAACATCTTACTGCCGGCGTGCCGTGGAACTGCGCCATTGGTTTCAATGACGATGCACAGCGCAACAGCCTTGCCATCTCTTTTGGCTTCTGTCAATCTTTCCAGGTAATCCATCGTTAAACCTCTAACAAAGAGAGGATGATTGGCAATAATTGTTTCTTGCGGGAGACCACTCCCTCAGCTAAAAAGCTTCCATCTCCAAGGGGTGTATACGGTAGCTCATCCAGAGCGGCCGGTGGATCAACAAAGATCACCCGGCTGGAGCCTTTGACGACATCCGTAATCATCAGCCCTGCAAAATCCAGACCATTCTGGGTTTTTAGGTCATCGAGCGCTTCTTTAAGCCTGCCCATATAATCCCCAATATCGTACACATCTGTCGTCTCGGCCTGGGCTATTGCAAACTGGATCCCGGCTGCCTCGTACTTTTTCATGTCTGTTTTAACGACAACTTCCGGCTCTTGAGTCAGCAGACCTGAACCAGCCTTAATGATCTTTTGTCCGTAGCTCTGAATGGTTTCATCTTCCAAAGGAGACCCAGGCACGAAAGCCCATCTCGCCAGTACCTCAGCAGTCGATTTATCGCGAGGAGTAGTGGTCGGAGAACTAAAAATCAATGTATCTGAGAGTAGTCCTGCGAGTAGCAAACCGGCAATTCTCGGGGGCGCACTTAATCCGACTTCCATGATTTGTTCTGTCACCAAGGTGGATGTACTGCCGACGATGTCTACCGTAAATTTGATTGGGTTATGGGTTGACTGATTCCCGAGGCGGTGGTGATCCAGAATCTCGAGCAATTCGCTTTCCTCAAGATTGGCGATGGACTGTTGCGGCTCATTATGATCCACCAACACTACCTTGATCCTGGGGGGATTAAGCAGATCTTGCTGCCGAACTACGCCCAGGTAGCGCTTGTTCTCATCCACAACCCAATATTCGTTAGCCTCTTGCCTCAGCAAGCGATTGACCACATCTTTGATGCGTGTTTGCGGCTGAAATCTTGGGATGTCTGTATTGGCGGCTTCCCGACACGGAATATCCAGCAATTCAGCGATTGTCATTTCTCGTAACTTCGCATGTGGGCCGATTATCTTCCGCAAAAAGTCAAACATGCTTTTGCCGGTCACCATCCCAAAAGGCGTCCCATCCAGATTAACAACCGGGGCAATCCCACCTGTGCGCGACAAAATCGTCCAGGCCTCATTCAGAGATCGGTCTGGCGTGACAGCGTCCAGCCGACGCATCACCGACTCGAAACGAGGTGATGCATCCGTTACCAGCAAAGGCGGATCAATTTCAAGCCATTTCAAAACATAAGCTGTCTGCGGATTGATGGAGCCTGCTCTGCTCGCGATCGCGTTGGCACCATCCCGTTCACTCAAAAGCCAGGCATAACCAGTCGCAGCCGCAATTGAGTCAGTATCAGGGTTAATATGCCCGGTCACATAGATCGTGTCGGATTTGCGCTTAAAAACGCTGGTCTTATCCATTGGTTTTTCTTTCCAAATTATGCTTCATTGCTTGCCAGATTCGTTCTGGAGTGAGTGGATTATCAAGAACATTTGCGCCACAGGCATCCAGAACCGCATTGCCAATCGCGGGTGCAGCTCCGTCCAGAGGAATCTCAGCAACTGCTTTTGCCCCATAAGGTCCAGTCTCTTCATAGGTCTGCACAAAGATTGATCGAATCTCCGGCATCTCATCTGCCCGGAAGATGTGGTAATTCACCAGGTCGCGTTCACGTGGCTGCCCGTTGGCGTCGTAGCGCATTTCTTCGCAGACACCATAACCCAGAGCCTGCGCAAGCCCACCTTCGATCTGACCAGAGGCTGCAACGGGGTTGATGATCACCCCCGCATCTACCGCCATGATCAGCTCTTCAACCTTGACCTGCCCGGTTTCGATATCCACCAGGACGGTCGCAAACTGGGCAGC
This sequence comes from Anaerolineaceae bacterium, assembly GCA_011620505.1. Taxonomy (GTDB): domain Bacteria; phylum Chloroflexota; class Anaerolineae; order Anaerolineales; family Anaerolineaceae; genus Mesolinea. The sequence goes on from WOZA01000135.1 coordinate 29,642, forward strand.
AAAGGGCGGTGGAGAATTTGGCGAGACATGGGACGCAGACGCCATAATCTGTTCCTGGTTTCGCCAATGCAGTGAATCCAGGGCAATTTGAGCCATGCTGATCTGAGAACCTGAGGGGGCAATAGCCTGGCGGTCTCTCAGAACCACATCAGAAGGTTCAACTTTCTCGCCATTCGCCTCAAAAATCTGAGCTGCACGCTGTCTGATCTTCTGCGCCACTTCTTTGGCAGCTTTCAGAACTGCGGTTCCGGAGATGTAGGTCGTCGAGGAGGCATATGCCCCTTTATCAAATGGGGTGGTATCTGTATCGGAAGATGTGACGATGATGTCTTCCAGCCCGACTCCCAGCGTTTCCGCCGCGATCTGACCCAGGATTGTGTCACTTCCTGTTCCAAGGTCCGTTGCGCCAACCAGCAGGTTGAAACTGCCGTCATCATTGATCTTGATGCTGGCTCCGCCCATATCCAGGTTTGGAATTGCCGAGCCCTGCATTACCGTCGCGACACCGATGCCGCGCCTAAGATGAGGTTTGCCCGGGACCGCATGCCAGGCTTCATTCCCGATTTTTTCATCCCACCCTATCGCTTTGCGTCCTTCAGCAACGGCTTGTTCGAGTCCCACCGTGTGGATGACTTCTGGCACAGGTTCCCGACCTTCATTCCAGGCAGTGCTGAATGGCTGGAACTCCCCTGGGCGAATGGCGTTCTTCAAACGGAATTCGATAGGATCCATGCCAAGTGACCGGGCGATATTTTCCAAGTGGCGGTCGAGCGGCCAATATCCTTGCGGTACGCCGTATCCGCGGTAAGCGCCCGCTGGGGGCGTGTTGGTGTAAACGATGTCCGCGTAGAACCGAATATTAGGATGCTTTCTGTATTCTCCATCGCCGACATATAAGCCCATGGACTTCTGACCCGTGTTGCCGGTAACAGTCAGGGCATGGCAGCCATAAGCGCCCGTGTCCGAAAGGACGGTCATCTGGTTGGCGGTCATTGTGCCATCCAACTTCACACCCGTTTTCATGCGAATGCGCATTGGGTGTCTCGAGCGGGAACCGATAAACTCTTCTTCCCTGGTCATTTCGTAAAGAACAGGTCTGCCTGTCGCGATCGTCAGGTGGGCAGCCACATCTTCAATAAGTACTTCCTGCTTGTTGCCGAATCCTCCGCCAATGCGAGGTTTGATCACACGAATGCGTTTTATCGGCAAGCCAAGCACAGGCGCCATCTGACGCCTGACGTGGAACGGCACCTGGGTGCTCGTCCGGATCACCAATCGGTCATCTTCATCCCAATAAGTCAATGCGACATGCGGTTCGATATGCGCCTGCTGAACTTTTGGCACTACATATTCCTGCTCAAAAATCCGATCCGCTTCTGCAAAGCCCTTCTCGACATCACCAATATCAATTCGAATTTTGGCTGCCAGGTTGATCAAAGGGTTTGACTCTGCGAAGTTGACATATTCCGCTTCGTCATGAATGCGGACTGCGCCCTCTTTCATGGAGTCCTTTGGATCGACAATCACTGGGAGGGGCTCGTAAGTTACATCGATCAATTCCAGTGCCTTCTCAGCAATTTCCGCTGTCTCCGCTGCCACAAAAGCCACCCTATCGCCGACAAAGCG
>WOZA01000090.1 GCA_011620505.1 Anaerolineaceae bacterium
ATTCTCGCATGGGCATAAGGTGATCTTAGAACCTTCGCGATCAGTGTACCCGGCAATTGCAGATCTGCAGTGAAAGCGGGTTTTCCCTGTGCGAGCTTGGCGGCATCCACCTTTACCTCAGATTTGCCGATGATTTCAGTTTCCGGAATTGCGTCCACCGCGAACATTTCGGGTTCGTACGCCTGGGCGTTCAGTTCACTCTCAGCGGAGGTTTTTCTGTTTTGCCTGATATCCGCAGCGGCTTTCAGAACCGCCTGGACGGGCTTCACATAGGCGGTACAGCGGCATAACACTCCAGACAAAGCCTCTCTTACCTCGGCTTCGCTTGGATCCGGATTCTGACGCAACAAAGCCTTGGCTGCAAGGATCATAGCCGGTGTGCAGTATCCGCATTGAATCGAGCCACTTTCGATAAAGGCTTTCTGGATCGGGTCATAACCTTCGGTCTTCTTCCAGCCCTGCTGGGGATGCTGACCGAATTGCTCAAGCGTCTCCAGGCTGTGCCCCTGTGCCTGTACTGCCAGAAACATGCAGGCATTCACAGGCTCTCCGTCCATCAGGACCGTACATGCGCCGCACTCCCCACGAACACATCCACCGGATTTCACGCTCAGAAGTCCCAAACGTCTCAATACTTCCAGCAGACTTTCGGTTGGCTGGCATTCAGTTTCATACGTTCTGTCGTTGATCAGGAGGTAGAGTTTCATAATTCCTCCTTTGTGTAAGAGTCTTGCCAAAGCTTCTGCAGGCACCGTGAAAGTAAAACTGCCGCGACTTCCTGCCGATATTCTGCTCCTGCCCATTCATCGCTGACATCACTGAAAAGATGCCGGATCGTGGCCTGACCGTCGTCATCGCTGTTATATATGTCGAACTCAGCCCACATTGCCTCCGCCCCTCCACAAGCTATGTGAATTCGGGCGTCTGACCGTCTTGAAGCTGCCACAGCAACAACCGGCTGATCCTTTGGACTTCGCCCCACAGAAGCGAACGCCAGCGAGATTGGGTTGGGGATTCGGATTGCTTCGATGAAGTCATCTGCCAATTTGACCTTAAGCGCGGGTGAATAAGTTTGAACATCCTCATCTCCGCCAAGTCGGTATTCTGTTTCCATGGCGTTCAGGCATAGTTGCACAACCGATCGACCGTTACTGGATTTGATGTAATTGGTTAGACTCAAACTGTTGCGTAAGTTGACGCCCGCTTCGATTGATATAGCTTCTTGCATATCGCCAGATTCCAGAGCGTTACCAAGTTGCTGTAGATTGACCAAACCTCCGAGAATGATGGCATCGTCTGCAAATTCCACCTGGTCGAGATCAAGCTCCTGCAAATCAATCAGAATGGCTGGATTTCCTTTTACTTTGGCGTGATAATCCCCGCCAGCCAGGTACATGATTCGGCCTGCGAATTCCTGTTGCAGGCTTTCCAACTCATCCCAGCTGACAGGGCGGGCATACGTTAATTCAGGTTTAGTCATCTGTATACACCTTCCAACCCAACAAATCCGGGTCTGTGCCGTGGATAAAATCCTCGGCTACATCGACAAAAACAGCGTCTGCTTCTGCCAGGAGTTCTCCATCCAGGTTACGGATCTCGCCGTATGCATGAGAGACTTTTCCACGTTTCTTCAACAGTCTGCCAGTAACTTTTAGCAACTGATTTGTGGGCACTGGCTTCCTGTACTTCACCGTTAACTGGCTCGTAACTGTAAAGCGGTTAGGCTGATCCCCTGTTACAGCCCGGCCTGCAGCTTCATCCATCATTGCCACGATGTTCCCGCCATGCACCATGCCAGGGTAACCAGCATAAGCTTCCGGAACCACGACTTCGGAGATTACTTCGCCGTTATCCTGCAGGAAAAACGTCATACGCAGCGATACCGGATTTTCCCGACCGCAAACATAGCAACTTCGACTGCTTGGTAATTGTTTCATTAAGCCTCTGACGTAAATGTATCGATCAGCAGCTTGGTGTTGCCGCCAACACCATAGAGGATCGGGGTGGTGCAGCCGTGATTAATATATTCCTGGACTTTCGCTTTCGCCTCAGAAGGCGTGCCGCTGGCTGTGATGCGATGGATCAGGTCCTCCGGTATCAAATGCTTGGCTGCCTGGATTTGCTCGTGGGTGGCCGGCCAGCCAAGAATTGACTGGATTTTCTCAACGATGTCCATCGAAACACCGGAAGCCTTGGCAATATGGGGCTGTTGGGCCAGGTATTGGGTGAGCAGTTCACGCGTGCTGTCAATTGCTACATCATGATCTTCGTCGACTGAACAAACAATCAATTGAGGGCGATCAAAATCTTCCAGCTTGCGTCCTGAAGCTTTCAGACCTTTTTCGAGCTGTTCGATCGCTTCGTCGTTGTACTCAACCGGAACACAATAATTCAGGATAATTCCATCTGCAATCCGACCGGTCATTTCGATCATTTTTCCACCGGTAGCTCCAATGTAGATCGGAACATTACGGGGCTCACGTCGTCCGTGCACCACATCCAGCTCAATCTCGTGCACCCGGACAAATTCGCCTTCAAAGCTGACACGTTCCATATTCAGCAGGCGGCGCAGGACAGTTACTGTTTCTTCCATTGCCTTGAGGGGTTTGCTGCGATCGATGCCGACGTTCTTTGCCAACGGATCCCACCAGGCGCCAATGCCACAAATGATGCGGTTTGGAGCCAGGTCATCCAGAGTCAGGAAGGTTGAAGCCAGTAATCCGATATTGCGCGTCCAGTTATTGATAACAGCTGAGCCTATCTTGATGCGCTCCGTAACAGCTGCATAAGCAGCCATCGGCACGATTGCATCGCGCACAAGACGGCTTTCTGCTTGCCAAACGCTGTCCATTCCCTTTTCTTCAGCATAGCGGACAATATCCAGTCCATCACGCAAGTCGTGTGCGTCCTGCAGATAAAGAGCGTTTTTTTGAGTCATGGTGAGATTTCCTTTCTAAGTTGGCTCAATCGTGTTATTTCGGTTTGTGTGTTAATAATACGATATAACTCCAGGGAAGTATCAAGATCCCACTGGATATTTTCATTCAGGTAGACAACTAATTCCGCGTTTTTCTCCAAAGCCTGCCGCGTATGCTTGCGAAAAGAACCAGATCCAAAACATGGTTCAATAAGTTCCGGTTCACTTAACAGTAACGCATTCGTACCAGACTGGAAATGGTCAGGCACGATCACCAGCTGCCGTTTTCCATCTGCCAGGTTGATCAAATTTTCCAGATCTTTTGATGTCATGAGAGGCAGGTCACTGGGAAGGATCAAGATCCGGCCACTGCCGTGGTGGCAGATATACTCCTGGGCTTGCCTAATCGCCGAATTGAGCGTGCTGGGGTCGTCCTCAAGTAGTGCCACGCCTCCATAGGCTATGCACCGCGCCAGAGCATGTTCTTCCCTGGAAACAACCAGTATCCTGTCAATTCGGGATGATTCCTGTATTTTTGTAAAAGTGCTTTCAAACAATTGCTGATTGAGTTCTTCCAATTCTGCTTCAGAAAACAAGTGCCGCAGCCTTGATTTGCCTACAGAATACTTCTTCACAGGTAAGACCGCCCACGTGATCATCTGCCTTGAAGAATCCTCGCTCCAAGTGAGATCACAGCTTTTGCCAGGGCGATTTTGTCGGCATCATCCGTCATAATTGTCTGAAAAGGTTCAGTTATTATAGCCGAGGCTTGCCATTTTTCCGCATCTTCCAAATCGAGATTGTCAAAAATGAACCCATCCAGAATGCCTTCGTAATGCTGCCGCACAGCCTGAGCTGACGGTTTAATTCCAAGATCGTTGAACATCTTCGCTGCCGGACCCTTCAAAGCGCTGCCCTGGATAATGGGTGATACCGCCACAACCAGCTTTTGCTGAAGCGCGTCCCGCACACCCCCCAACGCCAGGATCGGGTCGATGCTCACCCAGGGGTTTGAAGGTGCAATAACGATCAAATCAGCCTCGTTTAGAGCCTGGATTACTAATTCACTTCCCGCAATCGCTCTGTTCCCCAACAAGGCAATTTCAGCGATTTCTGGCTGGCATTTCAACCGGACAAAGTAATCCTGGAAACCCAGCCACTCTCCCTCCTTGGTTTTGATTAGAGTCGGAGCAGGTTCATCGCACATTGGTAGTACGTGGGAATGGATACCGAAAATCTCACAAAAATGCGCGGTTATCTCAGTGAGAGTTTTCCCCTCATTCAAAAGCCGCTGCCGCTCCAGGTGCCATGCCAGATCCCTGTCACCCAGGGCGAACCAATCAGGAGCCCCAATCCTGCGTAATTCTTCAAGCACCTGCCAGCTTTCATCCTTGCGTCCCCAACCACGCAGGGGATCTGCCGACCCAGCCAGCGCATAACAAACGGAATCGAGATCAGGAGAAATGTGCAGACCAAAATGAGTGAAATCATCTCCTGTATTTACTATCGCTGTCAAACGGCCAGGTTGCAGCACTTTATCCAGGCCCACCAGCAGCTTCGCCCCACCCACACCGCCAGCCAATGCAGTCACCTTGAGATTTTTGAAGGCTGTTTCAAACTTTGGGATCATCGGAAGAGGTCGCGCTCCTTTTTTCGGATCAACTCTTGCGCGTTACCTTCCCTGAGTGGATATGGGAAGCCCCTTGCCAAAACAACAGGCGTACTTTCACTTGCCTGTCCCATCATCAAGGAGGCCCCTGCCGCCAATTCATCGGCTGTCGCGATGGTTGTGACGCGCAGTTTGTAGTGGTACATGTCTTCCTCACCGCGCATATCGAGCAGCGCCGGTAAGCCGGAGGCACCGATGGTTGTACCCACCACTCCGTTGCGCCAGGCACGACCGTGTGAATCGATGATAAGGACGCCCAATCTTGCTCCACTCATCACTTCCAGGTCCGCGCGGATCATTGCGGCCGAAAGATCAGAATCCTCGGGCAGGAGCAACACCCAGTCCTCGTCATTTCCCCAATTGCCTTTCACGTTGGAGTGATCTATCCCGGCATTGGCACAAATGAAACCAGATTTGTGTTCAACGATGATTGTTCCCGGTCGGGTGCGTAAAACTTCATTGCTTTCCTGCAGGATCAACTCAACCAGTTCAGGTCGTTTTCCGAGATACTCTGCCAGTTCAAGCGCCTTTGCCGAAGGCTGGACAGTGGTCAGGTTCACCAGCCGACCTTCTGATTTTGAGACAATTTTTTGAGCGAGGATCAGAATATCTCCGTCCTGCAAAAAGAGCCCATTATCCACAATGGCCGCAAAAATAATTTCTGGTAGGAAATCTCCAGCTCTAATTTGAGGTATCCCTTGCAAAGCAAAGTATGTTAGTTGTTTAGGCAGCGTCATTGATTCCTGTGATGCGTATACCGGAAGATGGGACTTTGTACTTCAGATTCAAGCCGATCAGGATGGATGTCAGCCCTTCCACGACCACTGCATTCTGAATGACACCTGCGTCCCAGGCTTTGAGGCCAATGTCTTTTGCTAAACCAATGACAACTTCGCGCGCAGCTTGATCACCGCCCGCCACCAGAACATCACATTCGATTTCTTTGTCAGAGAGCAAGTGTTCAAAAGAAATTGTTTGGAATGCTGCCACCACCTTCACATCATCTCCCAGGATCGCCTGGGCTTGTTGGGCTGCGCTGCCTTCCGCGGGCATTTGCACGCGGGTAACCTTCGGAGGTACGAGCGGCACGACTACATCAATCATGATCTTCCCTTGAAGTTCTTCTTTGAGTCCTTCAAGTGTCGATCGATGCGCTGCAAAAGGAACAGTCAGGACGGCGATATCACATGCCCGGACCGCTTTGTCATTGGTAGTACCGCTGACATCGCCTTCACCATGCAGCCTTGCTTTCAGCTCTTCAACCGCTGCCAGCGCTTTTTCTTCGCTGCGCGATCCGATGATGATCTTGTGCCCGGCTTTAGCCCAGCGGTAACCCAGTCCGCGTCCTTCGCGTCCGGTTCCACCGATAATTCCGATTGTGTATGCCATCTACCTCTCCATTAGTACGAATTCACTCTATTCCAGCAGCGGGTTGCAGCTTCGCGTGCTTTGGCAGCAATTTCGGCTTCATCCAGCAACAACAGCTTGCGATCTTTCATCAAGAGTTTGCCACCAGCGATGGTGCTGGTTACCATCCCATCCCGGAAGCCAAACAGGATATGCCAGGGTAAGTTGCCAGCATGTAGCGGTGTGATCGGGTGATAATCCACCAGGATCAAGTCAGCAGCCGCATCTTTTTCTATCTTACCTATGCGCAATCCGCCCCAAGTTTGAGTGGCAAGCCTTGAATTATTTTCGACCGCAATTTTAATGACATCATATCCGTTCATCGCTCTTGGATCAGCCTGGTGGTCTTTTTGGATCAGGTAAGCAAAAAACCATTCCTGCCACATGGCATTCGAAAAACCATCATTACCCAGGCAAACCTTCACACCCTGCTTCAGCATCTCCTCAACCGGAGCCACACCCACCGCGTTGTTCATGTTTGAGCGTGGTTGATGAGAAAGCCAGGTGCTGCTTTGCGCCAGCAGATCAATCTCCTGCGGACTGAGGTGCACGCCATGCGCAAGGATCGTCTTCTCTCCCAAGACACCGGCATCAGCAAATCGCTCCACCACCCGCTTGCCATACTTGGTCAACGAATCTTCCTGGTCCACAATCCCCTCAGCCGCGTGGCTGTGAAATCCAACCCGACTATTGTTTTCTTCGACACATTTTTCGAGCGTTTCATCGCTGAGTGTCAAACTGGCATGCAAACCAAAATGAGCTCTTAGCATCGGGCTGTAATTACCAGCCTCCACTCCACTGATGAACCGGCTGTTCTCTCGTATACCTGCCAGGGCTTTCTCTTTGCCATCGCGATCCGTAACCTCATAGCAGAGCGATGCGCGCAAGCCGGACTCCATTACAGCGTCAGCTTCGATATCCAGCGACCCATCAATGCAGTTTGGCGAGGCGTGGTGATCAAAAAGAGTCGTACAGCCATACCTGGTGGCATCTGCCAACAGCGAAAGCGCTGAATACTTCACGCCTTCTTCATCAAGCCCTTTGTCGAGCTTCCACCACAGATTGGCGAGGATTTCCTGAAAATTTCGTGAGGGTTCGCCTGGTGTTGCCATTCCTCGTGAAAACGCCCCATAAAAGTGCGTATGGGCGCAGATCAGGCCTGGCATCACCATCTGCCCCTGCGCATCCAGTACTTCCTCCTCAGGGTGAGCAGCCTTTAGTTCAGTTTCATTCGCAATTTCCTGGATCAAACCATGCTGGATGAGGATAGCCTTGTCCTCGAGGATCTCGTTTGGGTCGCCCCAGGTCACAATTTTTCCGTTCGTGATGATCATTGTTGTTCCTTTTCTCCGTTGGGCGGTACCACCCCAAAGATCAGAGATTACTCTTCAGCAGTGATCTCGTAAAGCTCCACCAGCACACCACTGGCAGATTTTGGATGGATGAAGGCCGTTTTTCGTCCAGGGAGCACCTGTGGCGTTTCGTTGATCAACCGTACGCCTGCGTCCTTAAGCTCCTGCATCTTTGCTTCAATATCATCCACCTCGATACACAGATGGTGCAGGCCTTCACCCCGTTTTTCCAGGTAAGCAGCCATGCCCGAGTCTTCGGTGGTAGGTTGTACCAGCTCAATTTCACTATTACCAACCGGGAGAAACGCTACTTTGGAAGCCTGTGAAGGAACATCCTCCACGTGGTGCAGCTTGAGCCCCAAGGTAGTTTCCCAGAACTTGAGCGACTCATCGATGTCCCTTACGACGATAGCAACATGATTGATTTTTTTGATTTGACTCATTGATTCTCCTTAGATGAAAGTGGGCGCGCGATACTCACCCCAAACTTTTCGCAGTCTGCCGCAAATCTCGCCTAAAGTCAGTTTATTTTCCACGCATTCAATGATGATCGGCATCATATTGTCATCACCTTGCGCTGCTTTTTCAAGCCGATCCAACAGGCTTTCCACTAAAACATTATCTCTGCCTGCCCGCAAAGCAGCCAGGCGTTCCCGCTGTTCAGATTCGATCTTTGGATCGATCTTCAGCGATTCGAGCTCGATTTTCTCGTCGACCATGAATTTGTTGACACCAACCACGATATCTTCATTATTTTCAAGTCGGCGCTGGGCTGCAAAGGCAGCATTTTGGATCTCACCCTGGATAAAGCCGTTTTCAATCGCCTTCAGCGCTCCACCCATCTCGTCAATTTTCTGCAGGTATTCCACTGCCCTTTTCTCGATCTCGTCGGTCAGATACTCAACCATGTAAGACCCTGCCAGAGGGTCGATGGTGTCTGCCACACCCGATTCATATCCGATGATCTGCTGGGTGCGCAAAGCCACCTGCACCGATTTTTCCGTAGGCAACCACAGAGCTTCATCCATGCTGTTGGTATGCAGCGACTGCGTCCCGCCCAAAACTGCCGCCAGCGCCTGCAGAGTCACACGCACGACGTTGTTTTCCGGCTGTTGTGCGGTCAGGGTCGATCCGGCAGTCTGGGTGTGAAAACGCAGTTTCTGCGAATTGGGGAGCTTTGAGCCAAAGCGCTCTTTCATGATCTTGGCGTAGAGCCTGCGTGCAGCGCGGAATTTTGCGACTTCTTCGAGGAAATTGTTGTGTGAATTGAAGAAGAAAGAAAGCTGGGATGCAAATTTGTCCACATCCATGCCCGCCCTGATCGCGGCTTCTATGTAGGCAATGGCATTTGCGAGCGTGAAAGCCACTTCTTGCACTGCAGTCGAACCAGCTTCGCGGATGTGATATCCGGAGATGCTGATGGTATTCCAATTAGGCACTTCGGTCTGGCAGTACTGGAAAATGTCCGTGATCAACCGCATGCTCGGGGTCGGCGGGAAGATGTACGTGCCGCGTGCGATGTATTCCTTCAGGATGTCGTTCTGGATGGTCCCGCGTAGAGCCGATGAGGGCACACCTTGTTTCTTCGCCACCGCAATATACATGGCAAGCAGCACTGCTGCCGGCGCATTGATGGTCATACTGGTAGAAACTTTATCCAAAGGGATATCCGTGAACAAAGTCTCCATGTCTTCAATTGAAGAAATCGAAACGCCCACCTTACCTACTTCACCCAAAGCGATCGGATCATCCGCATCGTATCCGATCTGGGTGGGCAGATCAAAAGCTACTGAAAGCCCGGTTTGCCCTTGTTCGAGCAGGAAGCGATAGCGCTTGTTCGATTCGGCCGCACTGGAATAGCCGGCATACTGCCGCATGGTCCAAAGCTTTCCCCGGTACATCGTTGGTTGAACACCCCGGGTATAAGGATACTCACCTGGATATCCCAGGCTGGCTTCCCGGTCTACAGGGATCTCAGAAGGTGGGATTACAGCTTTCAGGGGAATGCCCGAATCGGTAGTGAATTCGGCTTTTCGCTCGGGGAATTTGGCAATGGCAGGTTTATAGACCTTTTCCTGCCAGTTCTCGAAATGATTTTGTTCCGTCATGTCTCTCCTCATTTTTTAGGATTGTGACCAACAGGCTAAGTATAATCTATTGAGCCCCAATTTTGGCAAAAGCGCCTGCAACGCAAAATAACCTCTACCAACAAAACAAATCTCCTCTTCACAAAACAATAAAACGTGGTAATATAGTTCGGCTCGGGTGTTGTACCCTTCATCCGAAAAGAAACATACTAAGTCAGAAAGGGCTTGAACATGAAAGTATTACTTCTCAAAGATGTCTACAAATTAGGTCGTGCTGGCGATGTTAAAAAGGTCGCCAATGGTTACGGACGCAACTACCTGATCCCCCAGGGTTTTGCGATCCCCGCAACTCCCAATTCCATCAAGATGGCCGAATCCATCGGCAAAAAGGCTTCCGAACGCCGCGCTGTGCTCAACAATGAGCTCAAGGGTGTTGCCGAAATCCTCCAGGGTCTTGAAATTCGCTTCCCCGTCAAAGCAGGTGAAACGGGCAAACTCTATGGCTCTGTCTCTGCCCAGATGATCATTGACAAACTCAAAGAGATGAAAGACATCGAGATCCTCCGCCACCAATTGGTCATGGAACCCATCCGCAATCTCGGTGAGTATGATATTCCCGTCAACCTCACGCTTGATCTCGTCCCCGAGATCAAAGTGATTGTCCACCGTGAAGGCGAAGTGCGTAAAGGCGTTGTTGCTGAACCTCTACTCGAAACTGTCGTAGAGACCGTCAAAGCTGAAGAAGAAACGGCTGAAGCATAAACTGAAATCCTGATAAACAAGGGTACCGGCCTGCTGCTTACAGCAGGTCGGTTTTTTGTTACAATCACCGCATGCAAGAATTAAAAGGTTCAGAGCTCAAAAAGTTACGTTTGGAACGGAACATCTCACTGGAACAAATTGCCAGTGATACCCGCATCCGGCTCTCAATCCTGCAGGACCTGGAGGACGATGCTTACTCCGAATTAAGTTCTTCCACACAGACCAAAGGCTTCCTCAGGCTTTACGCTCAATACCTGGGCGTCAGTCAAATAGAACCTGAGATACCCGTTGCCCCCCCACCCGTAACACCCACAGAGCCTGCTCCCGAGAAGCCGGCAAGTCCAGCAAAATCTGAAGTCCCCGATATCCCAACTCCCAAACCAGGACCTGAGCCGAAACAGAACATCGAGGCTACCCCTGAACCCAAAGAGGAACCTGCAGAAGCAACCTTCAACACATTAGAATCCACCAGGATCCTCGAGACGATCGGCCGTGAGCTTTCCGCCAGGCGTCGTTATCTGAATATCGGCTGGGATGTCATTGAAGAGCAGATCCACATCCCCAAATCCCAAATACAAATTCTCGAACGCGGCGAGCTCAACTCCATGCCGAACCCTATGCAATACAAGGGTTTGTTGCAGACCTATGCAAGGTTCCTCAATCTGGATGTGGAATCGATCATGATCCGCTACGCTGACGCGCTTCAGAAACGTCGGGTTGAAACCACCCCCACCAAACGACGCCAGCGAAAGCCTGGCAAAGTTTTGCCTCCGATCATGGTGTCTCTGAAACGTTTTTTCACGATGGACCTCTTTTTTGGCACCTTGTTGATCCTCGGCATTCTTGGTTTCCTATTCTGGGGCATTGCACGCATGTCAGAAGCCACACAAGCCCCACAGGCAACTGGAACGATTCCAGCAGTCGCGGAAATTCTGCTCTCTGAACCGACCGAACCCACCCCAACCGCCCTGGAACCAACCACTGACCAGGATACATTGATTATTCCGACTGTAACTCCATTTTTCACAGGCATCGTTTCAGACGAGCCCATAGAAGTAGTGTTACTGGCACGCCAGAACGTCTGGCTGCGAATCACCAGCGACGGCAACGTCGCATTCGAGGGCAGAATGACAGATGGCGAAGTGAGCTCTTTTACAGCAGAAGAATCACTGGAACTGGAAACCGGCAATATCATTGCCCTGGAAATCATGCATAATCAAACCAGGCTGGAGCCCCTCAGCGACCGCCTGGGAACTGCAGCCCGCATCATTTTCACCATCGACGGCATCCAGGAGCTCCCAGTTACTTCCCCCGAGCTTCTGCCCACCCCCACACCATGATTGGACAATACTCCCTTGACTCCTATTCAGACTAACAGCGTCTTTATCGTCAATCTTGGCTGCGCCAAAAACCTGGTTGATACCAACGTCATCAGCCAGATCCTCACTTCGGCTGGCTACAAGCAGGCTCGCTCTATGCGTGAAGCCAATTTTGTCATCATCAACACCTGCGGCTTCATTCATGACGCACGAGTTGAATCCCAGGAAGTAATTGCGGATGCGCTGAAAAATCGTCGAATAGGTCAGTTTGTCATCGCCAGCGGCTGCCTTTCCCAGCGCCTGAACGCGGAGTTGTACGAACAATTCCCTGCTTTGGATGGCTTGGTGGGCACCAGAAATCTGAAGGACGTTTTGCTCCTGCTGGATGACCTCTCAAAATCTGGTATACCAAAACGCAACACCCTTCCAGCGTATACAAAGCTCAAGGTGGACGCTAACCTTTCGAACACCGTCGTCCAGGGTGGCAGCAGTTATCTCAAAATCGCGGATGGCTGCCACCGCACCTGCGCTTTTTGTGCCATACCCCTGATCAAAGGTCCCCTGGTAAGCCGGCCAAGAGAATCAGTTATCCGCGATGCTCTCTCGCTGCAGAGCGAAGGCGTCAAAGAGATCAACCTCATTGCCCAGGATGTGACTGCCTATGGTATTGACCGGGGTGAAAGCGATGCGCTTGCCAGCCTTCTAACCGATTTATTGCCTCTGATTCCGGACGTCCCTTGGGTTCGCCTGCTCTACACGTACCCGGGCATGGTTACAGACAGACTGATCGACCTAATGGCAAACAATAACCAACTTCTGCCCTATCTCGACATGCCCCTCCAGCATGCCGATCCAACCGTCCTCAAGGCGATGTCCCGCCCTTCCAATATCGAATGGGCTTCAGACACCATCACAAAAATGCGCCGTCTCATCCCCAACCTTGTGGTTCGCACCACAATGATCGTCGGATATCCAAATGAAAGTGAAAGAAGCTTTGAAATTCTCCGTGATTTTGTTCGGGACATTGAATTTGATCACCTGGGAGTCTTCACCTACTCTCCCGAGATGGGCACGTCTTCCTACAGCCTTGGAGATCCGATTCCCACGGAGGTCAAAGAAGCGCGCGAAGCAGAACTAATGCAACTCCAGGCTGGCATCTCCCTCGCCAGGCTCAAAAAGCTGCAAGGAAAGACGATGGACATGTTGGTGGAAGGCGTCAATCCTGAAGAGCGCCTGCTGGTCGGCCGCACTTATCGGGATGCGCCTGAAATCGATGGCTTAGCCATTGCAATTGGCGACGCTCACGAAGGTGAGCTTGTGTCCATTCAGGTCACAAACACCACGGAATACGACATCATTGGAGAGCAACGGAAAAAATAACCTCCATTTCTGGAGGTCTTTTTTTATGGGGTAGCTGTTGGCTCTTCTGTTGGTGGAAGGGTGTCTGTTGGTAAGGGAGGCGTGGGCGTTAGCTGGTCCTGTGGCGGTTCAGGCGTCGTGACAGGACTAGCACAAGCTTCTGCGTAGGCTGTTGCTGTTACCTGGATATCCAGATTAACCCCAACTGCCAGCGACTGGCTGTAGTAGGAACTTGCGGTGCAGTAATCCCCCTGCGCGGCATATTGATCGCCCAGTCGGTAAAGCGCTATACGGTAACGTTCAGCCGTCGTCATACCAGTTGAATCAGAGAAATAAGGCATTTGGGCATAGAGCTGGCCAAAGATCTCGACTGCTCCCGGCCAATTGACATCCCAGTAACTTGCCCCGGTCAGATAGGTCGTCGCCCAGCTTTCAGCACCAGCAGCCTGCGAGTCCAATGCGCCCAACTCCGCTGCGACAGAAAGGTCGTACATTCCCTGTTCCAATTCGCCAGCCCAAATTCTTTGGATGCCGCGATTGCGCAGAGCGATAAAATACAACCCGTCGACCTCAATCGTCCGATAATCGAAGTTGCTTTCCTTCAGTGACTGCACGGTTTGCACAGCCAAATCCCATTCCTGGTTGGCGATGTGCTGCGTCAATTGGGTAAATTTTTCTTCCGCCCCACGTAGATCAGGCGTTGCGGTCACACCCGGTTCGATGGTAGCGATCACAACTTGCGTGGCAGTGGGAATAGGTTCGTTCAATTTTCCAATGACCTGGGCCATTAAGTCTGCGATCCCCGGAAATTCCGGATACTTCTCAATGATGTAATCCAGGCGTGCCTTGGCGTTTTCGTAACGTCCAGCGTCCATGTCCTTATAGGTCCATTCCAGCTGCAACGCGATTTGGTCCATCAGGAGCGCTTTCTCATTTGCTAATCGCCGTTGAACACCATTTCTGTAACCAAAAAAAATTCCAGCTGCGATAAAAAGGACAAAGGCCAGGATTCCCAGCCAAACCCACTTACCGCCCCCTTTCTGGTGGGGCTTGCCTGCTTTATGGTCTGGTTGTTGGCTTTCGAGGTCGGTTTCGAGCCCGATAGTTTCATCCTCTGGTATTTCAATCTTCGGCATTTCTTCAGCCGGATGCTCTTCAGAGAGCTTTTCTTCATCAATTACGTTGTCGTCCATAAAAACAGATTATACCTTTTCTTATAATTCTGCGATTTCACGCAAATTTTTCCGTAGAACAAGGGCTGCAAGAACAACCCCTATCCCAAATGCCACAAAGGAGCCGATAAGCGTGCCTGCCAGCCTTGGTGCCCAGTTGATCACGGCATACGCTGCCCCGCCCCCAATCGCTGCGGCTAAGAGACTTTTCAACAAGGAGCCACCCAGTTTAAATGGGCTTGGCATGGTCTTGCTCAAGAGCAGCGTAAGCAGTATGGCTTGGAGAGTGTAAGCGATGGTGTTGGCTGAAGCGATACCGACTGCTTTGAGTGCCGGGGAAAGCACTATCCCCAACAGTATGAAGACCACCATGGTGAATGCAGAACCCAACAATGGAACAAGAGGTTTTTGCAGGGAGTAAAAGGAGCGAACAAATAGCTCCACCAGCGAGTGCCCAACAATCCCCACCAAGAAAACCTGGCTGACGCTCACCACCTGCATCGTGGCTGTTTCGTCCAGTCCGAGGAAGCTGCGGATCAAGGGCAACAAGACCATTCCTGCGATGATCGCGATTGGTACGGTCAAGGTGAGCATTACCCTCGCTGCCCTTTCAATTTTTAGCTTAATTGCATCAAATTGCTGGTTACTGAACATCTCAGAGAGTGTTGGCAGAATCGCGGTCGCAATGGATGTGCCAAGAAGGGTCTGTGGCACCTGCATAATCCACCAGCCATAAGTCAAAGCGGAAACCGATCCTTCAGGCAGCCGTGACCCAAGATTGTCCTGTGCCAGGAAGATCAATTGGATGAACAACATGCTAACCACCCGGGGACCCATCAGTCGCAAAACTTTACGCGTGTTGGGGTCTTTGAGATCCACCCGGGGTTGCCAGTGGAAATGGTACTTGACGAGCCCGGGGACCTGGATCAGCAAGTGCAGCAGAGCTCCAAGGATCACGCCATAAACCAGCCCATCTATGCCAAAACCCATGGCTGGAAGACTGATCGGTCCGAGCTTCAAAGATTCTGTCGGAGCCAGCACCAGAGCCCCAAATATCTGACCCACATCATACAAAATCGGAGCCAAAGCCGGTAGCAAAAAATGCTGATTAGCCTGCAAACCCGCCATTGCCAAGCCGCTCAACGAGAAGATTAGCGTCGAGATCAGGTTCAACCGCAAGAGTCGGATCGTATCGATCGTCTGAGCTTCCGTAAAGCCAGGCGCGATCCCGAGTTGATTGGTCACCAACGGGCTCGCAAAAATCGCGATAACAATCGCAGCTAATGCCGTCAATAAGAAAGCGATGTTCAAGATGTTTGAAAAAAGGTCCCAAGCCTTGCTTCGACCTTCTTTGGTAAGCACTTCGGTCAGCACCGGGATAAAGGCAATTGCCAGGGCTCCACCCGAGATCAGCATAAAAAGCATATCAGGCAGGTTATTCGCAGCATTAAACACATCCAGTTCGGCTGAGAGCCCAAATTGCCGTGAAATGATCATTTGCCGGGCCACGCCCAGGATTTTATCGATCCCAAACAAAACCGCGAGTAATAAAGATACTTTTGATAATTTGCTCAATTTTTTCATATCGCTCCAGGTTAATCCCCCCAATTATGCCACAACTTATATCAGCCAATTTCTGTTCATATCCAAAGACAACCTCTAATTTTGGCATGTGGAAAGGGTAGAGACTGATCGATCCTTATTTTTGTTTAAAGCCACTTATCACCGGGCATTTCCTATGCTTTATAATCTTAGGATGGATACGCATAGGCTATGACAGACCCAAAACAGTTTGGCAATTTATTTGTTGTCGCGACACCAATTGGCAACGCACAGGATATCACCCTGAGGGCAATTGAAACTCTCAGGTCAGTGGATGCTGTCATTTGCGAGGAACGCAAAGACGGTTCGCGGCTGTTGAAACAGCTGGAAATCAAGGGCAAGCCGTTAATCGAACTCAATGAGCACAACGAGAGCGATATGATCCAACAAATCTTGATCGATCTGATGAACGGCAAGAACATGGCATTGATCTCAGATTGCGGCACACCTGTCTTTTCTGACCCCGGCAAGCAGCTCCTCAAGCTGATGGCTGAAATGCGCATCAAAGTGGTGCCTATTCCAGGTGCCTCATCTCTCATGGCTGCACTTTCCCTCTGTCCGTTCGACATGGAAACCTTCACCTTTCTCGGATTCCTGCCGCCAAAGACCGAGCAGCGTTCGGCTGTACTGCAAAAACACAAGATTTCTGACTCTCCGATTATCCTGATGGACACTCCATATCGTCTTACCAAGCTTCTTGATGAAGTCAGTAAAACTTTTGGTCATCAACAGCAGATTTTTCTTGCTCTCGACCTGACCCTGCCCTCTGAAGCTACCTACCTTGGAACTGTTCAGGATGTCGCTGCCCAGGTCCAAGCTAGAAAAGCGGAGTTTATCCTGATCCTGGATCGACCCCAACGGAGGAGGTTTTGAGCCCCACAAGGTCACTGCAAGTCCGCGGGCAGTCACTGGAGCTGCCTGTTTTCATGCCGGATGCCACCTATGGCTATGTGCGCAGCCTGACTGCGTCTGACTTGCGTGAAGTCGGTTTGCCGATCCTGATGATGAATGCCTTTCATCTGATGCAAAAGCCGGGCTCCTCCCTCATCTCAACCCTGGGAGGCTTGCACGAAATGGCAGCCTGGCCTGGACTCATCATGACCGACTCGGGGGGATTTCAGGCCTACTCGCTTATCCGCCAAAACGCGAAATTTGGCAGCCTGACCGAAAAAGGGATTGTTTTCTACCCGGAAGGCTCTTCCAGGAAACTGCTGCTGACTCCCGAAAAAAGCATCCAACTTCAGATGAGCTACGGCTCGGACATCCTCGTTTGCCTGGATGATTGCACGCATGTGAATGCCAGCCGGGCTGAACAGGAAGCTTCAGTCACCCGCACGCTTGCCTGGGCAGCCAGAGCCAAAGCGAGTTACCAAACACAGCTCAGATCCCGAAAATGGTCCGATAACCGACGCCCGCTACTTTTTGCGGTTATCCAGGGTGGTGCCGAATTGGACTTGCGCCGACGCTGTGCTGAAGGATTGCTTGAGATTGGCTTTGATGGGTTCGGTTTTGGCGGCTGGCCGCTGGACGAAGATTCTAACTTAATCACCGACATTCTGGAATACACGCGCTCACTCATTCCGCGCGAGTTTCCTCTCCATGCGCTTGGTATCGGTCATCCAGCCGGGATTGTCACGAGTTTCAGGCTGGGTTACGAGATGTTCGACTGTGCCTTGCCCACCCGGGACGCGCGCCATGGGCGGCTCTACACCTGGTCCGAAGCCAACCCTGCGCTCACGCAGGATGGTAGTTGGCTCAAATTCCGCTACATCAATACGGAAGAGAATTTTCACGACTCAGGTCCGATCTCACCAGGCTGCGACTGTGAATGCTGCCGGGACTACTCCATGGGGTATCTTTTCCACCTCTACCGGATGCGTGACTCGTCTTATATGCGCCTCGCCACAAAACACAACCTGCGCTTTATGACACAGTTAATTGAAAGGTTGCGGCATTCAAATGCCTGATAAAGAAAACGACCAGGAATTAATTGAGCAGGTAAGTCGTTCACAAAAGTATGCCCAACTAGCTGGCACACTTGTCTCGCGGGTCACCAAGGAAGAAGCAAAAAAGCATAATAGTCAACAGGCTATCATCCAATCCGCGCGCACTCGTTTGCACCAATTGACTGGCGCATACCTTGCTCCGAAGATAGACTATACGCAGTGGCTTCATAAATTTAAATCCTTGGACCCGAATGACCGGCTGGGCTGGGAATCCACCAGTCTCGGTATGATGCGCCTGCATGCTTCGACTTATGAGCGCCTTGAGGTGTTACCTACTTTTTTTCAGACAGCGCTCGCTTCCATCAGTCCGGTCAAATCGGTTCTGGATCTCGCCTGCGGGCTGAACCCCCTTTCCATCCCATGGATGCCGCTCGCGGACGGTTTCACCTACCTTGCCAGTGACGTGGTTATTCCATTGGTTCATTTTCTCTGGCATTATTTCGAGCTATATGGGGTTAATGGCCAGGCATCGATCCTGGATCTCTCGTTTTCCATCCCCAGCCAACCGGTACAGCTCGCCCTCCTGATGAAGACGCTTCCCTTGATGGAGCAAATCGAACACGGGCTATCGCAAAAGATTCTTGAGTATCTCAACGCTGAACACATCCTGGTCACTTACCCCCTTCGCAGCCTGGGTGGGCGTAAAAAAGGGATGGAGGAAACTTACCGTTCGCAATTCGATCAGCTCGTAGCTGGTCGTGACTGGAAAATCCAGGAATTTCGCTTTCCCAATGAAGTAGCTTACCTGGTAACAAAATGATTTTCGAACAGTCTTTTCTCGACTCGCTCATCCAGTCAGTGGAAGCCTCCCACAAGTATCGGGACCTACAGATCCCACTTACCACATTACAGGACATCCTTGATTACGAAAGCCAGCACAGCCATTCCCGCAAGGAGCTTGAAGCGAACTTTCGCAAATCTCTTCATAACATCATGGCACCATATCTTGAGGACATTAACTACCCAGCGGAAACTGCGAGCCTGCAAGAGTTCCATTCTCAGTCTCCATCCCTGGAGACTTTAAAGTCATGGTGCCAGGACAGGATGCGTCATCATGCCTCGAGCTGTGAACGCCTGCCTTACCTCGAGGTTTTCTACCAGAAAATTTTCGTCACAATCGGCACTCCAACATCCATACTCGATCTCGCCTGCGCGCTGGACCCATTTGGACTCCCATGGATGAATCTCCCTCCAACAACCAGTTTTGCTGCCTACGACATTCACCAACCCCGCCTGGACTTCCTGCAGGCTTTTTTTCAGTTATTCTATCCGCAAGCCCGCGCAATCCAGCAGGACATCCTGACAAATATTCCTGACCAGGAAGCAGATTGCGCCTTCTTCTTCAAAGAAGCGCACCGCCTCGAGAAGCGCCGTCCGGGCAGCAACCGCAAGCTATTCGCGGGTCTGAACGTTAAATGGCTGGTGGTCAGCCTGCCGAGCCGCGACCTGGCGGGGCACCATTCGTTGGAAGCGTATCATACAAGCTTGATCCAAAAGTCCATCGAGGGTCAGCCGTGGCGTCTCACAACCGACATGGCAGGCGATGAACTCTTGTTTTTCATCCAAAAACATGACTGAATCCAACGCTATTCTCCCTCCCGAAATTCAGCAAGCGATCACGCGCTACCGCCCTTATCTCTCACCGTCCGATTACCAGCAGCTGCTTGCTGCGGCTAGCCGATCTGCGCCATCAGCAGTACGTGTCAACCTACTGAAATCATCCGATCCCACTCAAGACCTCGCTGCCTGGTCGGATCGTTATGGCTGGCAGACATCTCCAATCCCATTTTCCACCAACTCCAGGCAGGTGCTCTCCAGCCAAACTCCTCCAGGTCAGACGCTTGAACACCGCCTTGGGTATTATTACGTTCAGGATGCCGCATCCATCCTGCCGGTCTCACTTTTCTCCACATCTACAACTCCCAAGCTGGTAATAGATATGGCTGCCTCACCTGGCGGCAAGACAACACAACTGGTTGACCACAATCTCGACTTGGATTTTGTGATTGGCAACGACTCGTCTGCTTCACGGCTTTCCGCCTTGCGTACCGTCCTGCAGGTTTGGGGCTCTGCCAATCACATGATCACCAACTTCGCCGGCGAACGCCTTGGGGACTGGTTTCCCCAAACTTTCGACCGTATCTTACTGGATGCTCCTTGCAGCATGGAAAGCCTGCGGGTTTCTGCTTCTCATCCGCCCAGGCCGATCACGAGCGATGAACGCAGCCGCCTTGCCACAAGGCAGCTTGCGCTGCTAACCTCAGCTGCCAAAGCCCTGAAACCCTGGGGAGAATTGGTTTATTCCACCTGCACTCTCGCGCCTGAGGAAGATGAAGCCGTGGTAAACGCCTTGCTGAATCTCGCACCAGATGCCTTCCAAATCGATGAGATTCCTCTCGGCATTCCGCAAGCCTCAGGATTGAAAGCCTTTCAGGATCAGACCTTTCACCCAACGCTACAAAATAGTTGGCGGGTTTGGCCTCACATCTTTGAAACGAACGGCTTCTTTGCGGTCCGTCTGACAAAATTGGCTGACTTTCCCTCTGATGTCACCCGAGCTCCTGCCCGTCCATTTTCGGCAACCGGGTTTAGTCCAATAGCACAAAAGCAATTGGATGGCTTGGATGCTCAAATTGAGGACCTTTACGGCATCAGCTTGATCCCGCAGCTCACCCAAAATGGACTGATTCTCCACCAACGGGGTGACAGCCTGCACTTGATCCCAAAAGCGTACCTTGACAACTTCCAGTCGCTGCCATTTCACAGCCTCGGGATGCCGTTTGGGAAGGTCTTCCACGGAGATCTTGCACTCTCGGTTGACATTATCAACCGGTTTGGGAACCTTTTCATCGCCAATGCCTGGACAATCCCTGCGGAAAACGTCGCACAATGGCTTTCAGGTCAGGATCTGCGAAATCTCGACTTCCGGGGGTTGAAGATGGGATCGATCGTGGTGATTCGAGATGAATTGGGACGAAACCTGGGCGCAGGGAAACTCTCAGCCAACCGACTGAGAAACCTTTTACCAAACCGCAACTTACTGATTTAGCTGGAAACTAACGGCAAAGGTGCCGGATGATGGCACAACCGGCGATACAGGCTGTTTCCATGCGCAGGATATTCGTGCCCAGGGAAATCTGCTGAAAGCCGTATTTTTCTGCCAACGCCACTTCTTCTGAACTAAAACCGCCTTCCGGACCGATTAACAGGGCAATCTCAGGTTTTTCGCTTTCCCCTACGCTGAGCATTTCCGGGCAGACCTGGCTCACAATCGCCGTGCTCTCCCACGCGATTAGTTTTACCGCACAGCCTTCTGCGGCTGCCAGCATTTCTTCATATGCAAGCGCTGGCAACAAGACAGGTAATTTCGCGCGCAGGGATTGTTCCGCAGCTTCCCGCATGATGGCATTCAAACGTTCCTGTCGCGCGCTGTTTTGCCGCCTATCCTGCACCAAGCTGCGGGAGGAAATATACGGCTGAAAACTGGTTACCCCAATTTCAGTTGCCTTTTGCAGAATTATCTCCATCTTTTCGCGCCTTGTGAGACTGTAGCACAGACGCAACCCTATCAATGGTTCGGGTCTGCCAAGCTGTTTCCCCGTGATCTCACCGATCAGGTTTTGCCCTTTACTTCCGGTAAGCTGTACCAGGTACTCCCAGCCCGAATTATCCAGTACGATCACGGCCCCAGTCTTGACTTTGAGTCGCAATACGTTCTTGATCTGGCGCGATATATCTTCTGGGAAAGTAACGATACCTTCTTGTACCAAGTCTGGATCTAGAAAAAAATGCTGCATGGCTCTATTTTAGTGTATTTTCCCTATTTGATTCATTTTGACCCTTGAAATGCGGCTCCGGTGGCGGTTGCATATTCCGCCCGCTCAGGAATCAAAAAGTTAAGACCGTACAACTGGGAAAATCCATCAAGAATTTGCCGGCCAAGACTCATGCGCGTCAGATTACCTGTAACCACGATGGTGTCCAACTTGCATAGCCTTGCCGCTAAAACCGCTGCCGTACCAACGGATTGGAAAACAAGATTCACGATCCCTGCGGCGAGATCCTCAGGCTCGCTCAAACCAATAAGCTTTCCGAAATTGGATGCCGTGGTATTTGGAGTCAAACCCGGGATTTCTTTTTGGGTCAGGTCTCCGACAGTCAGGTCAATCTTTTCCAATTGGCCATTTTGTGAAAGCTGATCAATGGTCTCAAAATCACTAACATTAATCAGCCTGTCCGCCAACCCCAACAAGGTGCCTCCACCAACGCCTGAACCGATGATATGCCGGACGTTGGACCCCCTGGCTTCTACCAGGGAGGTTCCTGTTCCCATGCTCACTACGACCGCTTCCGGGACACCAGCCAGGAAAATCCCACCAATGCCAACAGAATCAAACTCGTTCACGAAGATCGTTTTTCTCTCCAGCAAATCGCCACCCAAATAAGAGGCTCCCACACCTGTTGCCATGATTTTATCAATTTGTGACAACTTCTTACCTGAGGTTTCCAGATATCGTCCGAGCCCGGCATATGCCGAGGCAAGCGGATCACTGGCTTTTACGATCACACTTTCCTGCATCTTGCCATCTTCAAACGCCACCACCTTGGTGGTGCTTCCCCCTACGTCCAGACCTAATACCAGGCTCATAAAATCTCCATTTCGTGCGATAATTCAAGAAACAAAGTAATATTTTTCGTTTTGAAGTATAACCGGTCACGGTAGTTTTTTCGGAGAATGATTTTGGAACAAAAAGAACAACGCCACAATTTCAAATATCTGGACATTGTCACAGTCAGTTTTGCGGTAATCCTGATCCTTTCCAACTTTGCATCTTCAGCCAAGATTATCGACTGGGGATTTTCGCTCGGCAAGGTCCGTATGGCGTTTGATGCCGGAACGGTGTTTTTTCCTTTTGCCTACATTTTTGGCGATGTCCTGACGGAAGTCTATGGGTATTCGCGTTCCAGGCGTGTGATTTGGCTTGGTTTTGGCGCCCTGGTATTCAGTTTCCTGATGTTTCTGCTCATCCGCCTGCTGCCTGGCGAAGCCACCTGGCAGCAAACCGTTGGTCAATCTGCTTTCGATTCAGTTTTAGGTGGTGTCAGTTTTGGTGGAATTGTCCTCTCCAGTATTCTGGGTTACCTTTTCGGTAGTTTTTCAAATGCCGTTGTGATGGCATTCATGAAATCTTTTACGAAGGGAAAATTTCTCTGGGTTCGCACGATCTCCAGCACCATTATTGGCGAATTCGTCGACAGTCTTATCTTTGTAGCCATCGCAACGCTCACCGGTGTGTTCCCACGTGAATTGTTCTGGTCGCTGACCCTGACCAATTACCTCTTCAAAGTCCTGGTTGAGATCCTCTTCACCCCAGCAACCTATAAGATTGTCAACAAACTCAAGCAAGCTGAAGGTGTTGATATTTACTCAGATCTATCCGATCTCAGTCCGATAGGCTTTTAGCCTTTGGTTCCTCAAAACCAGCAATGCAGATCACAAACTCACCTTTGATGGGTGCGTTTTCAATGATCGAGATAATCTCTGCAAGGTTCCCTCTCAAAATACGCTCAAACTTTTTAGTTAAGTCGTTAGCCACGACCGCCCGTCTGTCACCCAGGACTTCCAAAGCGTTCTTCAGGAAAGCCACCAGGCGGTATGGGCTTTCGTAAAATACAAGAGTGTGTGGGTTTTGGGTCTCCATCGCAATAAATCGCTTTCGTGGGCCTTCTTTATTCGGAGGAAAGCCCTTAAAGGTGAAACTGTGAAGGGGTAAGTCCGCCAATGTAAGAGCTGTGATGACCGCAGATGGCCCTGGGATCGCTTCCACCGCAATTTCAGCTTCCAATGCTGCGTGCACCAAAAGGTATCCCGGATCAGAGATCCCGGGGGTGCCCGCGCTGGTTATCAAGGCAATGGTTTCGCCCCGTTCGAGCCGTTCGATGAGTTTTGGGACTACTTTTCGTTCATTGAAGTTGTTCAATGCGGTCTGAGGCTTGCTGATGCCATAGTGATTCAATAAAATGCTCGATTTGCGGCTGTCCTCCGAAGCGATCAGGTCCACATTCTTCAGGACCTCCACCGCGCGGTAGGTGATATCCCCTAAATTTCCAATTGGTGTTGCAACAAGGTAGAGCATACAATCTCACTTCCAGCATTTAGTACTGAGGCAATTTGATGTGTGTATTATAAGGGAGGTTGCCTGTAATTATCCCCGTGATAGAATTTCTATAAATCGTTTTAGCAAAAAAGGCAAACACGCTATGGAAAGAACCGTTCCAGTCCGATCATCCGAAGAAATTGACCTCTACCTGCGCACTATCTACTCCTTGCTGCGCTCCTCCAACGAGGTCCACATCCGCACCCTTGAAGAGGTGCATGCCGGGATGAATTCTTCCCTTCATACAAAATCCCGTGAGGACTCCCCGGACATTTCCGCTCTGGTATATACCCTCTTACGCTTGCCGGAAGTCATTTTTGATGTGAAGAAAGTCATTCTTGGTCAGTCCGCAACTAACCTGGCCAGTTATGGTTATGGTGATGTAGAAACCTGGCAGGAAGTCAGCGCGAGGGCTCGCCGCCGGCGCTGTTTTTACGACGGAGGTCAAATTCTGGCATGCTACATTGCCTCCCGGTCCGATATTGATGATGTCATACCCGCCCTGACCACCCTCCAAATCGAATGGAACAAACTCCACTTCCTGTTGAACGCCCTTCCCGAAGGGCTGCTTGTTTCTGCGACTCCTGCTGACCCGCAGAGTTTCCAACAACTTGCCAGGCATCTTCAGATCAAAGAGGAAGACCTGGCACGTCTTTACACCCTGATGGGCGACAACTTCTACAGCCATATGTCCAAGATCGCATCAACGACAAGTGACCTGACAGTTCAATTAGTCAGCGGTTCCCTCAACGACTACCGCAAAGCGACGGAGATTTGGTGGACCAATATTGAAGTCCAAGTGCCTGCTGTGACCAAGCGCCCGATCTACTTTGTCTCCTCCAACACCCATAGTCTTGCCAACCTGCTTTCCGGTTTTTCACTGACCAAACGCGCTGAATTGCTCAACTTCATAAAGGAAGACGAGCCTTCATTACAGGCTGAGTGGGAAGAAATACAGCAGGAAGCCAATACAGCCAGCCAGGAAAACTTTTTCTACTATGCCATGCGTAATTATCTTTCCGCTCACCCTGAAAGCTCACTGGCCGCTGAGCAAATTGCCTTTGAAGAGGATCGCGGCATCACCCGCCTCAGCAGCGTCCACAGCTTCGACGTGGAAGCCAATGTGATGGAGCTTCACAAGCTCAATCCAAACACCATTGACCCCCGCCTGGTTCCTGAAGGCGACAGTTCTCATCTCGCTTTTTTGCAGGACAGCGATGCGATAATCTTAAATATCGACTATCCGCTTGGTTTCGCCGCTTACAACCTGCTGACAAAAATTGCTGAAAACAGCAATAAGATCCTTGGCATCTACATCATGGGTAAAGCTGCCAGTTTGAATGGTGTCCGTGGGGACGTGATCCTGCCAAGTGTGGTCTACGATGAGCATTCCCGTAACACCTACCTCTTCAACAATAACTTCTCAGCGGCAGATATTGCCCCTAATCTCAACTTTGGTACTGTGCTGGACAACCAAAAAGCCGTCTCGGTTATGGGCACCTTCCTGCAAAATCGAAATGTGCTCGATGTCGTCTACCGTGAGGGGTATACCGACGTCGAGATGGAAGCTGGTCCGTATCTTTCTGCCATCTATGAGCTTTTCCGCCCGCAAAGACATCCTATCGATGAAATCGTCAACCTTTACGGTGTGCCCTTCGATCTGGGCATCCTGCATTACGTTTCCGACACACCCTACTCCAAGGGGAAGAACCTCGGCGCTGGCAGTCTCTCTTACTTTGGCATGGATTCAACCTATGCGGTCTCGATTGCAATCCTCAAACGCATCATCATGCTCGAGAAACTCCGTCTGCAATGAAAAAAACCTCCCCGATCTATTCTCGGGGAGGCTCTCTTTTACTTCAATCTTTCACGCAGTTTGATTGCGCTGGCCCGATAACCTTCGAGCTTTTCCCTTTCGAGCTGCACCACCTTCTCAGGCGCTTTCTGGGCGAACGGCGAGGCAAGCAGTTTCTCAAGGCGCTCTATCTGGCTTTCTGCTTCCGTCAGCTCTTTCTCGAGCCGCTCGCGCTCAATCTGGCTGTCACCACCAGCACTTAAGTCAAGGTAGATCTCAATATCCTCGATTACCACAACCGTCAAACCCTCAGTTTCAGGTTTGTTTGGAAGGATTTTCAGACCAGCCTCGTTAAGGCCAGCTAAATCGACCAATAAATGCTGGTTCTGCCGCAGAAAATCAGCTTTACTCTCACTGACCAGGATCGCGTCGATGGTTTTACTCGGTTCGATTTTGAATTCCGAACGCAGGTTACGGATAGTTCGCACGATTTCCTGTACCAATTCGAAATCCTTTACTGCATCGTCTTCCCAATCCTCGTGAGGCATACGTTCCGGCCAACGAGCTACGATCAGGTGCTCCTCCCAATCTCGCTCAGGGTTGTAGATGTACTGATTAGTCTGGCAAGCGTCTTTCAAATAACCATAAAGCGCTTCGGTCACGAAGGGTGTGAAAGGATGCAGCAAGCGCAGCATTACGCTGAGCACATCTGCTAACACGATTGCAGTATACCCAGCCCGGTCGCCACCCTCCGCCAACTGCCTCTTTGAGGCTTCCAGGTACCAGTCGGCAAAATCGTTCCATAAAAATTCATACACCTGGCGGCCGGCTTCTCCAAACTGGTACGTTTCAAACAGGTTATTGACGCTGTTGACGGTCTGCTTGGCGCGTGCCCAGATCCACGAATCCGCCAGTGTCCATTGCGGTTCGGCTTTGATGGGTTCTTCAACTTTATTGATTGCGTTAATCACAAAACGCCCGATGTTCCACACTTTGTTGGCAAAGTTTCGGTTCCCCTCCACTTTCTTTACGCCAACATTCTGGTCATTGCCCGGGCTGGACCCCACCACCAGCGAGAACCGAAGCGCATCCGTGCCGTATTCGTTCATCAATACCAGCGGATCAATCACATTGTTCTTGGTCTTGCTCATCTTCTGACCCTTATCGTCGCGCACCATACCGTGCAGGTAAACGGTATGGAAGGGCGCCTTTCCGGTGAAGAAAAGCCCGTCCATAACCATGCGCGCAACCCAGAAGAAGATGATGTCGTATCCGGTCTCAAGCACACTGGTAGGGTAGAAGTAACGCAGATCAGGGGTTGCTTCCGGCCAGCCAAAGACCGAGAAAGGCCAAAGACCTGACGAGAACCAGGTATCCAACACGTCCGGATCCTGCTGCAGGTTGTGCGAACCGCATTTGGGACACACGCTGGGATCTTCCCGTGCAACAATCACTTCGTGACAGTCCTGGCAATACCACACCGGGATGCGATGCCCCCACCACAACTGCCGGCTGATACACCAATCCTGGATGTTATCCATCCAGTTCAGGAACACCTTCGTGAAACGAGCTGGTACAAAGGTAATTTCGCCTTGCCGGACCGATTCAGCTGCCATTTCTGCCAGGCTGTCCATCTTCACAAACCACTGTGTCGAGACCAGCGGTTCAACAATTTCCCCACCCCTTTGAGACCGGGGTACATTCATCAGGTAAGGCTCTTCTTTAATCACCAAACCTGCTTCTGTCATGTCTTCCCAGATTGCTTTGCGGGCCTCGAAGCGCTCCATGCCTGCGTATTTGCCGGCGTTCTCATTCAATGTGGCATTTTTGTTCATGATGTTGATCAAAGCCAGGTTGTGACGTTGACCAATTTCGTAGTCGTGCGGATCGTGCCCTGGGGTAATCTTGAGCGCGCCCGTGCCAAAGTCCCTGGCCACGTACTCATCTGCAACCACCGGAATTTCCCTGCCCAGGATCGGAACGATCACCTTTTTTCCAACAAACCGTGCGTAGCGTTCATCCTCAGGATGTACCGCCACGGCTGTATCCCCTGGAATGGTCTCCGGGCGGGTGGTCGCCACCGGTATATAGTCCCCACTGCCATCAGCCAGCATGTATTTGAAGTGATAGAGCTTGCCTTGTTCCTCTGAGTATTCCACTTCAAGGTCAGAGACAGCCGTTTGCAGACCAGGCGACCAGTTAATCATGCGCGGACCTTGATAGATGAGGCCTTTTTCATACAACTGCACGAAAGCTTCCCTCACAGCACGGGATAGCCCCTCATCCAACGTAAAACGCTCCCGATCCCAATCACAGGAGGCACCCAACCTTCTGAGTTGGTTGATGATCTCGCCGCCATATTTTTCTTTCCACTGCCAAACGCGGGCTTCAAACGCTTCGCGTCCTAAGGCTTCGCGCGAGGTGCCTTCCTTGCGCAGCATGTTTTCCACCTGCAGCTGCGTGGCAATCCCAGCATGGTCGGTCCCAGGCACCCACAGGGTCGGCTCACCTTTCATACGGTGATAGCGGATCATGATGTCTTCTGTCGCCACGAACAAAGGATGCCCCAGGTGCAAGGCACCGGTGACATTCGGAGGAGGGATAACGATCACAAACGGCTTAACGTTCGGATCATGCCCTGGCAGGTTCGGGTCATTTATCGGCTTGAAATAGCCGTTTGCTTCCCATTCCTGGTAGATTTTTTCTTCATACTCTCTAAAGTCATACGTTTTCGGCAGTTCAGTCATCCAACACCTCTCAATCCTTAAATAAAAACTTTCGTCCGCTGAGGACGAAAGTTATCTTCCGTGGTACCACCTCAATTCGATCCATACGGATCGCACTTGGGTTGAGCGCTAACGGGCTCTCCCGGGCTGGTCTAATCCTATTGCAGGTTTCTTCAGCCAATCTCTCGCGGCGACTTCGCCCCTTTGCTTCCTGAAGGCATTCTCAACACTTATGCCTTTCTCTGTCAGTGCCGTCGGGGGTTACTACTCCGCGTTTATTTATTTTACCATATTCTACTGTCGATGGACTACTTATCCATCGTTTTCACCTGGTCTTCCCAGCGGTGCCAGCCTTCAAAGCGTTCCTTGATGATCTTCTTGCCCTCACCAGGATGCGCTAAACCCATCAGTTCAAGATCCGCGTCCACCATGATCCGCACAAGTTCATGGAACTTGACTTTCGGCGACCATCCGATCTTGGCTTTGGCTTTGCTTGGATCCGCAAGCAAGAAATCCACTTCAGTTGGGCGGAAGTAGCGCGGATCAATTTCCACATATCTCGTCCAGTCCAAATCCGCATAGCCAAAGGCTTCGTCCAGGAAATCTCTCACAGAGTGGGATTCACCCGTTCCGATCACGTAGTCATCCGGCTCATCTTGCTGCAGCAGTAAATGCATTGCTTCAACAAACTCGGGTGCATAACCCCAGTCGCGCTTGGCGTCCAGGTTTCCCAGGAAGAGTTTGTCTTGCGTGCCGGCAATGATCGCGGCCAGTGCCCGGGTAATTTTGCGGGTGACGAATGTCTCGCCGCGCCTGGGAGACTCGTGGTTGAACAAAATGCCATTGACGGTGTACATACCATAACCAGCCCGATAATTTTCAACCATCCAATATGCGTAGAGTTTGGCAGCCGCATAGGGGCTCTGCGGGTGGAATGGGGTCTCCTCAGACTGTGGCGGCGTGGCAGAACCAAATAACTCGCTGGTTGAGGCCTGATAAAAGCGTGTGCCTTTGCCGAGACGGCGCACTGCTTCGAGCATCCGCGTGGTGCCTAAACCGGTCACATCCGCCGTATATTCTGGCATGTCGAAAGAAACACGGACGTGGCTTTGTGCCGCCAGGTGATAAATTTCATCCGGTTTGGTATCGTAAATCACATCGCCCAGGGTTCCTGTTGCACCCATATCACCGTAATGCAAAAACAGCCTTGCGCTGCCATCCACGACGTGAGGATCCTTGTAGAGGTGGTCGATGCGTTTCGTGTTGAAGGTACTCGCCCTGCGGATGATGCCATGGACTTCATAGCCTTTGGTCAGCAGTAGTTCTGCCAGGTAAGACCCATCCTGGCCGGTGATACCGGTAATGATTGCTTTCTTCATGTGCTACCTCGATCAAGTATTGAACACTTAGTATACCGCAGCTATATTAATACAGTCGGAATTCACTTTTCTCTTCCTCAAACACCAGAGGATCGAGCACATGCGTGGTCGGCACAAAATTCATAAAACCCCGTGTGATCACAAGACTATCGGTTTTTGCCCCACCCGGGAAGAAGCTGACACCTTCCAACACTGCTTTGGAGGTCGTCATGATCGGCGTCACCGCAGTCGCGCAGAAGATCAGGTTGTCTGCCGGTGCCAGGTCATCCTGGGTATAAACCTCTCCCAATCTGACACCCATCTTTCTCAACCGCTCCTCATCTGTTTCATCCTTGGGTTTCCAGATAGCCTGCATCTTGCCGCCCAGCAGCTTGATCGCTGCTGCAGAGATGACACCTTCAGGCGCCGCGCCAATGCCCATCACCGCATGCACGCCTACCCCTTTGAAACAACTGAAAACACTCGGCATCAAATCTCCGTCCAGGATCAACCGTACTCTCGCTCCGGTAGAACGCAACCTCTTGATCAATTCTTCATTTCGATGACGGTCGAGTACCGTAATGGTGAGCTCCCGATTGTCCCGCCGTTTGAGGGCTTTTGCCAAACGTCTGACGTTCTCTTCTGGCGCGAGGCGGATATCCACGTAATCAGCCGCATCTTTCCCAACGCAGAGCTTATCCATGTAGGTGTCCGAAGCCTGGATCAATCCTCCCGATGGCGCGGCTGCTAACACGCACACCGCCCCCGAATTGAGATTGGCGGTGGCATTGGTGTTTTCGAGTGGATCCACCGCGATGTCGATGTTGACATCCCCTTCTCCAATTTTCTCTCCAATAAACAACATCGGAGCGTCATCGCGTTCGCCTTCGCCAATTTTGATATTGCTCGAAACTCCCGGGATGTGACTGAGCGCGGTCCGCATGGCATCCACTGCCGCTCTGTCCGCCAGGTTCTTATCACCCTGGCCTGCAGCCCGGGCGGCAGCGATGGCTGCATTTTCTGTAACTTCCAGTAATTGCCAGGATAAACTTTTGTAGATGTGTTTTAGTTCTGTCGCGGTTTTTTCGATGGTCATTTCTCTCCTTTTAAAACCTGGGATCTACAATGTTCTTTTATTATACCCAGCCTGCTTTGACTCTCATCGATACTTTTTACTAACCGGTTCGACAGCGTGAATAGACCATTCTCAACTGGGTTATAATTTTTCTATATAAGGATATTCCTTTGTTTACTTTAGGAGAAAACTATGAAGAAACGCACTATTTTTTTGTCAATCAG
>WOZA01000149.1 GCA_011620505.1 Anaerolineaceae bacterium
TGATGATGTGTGCAGTGCTTCCAAGCTCGCCCTACGCACACTTCTTCTTGCCCTATGGGTACTGAATTACGAGATTTTAATCTTCTTTACAGTCGCCTGCAGTAAGTCCACTTCGAGGATCTCGCCTTGCAGGCCGGTTTTTCCCAGAAGGAGTTTTACTGTTTCAGCTGCTTGCCAGGAAGCTGTTAGCGCAGCTGTGAACGAGAGTGTGCCCGTTTGCAGCTCCTCGCCTTGCGCTTCCTCAGCTTCGGGATAAAGCAGGTTCAGAAGGTCCTCACCGGGTTGGATCACGCATATCCGCCCAAGCCAACCCGCGACAGCGCCGTGCACAACAGGAACGCCAGCCACTTTTGCAGCTTGCTGCAAAATCAACCGAGCTGGAATATTGTCCAGGCAATCTACTGCCGCGTCACACCCCGCCAGCAGCTCCATGGCATTTTCAGCCGCAAGATCAGCCTGCACCGCGTCGACTTCCACCAGGGGGTTAACCGCCATGATACGTTGCTGAGCCGCCAGCACCTTGGGTCTGCCCAGGTTCATGGTTGAAGACAGTAACTGGCGGTTCAAGTTACTTTCCTCAAAAACATCCCCATCCACCACGCGCAAACGTCCCACGCCGATCCGGGCGAGGCATTCAATCACCATGCCGCCCAATCCCCCGCAACCAACCACCAGCACGCGCTTAGTCGCGAGAATCACCTGTCCGCTCTTGCTGATGGCATCATGATTACGGAGATAGCGTTCCACCCTGCTCAACCTCCCGCCATAAGGTGCAGCACCAGAACGTCATCCCCATCCTGGATGAGCCATTTTTCGTAATCCTCCTCAGGCACAAACTCGCCATTAACACGCACAATGATATGCCTGAAGGTGAACTGTTTCTCATCCAGCAGGTTTCTCACGGTCATGCCGGCATGCCAGGGGTAATCTTCAGTATTGACCTTGATCACAGTTTAGGCTCGATTACTTCCAATAGTTCCGGCAGGTCCATGCCAATTGCTTTCAGCCTCTCTGGCGTTGGAATGCCGTTTTCCGTCCAGCCGCGGCGCCGGTATACCGCGTCCATCAGCTGTTCATACTGATCTTCGCGGTAACGGCGGGTGGCAGCAATTTTCTCATCCAGGTCCATCGTTTCAGGGTCGAGTTTCTGGAGTTCGCGCAGCTGCTTGTCGTACAGCTCCTGGCGTGAAAGGTACTCCTCGCGGGAAACCGGACCGAGCGAGCGATAGGGAGGATAATCGTCCTTTCGTTCGCCTTTGCCCATGCGCACGCTGAACACGCGCTGGAACTGGTAGACCCGTTCGGACTGCAAAATCAATTCTTCATTGTCGATATGCTTGCCCGTCACAGCATTGAAAAGATCAACGTAGTTTTGCACATGCTCCGGGACCTTTGCCGGGGAGTCCGTTTTGTAGTTGTCTGCCGGGACGAGGTCGTTCCAGGGCAGCTTGCACAGCCCCACCAGTCCAAACCAGGTACGGAACATAGGGAAGTAATACAAAGCGTTCGCTTTATCCTCGAAGGTTGGGATCTGCTTGTTGACCATATCCATGAAGATCAACCAGGCTTCGTCGTGTTGCGGACCTTTGGTCGCCATGGCGAAGCCGCCCTGCTGGGCAAGGCTTTCCTTGTGGGCATATTCGGAATATTCCAGCCCCTTAACTTCCATACCAATGTCCTGCAGCAGCTTTGGATCGGCGCCGAATTCCTCCACAAAAATCTTTTTCAGCTTACGAATGCCCAAACCGGCAATCCTGCCAAAGCCTTCCCCGCGCGATATTTGGTGCATCAACTCAAGTACCGCCTGGCTGTTACCAAAACGCAAGTCCAACCCACCCATTTGCTCCCGGGTGATCTGACCGCGCTGGTAGCACTCCATGATAAAGGCGGTGCAGGTGGCGAAGGAGATCAAGTCAATACCATAGGTGTCGCAGTAGAAGTTTTCTTCCAGGATCGCCTGGGGGTCAAACACGCCCAGGTTGGCACCCAACCCTGCGGCACACTCATATTCAGGTCCGTCCACAGTCACACGCTGACCAGCATATGGTCCTGTTGTAATTAGAAAATGGTCGGCGCACTTGGCGCAGGACATCGTGCAGCCATACCAGCAGCCGTCATGCAGACCCTGGGTCAGCCATTCATTGATGAACACTTCCGGAGAAATTTTGACCGCTTCCGGATCGCCGCCAGTCTGGAAGTTGCGCGTCGGAAGAAGGTCATACTGGCTCATGATCATGACGGTGTTTGCCGTGCCAATCTGGCGCATTTTGTTCTGCTTATGATCCAGGTCGTGCACTTCTTTGTGATATTTCACGCCCACCTTGTTGATGGTGGAGATGTCAGCAGCGTCATTCAGGTTGGGTTTGACACCCCGGTATTTCACTACCAGCGCTTTGACCTTCTTGTCGTGCAGGATCGTACCCAGCCCACCGCGGGCAGCCTGTTTGAAGCGGCATACTTTCCGGCGGGGGTCATAGAACGAAAAGTTGAGCATGCCCAGATAGCTGTGTTTGGCACCGCTGCCGGAGCAGACCACCGATACGTTGACCATGTCGTCTTCATTCTCGGCATACTTTTTGGTGAGCTCTTCTGCCAGCAAATGGGTGTCTTCCGGATATTCTTCGGCTTCCTCGATCTGAATGCGACCATTGTTGCCATCAATGAATATCAGGATCTCCTTTTCGGACTTACCTTGCAGTTCAAAAGCGTCCCAGCCTGAGAATTTGAGCAAAGGTCCAAAATATCCGCCGACATTGCTGTCGATGGGAATATCCGTGAGGGGTGAGATGGAGCAAAGCAGAGTTTTCCCTGTGCCGGCATATTGGGTGATCCCTCCCAGTGGGCCGACGCTCATCACGATTTCGTTCTCGGGCGAGTCCCAGCGGGTTTCCGGGGTAACCGCATGCCAAAGGTACCAAAGGTCAAACCCCTTGCCGCCGGTAAACTTCTCTTTCATAAACTCTGTGATTTCTTTTTGTTCGATGCGCAAGTCAGACAGGTTGATATAGAGCGATTTACCCGAGTATCCGCGCTTGATTTTTGCGGGAGTATAGCTGTAGTCTTTGATGATGGTTCCCATTAGTTCTCCTTTACCCGGCTAACCAAAATTTCGAGTGCGCCTTCAGGGCACGCTTTTGAGCAAATGTCACAAGCGATGCACTTGAAGGGTACCTCAAGGTCATCCGCATAGAACATAACCAGCTCCGTACAGAAACCAACGCAACCAAGGCAGCCGACACATTTCTTTTTGTCGATGCGCACGACACCATTGCGGTCGCGATAAATGGCGTTGGCGGTGCACATGTTGATGCATTCGCCGCACTGGGTGCACTTGCGCGCCCTGTAAGTTCGGTTATTTTCGACTATCCGGATGGCTGAGTAATTGGGATCGTCTGTCTTAAAGTAAGCCCGTGAGCAAGCCAATTCACAATCCAGGCAGCCAGTACAAAGCTCCTGCTTGTGGGTGAGTACTTTCATAGGGGTCATCCTTTCTTTGTTCCTGTGCATAATTGTAAGGAGGGTCGGGGTTTCCGTCAACTAACTTCGCAGGATCCAAGCTCATTTCACCAGGTTCGGCAGGCGATGGTAAAATTGGGCACGGTTTTCTGGAGTCGCTATGCGTAAAAAATTCCAATTCTTGTTTGTCGTAATCATGGTCGTCAGTGTGAGCGCCTGTGCCAAACCGACGGCGCAAGCCCCAACGGCGGCGCCCTCTCCGACGCTACCCCTGCCCACTGACACACCTGTCCCTACCGCCACGCTCACGCCATCTCCGACCGCAACCGCGACCACTTTGCCCACCCTGACTCAGACGCCCACCTTCACCGTCACGCCTTTCCCGGGCTTCGGCGATCGCTTCAAATTCTACCAGGCCTGGACCGCAGACGAAACAACCTATTTCTACTTCATGAATGCCCAGGTGGATCAGACCATCTACGCCACGGCGGACGATTTAGAAGGCAACCTATACACTCTCACTTGCCCGCCGGATAAACAATATCCCCAGGATATCCGCTGCTATAGTGACACCCTTTTTAAAGGGAAAACAGATTACAAGGTGACGTTCTATTCAGACCCTGAACGGCAGTATCCCTTCTATGAGAATATTTTCGCCACCAATCTCGATACGCGATATATGGATTATGATAACTGCGAGAAGGAATATCGCATGTATGACGGAAAATGTTACTCAGCCATCACGTGCTATGGCGAAAATGGCGAGGTTGTGTACACCTTTGACAATATCCCCTATGATGGCCACTTTGAGGGCTACACGCTGCCGTGCCCTTAGCATAACCAGCCCATCATGAAAAAGCATAGATTGTCTCTTAGGTTGTGCGTATTGATTTGCTTGCTGGTCTTGGCTGCCTGTAAAGGGAATGTACCCGCCAGCCCAACCCCTGAACCGACTTTGCCGCCCACTGCGACTCTTCTGCCGACTGCTACCGCAACCGAGCAGCCGACCGAGACACCCAGCCCGACCTCTACGCCAACAACTGCGCCGACTCCCACGGAGACCCTGCTGCCTTTTGCGGGCTTCAGAGACTTCTTCCGGTTATTTCGCACCTGGTACCTGGATGGTAAAACTTACTTTTACTTCCTCAACGCAGGCATAGAAGATAAATTGTTTGCCAGCGCGGACGAATTTGACCTTGAGTGCCAGGCTGACCCTAAATTCCCGGTGCAGATGATCTGCGTTTATGACGGCATAATTGAAGGGCGAACCATGATGGATTTTCGCTTTTTCACAGACAGCGCGCGCACAGTGCAGGTCTTTGAAGCCCGCTACGATGCCAATTTAGTAGACGACACCATCTATCACCACCAATACGACTGCCCTGACCGCGGTAAGAACGTCCAGTGCACGTCAGAATACCGTCTCTATGACGGCATTTGCTACTACGCTCACACCTGCTACGATGCTTGCGGGCTGTATTACTCCAAGGATAATCTGCCCGAAGTGTATAATGAGTTCCAGGGTTTCACGACTCCGTGTGATTGAGTATCGATATCTATGAAAAAGCAGATCATCATTTTGGCTATCTTGTTTGCCCTGGTTTCGGGGGCTTGCGGCTCCCGCGTGGACATCGCGGCAACCGAGACTGCCAGCGTCACAGATACCCCCACCATCACCCTCACACCCACCGACACACCCACGCCGACTCCGACAGAAACTCCAACTCCCACCCAAACCCCTACGGAAACGCCTACCCCAACCGAAACTGCCACGCCGACGTCTACCCAAACCCCCACCTGGCAGCCCAACCCTTACATGATTTGGCCTCGGGCTACCTTTACCCAATGGGACGTTTGGTGGGGTGGAGATGAGTGGTGCCCTGAGCGCGGGACAAACGTAACCTGCGAAATTGAATACCGCAACTACAGTGGGCAGTGCCTGGTGGGCATGACCTGTTTTGACGCTTGCGGTAAATACTATGGTGTCGATACGATCCGAAACGGCGTTGGTCCCTACACCTTCAGCGGACCTTGCTATTAATGATTAAGCGAATCCTTTCAGTCTTTTTGGTTTTATTGTTCCTTGCCGGATGCGGCGCGAAGGCCACCCCCGAACCGAGCACCACTCCCACTTCGACGGAAGTACCGACTGCCACTGCCACCAACACCCCCACGCAGACCGCCACGCTTACACCGACTGAAACACCGACCGAAACCCCCACCCCCAGCCAAACCCCCACTGAAACCGTCACACCTACGCTCGAGCTGACTGCCCGGCTGATCTGGCCGCGGGCCTGGTTTTCGCCGGCGGACGTCACCTGGCGAAATTTCACCTGCCCCCACGAAGGGGAAAAATTGAACTGCGAATTTGAATATCGCAAGGATAGTCAGAACTGCTACGTTGGGGCGACCTGCTACGATGCCTGCGGCTGGTTTTACTCGGTGGACACTATCCCACCGGGTGTTGAAGAGTTTTCAGGCCCCTGTTGGTAGGGCATTGCGTGAATTCAAAACAATAATGGTAACAAGTTAATTTGGGTGATTATTTACACTTTTTTTCTATCAAACAGATCCTCTCGGATCGTAGTCTTTGCCATGGGGACGGGTAACCACGGGGGGTTACCCCTACGTCTGGGGGTTTGAGGGAGAGGTGGCTTTCGTAGGGGCAGACCCCTGTGTCTGCCCTGAATGTAAACAATCACACCTGTCAATTAAATGCGATTTTTCGCCGCTCTCAGGCAACCTGGTTAGTACTTGTAAATTCCACCACCGATAAACTCACGGATCACGGAATTTTCGGGCACGATGCTGTCATCTTCAAACGCGTCCAGTTCCTGGAATAACGCATTCACCCTGTCAGCCCGCTCCCACGCATCCCTCCGCAAAGGATTGTCCTTGTATTCTTCCGCCCAACGGGCAAAAGAAGCACCCAGCTTTGCCTTGTAAAGCGGGAGCTCATAGGGCATGGCGCTATTTACGATCGTGTCAGTGGTGTTGATGTAGGGAATGATATGCCGCATCTCACTGGAGCGCACATAGTGCCAGTGAAGCAGCGTCTGGGTGGGGTCATAAGCCCGGTGGGACGCATCGCGCAGCATACGGCGCATCAGTCGCACATCGGTCCAGCGGGCATAGTGCCCCTGGCTGTCTTTCAGTTGCAGTAATGGCTCGATGTACAGCTTGAACTTCCACTCATTTGGAATGTCTTCCGTCATCTCGGGATACAACCCATGCAGACTGTCAATCAGCACAATATCCTGTTTGCCGAGTTTCATCGGGGTGTGTTCAGGAACGCTCTTGCCCGTCTTGAAATCATAATAAGGGATTCTTACCTCGCGCCCCTCAAACAAGTCGGTCAGATTCTGATTGATAAGTTTCATGTTGAGAGCCTGGGGGGTCTCAAAGTCGTAATCCCCGAACTCATCCTTAGGATGCATGTCGAGATCATAAAAGTAATGATCGATATTCAGGGTGATCAGCTTAAACCCGAATTCAGCCAGATGCTCTCCGATCTTGATTGTGGTCGTCGTTTTACCACTCGAGGATGGCCCTGTTACAAGGACCATGCGAACTTCATCACGCCGATCGAGGATCATGTTGGCAGCATTTTCAACATCTTCGTGATAGGCGGCTTCAGCGGCGGTCACAATCTCGTGCAGTCTGTCATGCCGGATGGCTTCATTCAGCAGCGCTGTAGTGTGGACGTTATGAGAGCAAGCCCAGTCCAGTGTTTGCCAGAGTTTTGGCCAGGGGATATTCCCGGAGGGCATGCGGTCGCGATCGGTACGCTTTTCGCGCTGGCGGGCTCGTTCCTCGCGGTAGAGGATGTAAGCTTTTGCGACCTTGGCGTGGCCATTCTCAATCAGCACCTTCTCAACCATATCCTGGATCTGCTCAATATTTGGGATCTCTCCTTCAGGGGTCGTCGCTTCCAATTGGGCGATCACCTGGGCGGCAAGGGCTTCAGAAGCAGCACGGTCGCGCCCCCCGACAGCGACTGCAGCCCGGTAAATGGCGTTGGTGATCCGTTCCGGGGTGAAGGGCACCACGCTGCCATCGCGTTTGATTACATGGGTGAGTTTTGTCATCAGAACCTCCGCATAATTCCGGGTTTATGGCCTTGTTAATAATTGAATTATAGCATTTCGATATAGCTCTTGCACGGGTAAGATTTTATCAATTCAATGTCGTGCGGTTCATTATCATCAAGGATTAACAAAACGCTTATGCGCATCGAAGAAAATTGCCTGAGGTAAATGTTATAATGCACTCCTGAATAATTTATAGAAACGAGAAATTATGGCAAAAACAATTGTTCCATGTCCCCAATGCCATCAGCCAATAACCATTGAACTGACCCGGCTCTTCGATACCAATACCGATCCTGAAGCCAAGCAAAAGCTGCTCTCGGGATCCGCCAATTACTTCAAGTGCCCGGTCTGTGGCGCTCAGGGTGTCTATCCTACCCCGATTGTCTACCACGATCCCGACAAAGAACTGCTTCTGACCTTCTTCCCGCCGGATCTGCACACCCCAGTCAATGAGCAGGAGCGCATCCTTGGTCCGATGATCAAAAAAGCCATGGATGACCTCCCTCCGGAAAAGCGCAAGTCTTACCTTTTCCGTCCGCAGACGATGCTGACTCAACAGCGCCTGTTCGAAACAATCCTCGAAGCTGACGGAATCACCCCTGAGATGATTAAAGCCCAACAGGAAAAACTTCATCTCCTGCAGCAATTGCTTGGCGCCAGCGCTGAAGGCTTACCTGCAATGATTCAACAAAATGACGAGAAAATTGATGAAGAGTTCTTTATGCTCCTCAACTCCCTGGCACAGGCATCCGCTGCGGCAGGCGACCAGGAGAGCCTGGCAGCCCTGAACGCCGTCCAGAAGGCTCTCATTGAGCATTCCACGCTCGGCAAAACTGCCGCGATGGAAGCCGCTGAGACACAGGAGGCCGTCAAAGAACTTCAGGAACTGAGCAAAACCGGCCTCACCCGCGAAAAACTGCTGGACCTCCTGATCAGGAGCTCCAACTCAGACATTCGGCTGACTACCATCGCCACCATGGCTCGCAGTGGGCTTGACTATACCTTCTTCCAGCTTCTATCCGACAAAATCGAAGCAAGCTCAGGGGAGGAAAAAGTTCAGCTCGAGTCGCTGCGCCAGCGTTTGCTGACCATCACCCAAGCTGTTGATGAAGCCATGAAAACCCAGCTTGAGGAAGCACGCAAGCTCGTAAATGAGCTGCTGGCAGCCGAAGATGTTGAGAAAGCCACCCAGGAAGCCCTGCCGCGCATCAACCAGGCGGTCGTGGAAGTAATCAACCAGGAAGCCAAGGCTGCGCAAGCTGCTAAAGATGAGGCTAAACTGCGCAAACTGAGCCAGATCATTAATGTTATACAATCCGCAGATAGTTCCAACGCTTACCTTGGGTTGATCGATGCCCTGCTTCAGGAAGAAAGTGCTGAAAACCGAGTAAAAATATTGGAGGAATCAGGCGATCTGGTCGACGATGAGTTTATGCAGCTGTTGGCAGGCTTGATTGGTCAGTTGGAACAACAAGGCGATCAACAGGAAGTGCTCGACCAGTTAAAAGAACTAAACCGGGAGATCCTGCGCTTCACGATGAAACGTAACCTGCAATCCAGCTAAGGAACATCAGTGCGGTTCGTTTTGCAGCCGCAGTCCATGACCCCGAACGGTGACAATGTAATCGTAATCGGGGTCAATTTGATTAATGCGGTCGCGCAGGCGTCTCAGCAGCGCGTCAAAAGCCTGTTCAGTTACCCAATGGGTATCTTCTTCCCAGACCGCTTCGATCAATGCTTCACGGCTGACAACCTCGCCGGAGTTTTTATATAACAACGCCAGCAGGTTGAACTGCTGCGCCGATAGAGGCGGATCCAACTCCACGCCGCGTACCCAAACGCGTCTCGAAGCGCTTTCGAGGCGAAGATTGAACATCTGCCCCAACTCCGGAGGTAAGTCGCTCAGCGGCAAAGTGGCATCGGAACTTAGAAAAAGAAAGGTCTGAGTCAGGGCGATTTGGATCTCGTCTGCTTCCACCAGTTTCACCTCTGCAGAAATGGGTTGGTTATTGACGAATGTGCCATTCTTGCTGCCCAAATCTTCCAGGGTGATCCCTTTGCCCGTGTTGGTAACCCGGGCATGTTGCCGGGAGACCTGGCGGTCAGGAATCACAATGTCGCAATTCCCATCACGGCCGATCAATAGCTGACCCTTAATGACCCACTGCTGCCCGTTGAGCGGACCCTCATTTGCTATCAGGACTGGATCTTCCATTTATCACATTTACCGTTTCAGACTATAATTTAACATTATAATGCAAACAGGCTGCTCAAACCTTACGCCGGAAAAATCAGCAGCTGAAGTCGATAAGAGAGAATACAGGTCATGCCTTTTCAAACTCGCATTGGCGCCGTGCTTCATGAGCGCTATGAAATTGAACGCATCATCGGTCAGGGTGGATATGGCTTCATTTACCTTGCACAAGACCAACGCCTTGCCGGAAGGAAATGTGCTGTAAAACAAGTCAGTTATGACCCCACCTTTCCGCCTGCCATGCTGCAGGAAGCCCGGGACCAGTTTATGCGCGAGGCGACCGTGCTGGCGCGGCTTGACCACCCCAATTTGCCCAAGGTTTCCGACTTCTTCTCGATTGAGGATAACGATTTCCTGGTGATGGATTATGTCCCTGGGGATGACCTGCGCGCACTCCTGGCAAAAGCGGAAAACAGCGGCAAATTCCTGCAGGAATCAGAGGTTTTGGGTTGGGCGCTGCAGATTGGCGACGCCCTGACCTATCTCCACAACCAGGACCCACCCATTCTTCACCGCGATATCAAACCCTCCAATATTAAGCTGACCCCAAGTGGTTTAGTAAAACTGGTGGACTTCGGTCTGGTGAAGCTGCTTGCTCCTGGAGAAGTTACCATCACGATCATGCAGGGGCAAGGCACTGCCCTTTATACGCCCCTGGAGCAGTACGGCGGCGAGAGCAGCCACACGGATGCCCGGGCTGATATCTATGCCTTTGCCTGCACGCTCTACCATCTGCTCACCAACTCCCCGCCTGCCAACGTGCGCGACCGCTTCCTCAACCCCGAAAGCCTGGCTGCGCCGCGCATGCTCAACCCTGCCATCTCGCCCAAGGTGGAGGAGGCAATCTTGTGGGGGATGGCGCTGCATCCCAACGATCGCCCCAAAGATGTGCGCGAATTCATCAAGGCGCTCACTGGTGAAAGCACCAGTCGACTGCGGCAGTTGAGCAGTCATTCAGGCAGCAGCAATAATGGTCAGCTTGGATCGGCTGAGATCCGCCTGGCGTGGATAGCGGCGGGGCTTACCTTTTTGAGTTTGTTTCTCACGATTATTCACAACCTGTAGGCTGGATACAGTTCGAGCGTCCAGAAGCCTGGTTTGAGGGTGTTTAATCTTGGATTTGCTTAAAATTTAGAAGGCGATTTCATTCCCTCAACGCGCAGCCACCAGATAAGGGCAGCAAGCCAACCAAATAACATCCCAATCATGGTCATCTCCACGATGAACCATGAGCTGCTTTCCTTTACCAATTCCACCAGGCTATCGATGCCCAGGGTAAGCAGAAGATACGCCAGCAGCCCGCCA
Organism: Anaerolineaceae bacterium; assembly: GCA_011620505.1. Taxonomy (GTDB): domain Bacteria; phylum Chloroflexota; class Anaerolineae; order Anaerolineales; family Anaerolineaceae; genus Mesolinea. The sequence continues at coordinate 11,107 of WOZA01000149.1, forward strand.
ATCAGGGTACAAAAACCCGAACGAATTGCCCAGTTGGACCCACCCCACCAGCGTAACCCAACCAGGAACGCCACACCAAAACCCGCAATTAGGATCAGCACCACCAGGAACCAGTCCATCATGCGTGGGAAACCAGTGGTATTGGCTCCCGGTTCGGGACTCTCACTTGGGACAGGGGTCTGAATCGGAGGCGGGGTAATGGTGGGGGTGGGTTGAATGGTTGGAGTTGGCGTGGGCATGATGACCTGCGCCAGGCCGCCCTGGGTGTTCAGCACCAACGTGCCCGAAACCATTGCCGGTTCGCTGGCGGCAGTCACCTCAAAAATCCCATCCCGATCAATGCGGTAGCTAATTGTGGCAAGACCGTCAATAGTCGTAGCTTCAGGCTGAGCGATGATGAGATCTTCTCCTGCCAGGCGAACCGTGAATCTCACGACGGTTCCATCCGGAACCGTGTGGTTATTTTTGTCGCGCACTGGTCCAGCCTGAATGTGCACTGTTTCTCCCATCCGAAATAGCGGCACGGGTGTAACCGGAGCGGAAAAAGGCGCATCAGGTGTGGGTGGTATTTCCATGGTGCTCATTGAGGTGGTTAGCAGGGCAATCGGGATGACTTGATTAGAGGTTGGGGCTGTTTGCTGACCGAGATCGTAACCGACTGTGTCAAGGCTGACTGGCAGCGAGCCGACGGGCTGCGCTTCCTGCATCAGCAAGCGGGCTGCGATCTCCAGAGCTGCCTGGGTTTTATCATACAAAGCGTAGTATGCTGTCAGCTTCGCGATTTCGGTGCTGTCAAGATAATAAGGCTCGCCATATGAGAAGACAATCACATTTTTATTCTGCAGGAGATCCACTCTCTCAGCCAACAAACGTTTTAGGGCATAGGTATGAGGCAAGTCCGGGTCAAGCCCCTGGAAGTTAATAATGACCCATTTCGAACGCCGCAGGTTATCGACCATGTAAGGGTCTGAAGGCGCAGAGACCTGGTCAATGATTTCCATAAGCTGCGCGAAGCTGTATGAGGTGATACGCGATTCCGAGAGTTGCCGGCTCCCCCTGCTGCCATACAGCCTGGTAAGCGTGTTGGAGAACGCATTGGTGGAGAGGTTGTTTATGTTCTCGCAACTGCTGCACTGACGCAACGAGCGGGTATCCGTGAAAATGGTGATGTATTCGGAGAACGAAGGGGGTTGAGGAAGCAAGCCAGCCAGAAATTCCTGCGAGGGAGCGATCAAGGTTGCGCCTTCACGGGCGGTTTTCAGGCTTACAGCAGACGACTTGCCAATAATTTCCAGATTTTCGGCGGGTGGTAAAACCTGCTCAATCTTGAACTCAGGGTAGCGGGAAAGCTTTTCCGCCAGGATGCGCCTGACAGAAGCATCCACCTGCTGCGCGAAGACGCTGTCTTCCTGGTATTTGGCAGTAAAGGAATCCAACGTTCGGCGGATGGTGGTGAACGCATCCAGGTCGTTATTGGCGTGGAAATTGTCGAGGTAAAGCAAATCATTTCCCGCCAGGAAAGCGGTCCGGGCGATATTAATCGGGTCAAACTCGCTGCCAGTCGGATCAAAGAAAAGCCGCACCGCGCGACTGCCCAGACTGTCGCTGACGGTCAATCCCCCAGCCTCGCGCCAGGCTGCGATCGGCTCCACGCCGAGCAACTGAGCAAGGGCAGCCTGGTCAAAGCTGACTGGCTTTGTCGTTGCGCGAATGTTGCCTTGAAGTCCCTGGAAACGGATGTGCGAAACCATAAAACCATCTGCCTGCTGCAGTTGATCTTCCGCGCCAGCTACGGCCATAAAAGGTGATAGTTCGATTTGCTTAAGCTGCTCGAGTGATTTCTGGATCGTGGACACTTCTTCGAGTGGCGGTCGGTCTGCTCCGCCAAGCCCTGGAAAGTGGCGGGCAATCACACTCATCTTTCCCTCGCTGCCGCTGTGCAGCCCTGCGATGTAAGCCTGCGCCAGCAACCCTACCCAATAGGGATCGCCGCCAAAAGTCTCCGTGCCCGCGTTTGCTGCCTGCAGGAGATCACTGGTATCCACCACATCCAGCGAAGGGCCGATGTACAGGTTGAAACCCAGCGCGGCAAGCTCCTGACCTAAAGCCTGCCCCACCTGCATGGCGTTTTCCTCGGACCAGGTGGCGCCAATTGCCATAGGGTTGGGTAACTGGGTTAGATCCTGAAGGAATTGATCCTGTTTGCCAGTTTCATCTTTTTGTGAAATACCAATGGTAAGGGGGATATATACGGGCAGATCTTGATCCTGTGCCTCGGGATTATTTGGGTCAACTGCCGCCTGGCTTTTCTGCCAGGCTAGCTGCTGCAGTGTTTCAATCAGCAGCCTGGTTGAACTTGCTGTTTCCGTGCCGCTGAAGTTATCGTGAGAGCTGCTCAGCACCACGCCCCCAATGTGATAATCCCGGATGAGTTCTGCCAGTGCACCTTCGGGCGTGATGTCTCTCCCATCAAAGGTGATCAAGAAGAGCTGCCCCACCTTTTCTGCCGGCGTCATCTCAGCCATCAGAGCATCAACATCGCTTTGGGCAAGAACTGGTTTCGCGGGGAAAAAGATCGCCAGTGGTTGTACCAGCAAACCCAGCGCGAGCGCGAGCAGAAGCAGCCGGCGGACTTTCACTTCACCCCTCCAGGATCTGGCGGGCATGAGCAGGATCATTACAGATGATCATGTCCACGCCAAAAGCTTGCATGCGCCGCAGGTCATCTGGTTCATCCACCGTCCAAACATTCACCTTTTGCCCCAGTTTATGCCTGGATTGCACCAACTTGGCCGAAACATCCCGATAGTAAGGGTGCAGATCATCCGCCCCAAAGCGCCGACCCCAAAAACCGCGCATAGGCAATCCAAGCAACCCGGGTAAGGTCAGGAGACCCGTTCTGATTTCCGGTGCCAGGGATTTTGCGCGCGGGAGGTTGCGGGCATTGAAAGAAGAAAGCAAAACGCTATCGCTAAGACCATGTTTTTTTATGAGTGCTACCACGAGTTCGGGAAGCTGATCTTTGGGAGTCTCATAATTTTTAAGTTCGACGTTGATCAGAAATTTACCGCCAAGATCGGCAAAAACCTCATCCAGCAGTGGAATTGGTTCGCCTTTGAATTCTGGGCTGAACCAACTACCGGCATCCAATTCTCGCAAAGCCGCAAATGGAGTACTGGCAACCTGCCCATGCCCGTTGGTGGTGCGGTCCAGCGTTTCATCGTGAATAACCACCAGTTTCTGGTCAGCGGAGAGCATCACATCCAACTCGATGCCGTCCGCGCCATTTTCCCACGCCTGGCGGAACGCCGCCAGCGTATTTTCAGGGGCGTTTGCAGAATCCCCCCGATGGGCAATGATAAGCGGCTGGTGATTAGCAATTGATGACATTAGCGCAATTATAGCATGCACAACTTTACGAACACAGTCGTTGTTCTGCTCTCAGATTTATCCGTGCTTCGTTTATCTAATGAATCAAGCAGAGACGTGCAGTCCGTAGCTCCGCAGCCTTTGGATATTGCTGACCAAATCGCGGTTGCGGTTCTGACTCTTGCCGCACTCCCCCAGGCTCACTTCGTCGGGCGTTTTGATCCCGATAAACACTTGACTGCTGCCTGACCAGAAAATTCCTCATGTCGGTTGATTTTTCCCCCGGCTTTCGCGCAGCCGGTTATAATCCGAACATCATGCCGGATATGGAACCCGTACTTACCTCAGCCAACAGCATTCTCGGACTCAACCTGGATGGAGAGCGGCTGCTGATCGTCTACGGCAGCCCCTCGGGTATGGTCCAGGAAAGGCTGTCAGTGAGCACGCCTGCCAGCAGAAGTTTCCAGGCAATTCTTAAACTCATAACCACCTCGGCAGATCGCCTGCTGATGATCACCCAGGCGCAGCATCTCCCCCTGCCCGATTGTGTTTCCGTTTCAATTACAGGCAATTACGATCCCCTCAGCGGAATCCTCGAGAGCTCGCCGGATTTCCCGGAGTGGAAGTCAGAGCCGCTCAAATCCCAGCTGGGGCTGCGATTTAACCTGCCTGTTTTCATCGAGCAGCACCCCGCAGCGGGCTTGCTTGCTGAGATGCTTTTTGGCTCTACCGATGCCGGCGGCACGCAGGTGTACCTTAGCTTTAATCCAACCCTACGCGCTAGTTTTTCGTTGAATGGGGTTATTTACCAAAGCCCGGGGGGCAGCGCAGGTGATATAGGAAAGATCCTTGTCTCAGACACGCCCGACCCACGCCTGAACCGACATTTGACCCTCAACGATTACGTCAGCCTGAACGGATTAGCCTTCCAGGCTCTCCGCCTTCAACCGTCTCATTGGGATCTAACCACCACAGGCGGTAAGGTTCTTCAAGCCGCATCTGAGGGAGACCCCTACGCCCTTGAACTTTTGGAACAGGCGGCAAAAATGCTTGGTGATAATCTGGCGCCGCTCATCCACTTGCTGCGTCCCAGGCAAATCACCATCGCTTACCCGGTTTCGCTTGTTGCTGCCAACTTTCTGCCCCCCCTTCGCGCAGCCGCCGCTGCCTCCAGCGGGCTCGGCGGCCTTGAACTTCCACAATTAACTGCCTCTCAGTTTGGTCACCGTCAGCCAGAGCTTGAAGCCTTAGCCCCTGCCATCTCTGCTCTTCGTCTGCGCGCCAGTAGCCGTTAATAGAAAACAGGCAGCCGAAATGCTGCCTGTTTTATCCCTGACTTGTTTCTATAATTAGATGGTCACGCGCGAGGAGTCCTCCTGGATGTTTTTTGCATGACCTTTGGCATTTTTCGATGCTTTTTTCTGAGCCTTACTTAGTTTTCTCTCAGCCTGGGCTGTTTTTTTCTCTTGGAGCCGGCTGCGTTTGAGCGCCTCGCCGTCTTCATAGGCCAATTGTCTCCCCGTGGTGATGATCTGATAAATGTAATAGAGCAGGAAGATGACCGCAAAAATCGCCATCACAAGCGTACCGATGTTAATCGGTATCAATTGGGAGGCGATGGTTACTTCAAACAAGGTGTCGCCAGCGCCAACAAAAAATACTACGGTGTTGAGGATTATGGCAATCAGCCGCACTTCGGTTGGACCCAGTTTGATGCTGGTCATTTCGAAAACGCCAGTTGCGTGCGTTTTAAGAAAGACCTGCAGCATAAGCAACAAATAGCAGGAAAGTGCGATCAACGCGACTTCAAACCGCACCATGCCCGAAAGTCCGATCCCAATAAAAATCAGCAGAGAGGTGATCCCATCAATCGCGTGGTCGGTGTAGTAGCCATAATTCGGACGCGACATATTGCGATAGCGCGCCAGGGAGCCATCCATACTGTCGCCAAACCAGTTAATAATAAAACCCAAACTCGCCACGAACAACCACGGGTTGCCTTCCACCTCTCCCGTCCCAACCATGGCATACGACACTCCTGCCAGGACTGACCCGAGCAAGCCCACCACGGTCAGCATGTCTGAATTGACCCAATTTGGCATATGCTTGGCAAAATATGCCAGTGCAGGCCTCTCTAATGGTCCCAATAGAATGTCGTTAGTGCGCTTATCCTTCTCTGTGCGAATTTTCTTTGCCATACTCACCTCTCACATAATTTGATTAATAACTGGAAGAACTTCAGGCCAGACAGGTTGCAGCATGCACCACTGGGACTGAGCTTTACGAATGAATTTCTCGGTTGGGCGCAATACGCTCTCAGCGTTAAAGACATTCTCTTCTACCAGATCATTCCTTTTTTCCATCGGGATGGGATCGGTTGCATCAACAAAATAATGACCGTCCTCACTGCGTATTCCACATGCCACTCGGACTACAGCATTGGTCTCAAGCGCCAGGCGACCATAAAAAACCGGCAGGGCGGCCTCACGCCCAAAAAAGTGTGGGCGATACTTGGCTTCTTCTCCCTCCGGCAGCGGTCGGTCAATCCCGGTTACCACGCTATATCCCGCTTTGAGCGCTTTTTTTGCCTCGCGAAAGGTCGAGAAAGAAATCGGGTTCATGCTCATTCCAAGGGCTTCGCGCATGCTGTTTTGGGCTTTGTAGGCATTATTAGGGTTGGGGTAGGAAAGCACGTACGGTTTTATCCCCAGCCAGCTTATCGACATTCCAAACAGGTCATAATTTCCCAAGTGAGGACCCAGCAAAAGGGTTGGCACTTTCCGATCGACGATATCCCGCATAGTTTCCTCTGCTGTGGGTGAGAGGACGATCTTTTTTTTGCCTTCTTCAGGATGTTGATAATAGTAGAAATATTCAGCCAAAGAAACCACGACGTTTCGAATGGTTTCGCGAGTATACTGCTCCAGTTGAGACATGCTCAACTTTTCCCCGGAGACCACCCACTGGTTTGCCCGAATATTGCGAAACATCGAGCTATTGCGGCGGGATGCCAACACCGAGCTGATCAAATCCGCAAGGTGATTCAACCCTGTCAGCTTGAAATGCTTACCAAGCCACAAGCCGGTTTTGATTGCCGCAGAATCCTCCAAAAAAGCCTTTAGTCCCATGTCTTTTCTAAATTTTACCTTCAAATCTTAAAAACACGTTAACATGGAGAAAGTTCTGTTAGCGGGTGTTATTCACAAGCCGCAAAAATTATGCTTGAGGATGAACTGCCAATTTTTTAATCCCGGCGGCTGCCAGATAACTTAGTGCTGCCACGAGGATGATGACAGAACCAGCCTGAAGATTAAGAGCAAAAGACACGACCAAACCAACGGAGGAAAATAACCAGCTCAGCCCTATGGAGAGCAGCATCATGCCCTTCATATCTTTCAGAAACAGATTGGCAGTAGCCGGGGGAATAGTGAGCATCGCAATCACCATGATTAAGCCCACAACGCGCATCGCCACCACTACGGTCAGCCCAATCATGACCAACATCATCAGGTAGAGCCCCGTCACTGGCAGGTTGCGTACCGTAGAGAAGGTTTCGTCAAAAGAAATTGCCTGCAAGCTCCGGAAAAAGAAGCCTACTAAAACGATGACCAGCAGTGCCACCAGCGCCATCACCTGCAAATCGCCGCTTGATACCGCCAGAAGGCTTCCAAACAGATAACTCATCAAATCTGCCTTGAAACCCGGCGTTAGACTGACAAAAATGATCCCTATTGCCATGCCGATCGACCACATGACTCCGATCAGAGTGTCTGAGCGGGCTTTAGTGCGCAGGTGCACCGCCCCCATCCCAAGCGCAGAGATGATGCTGAAAAGGATCGCGCCCAGCATCGGGTCTTGCCCAAAATAGTATGCAAGCCCAATCCCCCCATACGCCGCGTGCGCAATTCCGCCCCCCAGAAAGACTATGCGGTTCAGCACGACCAGCGTGCCGATCAAACCGCAAGCGATACCCACCAGCAGGCTGGCATAAAGCGCGTTGCGCATGAAGTCATAGGCAAACATGTTTTGGATCGAGTCAATCATGGTCATCTTCTTCGTGATGATGTGGTAAAACCCGGTGGGGCAGACCGTGTGCCACCAGGTCCACCGGGCATTCATAGGCACTGCTCAACATTTCGCCGGTGATTTCTTTCTGTCCGTTATAAACCAGGCGCCGGTTGACGCAGCCAATCGTTTTGACATAGGTGGAAATCGCAGTCAAATCGTGTGAAATCAACAGGATCGAAATGCTCTGGTTAAGGTCCGCTAACAAATCATACAACTGCGAGCTGGAGCGGGAATCCACGCTTGAAGTTGGCTCATCCAGCAGCAGGATTTTCGGCTCCGTTGCCAGTGCCCGCGCGATTGTGACTCGCTGCCGCTGCCCACCTGAAAGTTCATTGATCGATCGTTTTGCCAGGTCCAGGATGTCCATTTGCCTCAGGGAACGTTCAACGATTTTTTTGTCAGCGTCTTTTAACGACAGGTTATGCAGGAGGTCAGGCTTCAATCTTCCCATACTCACCACATCCCAAACTTTGATCGGAAACGCCTTGTCATCCTGCTGGATTTGAGGCACATAGCCAATAAACTGACGCCCTTTTTCCGGGCTGACGCCCATCACCCGCACTGAACCGCGTTCCGGTTTAATCAGCCCCAGAATGACTTTGACCAGCGTGGTCTTTCCACCGCCATTGGGTCCAATCAACCCCACATAATCCCCTGCTTCCATCCTAAAGTTAACCGCTTCCAACACGCGGTCACTCTCGTAGCCAGCCCAAACATCCTCAAGTTCAATTACTGCTTGCCCTGTCAACGTTTCTCCTAATTCAATGCCTGGTGTAGGGTCTCGGCAATCATCAGCATCGTTGCCGGCCAGTCATAAGCCATCGGATCCCATTCCACAACATACTGGATCCCAGCTTGCTCGGTGATCGATTTGGCGAGCCTGACATTGCTGCCCTTTTCGACCACCAGGGTGTTTATCTCATATTCTTTGGCTAGAGTGATAATCTCCGAAAGCGTCTCAGGAGCCGGTTCGTTTCCGCCGATTTCGACTGCCAGCATATGCAGCCCGTAATCCTCCGCCACGTACCCCCAGGCAGGGTGCACCACCATAAAATGATCCCGCTTGGAACCTTCCAATTGATTTCTGACCTCAGCGTCAACCGCATCGATTCTGACAAGCAAAGTTTCAAGGTTGGATTGGTAATAATCTGCGTTTTGCGGATCGGCTTCCTGCATGGCCTCAGCCATTGTCTGAGACATCTGCTTCATGCGGGAAGGGGAAAACCAGGTATGCGGATCGGTCTCAGTGCCAGTATTAGTGCCCTCTTCAACCGTACCTTCCGCATTATTGCTTGCATTAAGCGCTGGAATACGTTCGATCCCGGCTGCGGAATCCACGATCTTCAGGTTAGGGTTTGCGGACTCAAAGCGACTCAGCCAAACGGATTCAAACTCGACGCCGATGGTGAAATAGAGCTCGGAGTCAGCTAAATTGGTCATCTGCTGTGGACTGGGTTCATAGGTGTGCGGGTCGTGGCCGCTGCCTACCATCGCCTGGGTCCTGACTCGATCCCCACCAATTTGATCCACAAACCACTGTTGGGGCAAAATACTGACGCTGATGGTCAACTTATCGGGGACGTCTTGGGGCTTCGGACTGGCGCACCCGGTTAGGACAAGCGCCAGAATTGCGCTAAGCAACAAAATCTTCTTCAATTTTCCTCCACTGCATCCGCCAAAGCCTTTTGGCAATCGGGGCAAATTCCATATAACTGCAAAAGATGGTCACTCACATGGAATTTTGTCTCTTTCTCAACCCTCTGGATTAGGCTGCTCAGGTCTTCAGAACCAGCAAAAGCGATCGCCCGATGACAATTCTGGCACACGATATGGTGGTGATGACCGCCCGCACCCGCCACGTATCCAGCACTGCCGTCCGGATTATAGACCATACAGACCAACCCAAGCTCCGCCAGCAGCTCTAGGGCCCGGTAAACACTGACAATTCCCAAAGGGCGCCCGGATTCCGACAAAGCCTGGTAGATTTCCAACGGGGTCATTGGTTGAGCATTGCTTTCAAGCAACTGCATCACATATCTGCGCGGTCCCGACACACGATATCCATTTTCTGATAAAACATTCTGCCAACTCATCTCGACCTTATTGATAACTTTTTTCATTAAGCTGCATTTTAGCCCCAACTGACCTAACCTGTCAAAGGCCTGTATAGAACCCTTTTGATAAATGTTTTATTAGAAAAATGATTTGCCAAGTGCTTGGGTCTATTCTCCATTTGCAGTCTGTTATAATCATGCTGCGCGGGAGGACTACCCCGCATGGAAAATGGAGAAAAATGGAAGAACAAACACTGGATACTATTCAAAACGATCACGTCGTTCAGATTGCTTACAATCTTAATGTGGACGGCGAAGAAATTGAATCCGAAATGCTTGAGTACCTGCATGGTCACGGCAACATCATCCCCGGGCTTGAACAACCTCTGACTGGAGCAAAAGTTGGCGACACGCTTGAAGTTATTGCCAAAGCAAAGGATGCTTACGGCGAGTTTGATCCCGATTCTATCATCACTGTCAGCCGGGAATCCTTCCCCCCTGATTTTGAGATCCGCCTCGGTGAAGCTATGCGCCTGCGCGACGCAGCCGGGCACATCTTCCAGGGCGTTGCTACTGCCATATCAGAAGACGACGTGGAACTTGATCTCAATCACCCGATGGCCGGTAAGGATCTGCACTTCAAAGTGACCGTGTTGGCTGTCCGCCCAGCTACTGAAGAAGAAAAAGCCGCTGGTCACCTGCAATACGGTGACTGCGAGAGTTGTTCCTCCGATTGCGGCGAAGACTGCTGTTGAGGCTCTTAACAAACAAAAAGACCGGGAGATATTGAACTCTCCCGGTTTTTTATGATATCTGACTTACTGTCTACCAAACGACCCGGATATTGCAGCAATCAAACCAAACAGGACCCCTGCGATCGGCCAGATAATCCAACTAATTCCCCATGCATCGCTGATGAAGCTCCAGGTGAGGTAAATTGCCACCACCAGCATCCAGTATGGGCTACTGATTTTTTCTGCAAAACTGTTTCCTGATTTGTGCTGCAGAGTGTAATCACCCTCATTGAGAAGCTTGTCATAAGCCTCCATCTGTGAACTAGAAGTAATAAAGAGCCCGACAGCCAGAGCCACTGCCACCAATAGCCCGGCTACAAGCAGCATTAATGTAAAATCTCCGCCAACCTCCAAAATTGCGACAGTCACCAGCGCGACCACGCTCAACAAAATGATTGCGACACCTCCTGCAATCCTGCGGGCGAAGCCAGGGCGATAGCCCTCCTTCATCTGGGCGATGCGGTCGTGAAGGTATGGGTCAATCTTCACGGGAGTCGTCTCAAGCTGTTCGTACTTTTCCCCCTTCATCCCAGCCATGATGAAGATGTAGACCGCCAGGGCAATTAGCAAAAGCAATCCGCCGACGCCCATAGCCTGGGCAATGTTTTCCGCCAAGACGCCACGTTCTGCCAGGGCATTCAGGAAGATGAGAATGGCAACGCCCAACAGGATAATTGCCACGCCCGATGCGACCTGCTTGCTGGTTTCTTTTGAAACCTGTAAGTACCGTTCAACTTCACTGTCTGTCATAGTGATGTGTTGCGTCTCGCTCTCGAGATCCTTGACTTCCTGCGGGATACCCAGGGTTTCGGCGAGTTCCTCGAGATTGCCAAATTCAGAAATTACCTGCCCAACTGCCTCATTCTCCGTGCGTCCTTCGCTCCTCAGTTGGTTGTATTTGTCTTCCATCATTTGAGCCAATTCTTCCTTTGCCCGCAGAACCTCATTAGTCTTGGGCAGATGTAAAAACATGTTTTCCAGATAAGATTTGATTGCGTCCATTTTTCCCTTTCTTAGCGAATGATCTTCTCGATTATTTCTTTGGTTAATTCCCATTCAGCTATCTTTTCCTTAAGATAAGCTCTTCCTTCGGGGGTAATCTCATAGTAAGTACGGCGTTTTCCGTTGCTTTCGGTGCCATAGAACGAGCGCAGGTATCCGTTGTGCTCGAGGCGGTTAAAGGTAGAGTAGAGCGTGGTCTCGCGCATCACGAACTTCTGCTCAGTTATCGCGCTGATTTGCCGCGAGATCTCATAGCCATAGCCAGGTTGATTGCGCAATAAAGACAAGATGATTGTATCGGTATATCCTCGGATGACATCGCTGCTAATCATGACTTTTCTGCTCTTTAATAGTATTACGTCTGTCGTTGTAATTACTATATCAGACGTAGTACGTCACGTCAAGTACTTTTTGAAAGTTTTCGCGTTTTTTGCCAAACGTTAATAATTCCAAACACCCCTAAACAGCCACCTTAACAAAAAAGTGGGTGCATGACGGATCACCCACTCAACCTAAACCAGAAGGGATAGTTCTGCGCCTTACTTTAGCTCACCCACCAGCTTACTGATGTTCACCACTACTTCGGTCGCTTTTTCAAGGGCCTCAACCGAAAGGTACTCAAACCGTCCATGACCATTATGACCGCCAGTGAAGATATTCGGCGTGGGAAGACCCATATAGGAGAGCCGGCTGCCGTCCGTCCCCCCGCGAACCGCCTCTTCCACAGGTTCTAAGCCAGCCGCGCGGTAAGCCTTGCGCGCGATTTCGATAATCTCAGGCCTGGCTTCGATCATCTTGCGCATGTTGAAATATTGATCGCGGATCTCAAGCTCGAGCGTGCCCGCACCATAACGCTCGTTGATGAAGTCAGCCACCCGCTGGACTTCCCGCTTGCGCCGCGCGAATGCTGCCTCGTCGTGATCCCGGATAATATAATAAAGATGAGCACTTTCAGCCTCGCCTGCCATCTCAGCCAGGTGAATAAAGCCTTCCCGACCTTCGGTATGCTCGGCACGGTCAAACACCGGCAGCAGATTATGGAAATCGATCGCCACCTGGATTGCGCTCTTCAGTTGCCCCTTGGCAGTGCCAGGATGGACGCTGCGCCCATTTATTTTGATTTTCGCTGATGCTGCATTAAAGGTTTCGTAGGAGAATTCTCCAATCTTTCCGCCATCAACGGTATAAGCAAAATCCGCTCCAAAAGCCGGTACATCAAAGAATTTGACACCTTCGCCAACTTCTTCATCGGGAGTGAACCCAACCCGCAGCTTACCATGCGGCACTTCCGGATGGGCGATCAGGTATGCCATGGCGCCGATAATGGCTGCGATGCCGGCTTTGTCGTCCGCCCCGAGCAGGGTTGTGCCGTCTGTAACCACAAGTCGTTGACCTTTGAGATCCAGTAATTTCGGAAAATCGCGCGGTGAAAGCAGGATGTTCTTCTCAGCATTCAGCACAATGTCCTGACCATCATAGTTTTCGACCAGGCGGGGTTTCACATTCGCCCCTGAAGCTGCCGGGCTGGTATCCATATGCGCCAAAAAGCCGACCACCGGCGCTGAAGTCTCAATATTGGCTGGCAGCGTCGCTGTGACGTAGCCATATTGGTCCAACTTGACCTCATCCATGCCCAAGGCAGTCAGCTCTTCTACCAGTAGCCTGGCGAGATCCAATTGTTTGGAAGTACTGGGGTAGCTCTCGGCATCCATTGCCGATTGGGTATCAATTTTGACATACCGTAAAAACCGTTCGAGTGAATCAAACATAGCGACTCCTTTTCTTATTTGTTAGATTCTATCATTGCTGGAGTGCTTTCCAGCAATTTTTAGCGCAAGTCAAAAGTCATCCCTTCCTGAACTGGACTACAATTATTGCGATGAATAAAAAAATTGGTTTCAAACCTATATCCTTATTGATCGTTTTTATTGCTATCCTGATAGGCGGGGTGATTTACTACGTTTTGCGTCCCAAGGGACCTTCAGCCGGGATAACGCCGGCTATACCCGATCCGCTTGCACAAAAGCTCAGCTATGAAATCCTTGCCACCTTGCCCCACGACTCCGCTTGCTATACCCAGGGTTTGCTGATCGATAATGGCATTTTCTATGAGAGCTGCGGGCTTTACGGTCAGTCTTCGCTGCGCAAGGTTGACCCCGCCACCGGTACTGTGCAGGCAGAAACCGATCTGGATGCCAGTTTTTTTGCTGAAGGTCTTGCGCTGCTCCAAGGTAAGCTTTACCAGCTAACCTGGCGCGAGAACACGGGTTTCGTTTATGATGCCAGTACCCTTGAGCTGCTTCGCACTTTCAATTATCAAACCGAAGGTTGGGGGCTCACGGCAGATGGCTCAGCTCTGATTCTCTCTGACGGCACCAACACCCTCTACTGGCTGGACCCAGGGACAATGCAGGTCGTGCGGCAGGTTAACGTAAGCTACCAGGGTCAGTCGGTGGATTATCTTAACGAGCTGGAATTCATCAATGGCTTAATCTTTGCCAACATCTACCTCACCGACACAATTGTTGCTGTCAATCCGGATGACGGTACCGTCGTAAGTTTGATTGACCTTACCGGGTTGCGCCCCGAGCAGAACCAAGCTGTGCAGGGCGAAGTTCTCAACGGCATCGCTTACGACCATCTTAACGACAAACTCTATCTGACCGGAAAAAACTGGCCAAGCCTCTACGAAGTCAGGCTTGTGCCCCAAAGCCTTTCCACGCCAACTATGCCGCAATGATCTGCTGGCGCAGCACCTGCGTGCGCATTTCTTTCAGCCCTGGCAAACACTCCAGCAAAAAATACGGTCCGCTCCCCTCGCCCGCGATCGCAGCACTGATATTGCCGTAAAGTGCTGCCTCAAGTGGTTCATGCGTTTGTTGAAAGCCCGCCAAAAAACCGCCGTCAAAGGCATCCAGCATGCCGGTTGGATCAATGACGCGCGCTCGATAAGCGGGTAAAATCCAGCGTTTTTGGCCCAGGCGATCATACAGGCGTGTAGTACCATCCCCCGTCTGCATCAATACCACTTCTGGTCCATATCCCGCCAAATGCTCCGCAATTTCCCATAAGTCCACGCTTCGTCCCTGGAAAAGTTTTAATGCCTGGACATCGGTCATCATGAAGACCGTTAGGTCGGTTATCAACCCTCGAATATCCTCCCAGAAGATCGGATCCATATAGCAGGTACAGGCGCGCATGGTCAGCGTCTGGATCATGCCTCCTTTCAGTACAGAAGGCAGGATCTTATGTGAAATAAAATCAATTGGACAGATGTGGGCAAATTTCGCTTCCAGGAAAGGTCGCGGCATATCTGTGACCCGGAATGAATCACTCAGGTAGTCCGTCTTGCTGCAGTATTTTTGACGGGGTTGATATCCAAACAGTTCTGGCGGGAATGGCAGTTGGCGTTCCGCAAAATGCGTGATCGGATTCTCGTAGTTGGGTTTGTTCCCTTCGCCATAAGCCACGAAAAAACGCGAATCCAGCGGTTCGGTGACTGGGCGGATGCCCTCCAGCTTAAAACCAAGCTCTTTCAGGCGTGCCAGCCGGTCCAACGGAAAATCGGCATTGACTCGCGACACCAACCCAGCCTGCCCACCCCACGAGGCAAAAGCCGCCGCGGCGTATGCCAGATTGCCTCCGAGCCCATCCAGGCGTGCCGGCGCAGCAGCCGGCAGGATGTACTCGCGCTGCAATCGACCTATTAGAACCGCGTCTGGGGCAGTCCCTACCTCGTCAGTAAACACTATCCCTCTTTGGAGAGGGTTATTTCAAGCAATTTCTTGTGATAACCCTCAAGGTCAGCCGGTGGTTCAGGATAGCTCATCTCAAACCCCCTGAGCGTGTCACGCAGGATATTGGCAATCAGCAAATTACGATACCACTTTTTATTGCTGGGGATAATGTACCAGGGGGCATATTCTGTGCTGGTTTTGTTGAGCACGTCCTCGTACGCCTCCATGTATCGGGGCCACAGTTCACGCTCTTCAAGATCCCCGGGCTTGAACTTCCACTGCTTGGTGGGGTCTTCCACCCGTGCAAGGAAGCGTTCTGCTTGTTCTTGCAGGTCAATGTGCAGGAAGAATTTCAGGATCGTAGTGCCCTCATCCACCAGCATTTTTTCAAAGTTATTGATGTGATCAAAGCGCTTCGACCAGACTTCCTTGGGCACCAGGCTATGCACCCGCACCACCAGCACGTCTTCGTAATGGGAACGGTTGAAGATTACAATCTCACCCTTGGCGGGAGTCTGCGCGTGGACCCGCCAGAGATAATCGTGCGAAAGCTCGATGGCGGAGGGGGTTTTGAATGCCGCCACACGCACACCGGATGGATTGACCCTCTCAAAGACATAGCGAATGACTCCGTCCTTGCCGGCTGTATCCATAGCCTGCACCAACACGATCAGGCGCCGCTTGCCTTCGGCATACATCTGCTCCTGCAAAGCCTCAATATCCTTGTTGACATTGATCAGAGCTTCCTCTCCGGCTTTTTTCTTACCATCAAACTCGCTCGAGTCGTTGGGGTCGTAATTCTTCAGACTTATCTTGCCTTCGCCAGGCACGCGATATTTCTTGTAGTCCATCGGGATTCTCCTTCCACTAACTTTCAGCTAATTATAGTGTGTTAATAGCTGCAGAAAAAAAGAAATCAAGGCTACATTTTAAGATTCTATATTCCGCCATCTCTCCCCCTGGAGGGGTCAGAACAAAGTCAATTTGCCGTTTAATTTCAAATAAGCAGGGTCAAACCTCCAGAAAGCACAACTGCCCGCATGGCGAGGTTGTTTATTTCCCACGTTCACGAGTTTGACTGCATTAAGCCGACCCCCTCTGAGAAAGAGGACGATGAAACTGGCGTTGGTTGTTAGAGGGGGTTTCGTCATTCCCATTCCCTCGGTTCGTAAGTAGTAAGAGGGGGTAAATCCAAGTCAAGTTGTATAAAACCTTGTAATCCAGGCAAGAAGTAGTTTATCATTGCCAACCAGACTGAAATGATTCAGTCGACAAGGAGTATTGTCTATGAAAAAAAATAAACCCATTGCTGTATTGCTCATAATCACACTCGTCATCGCGGTGATTGTAGGTCTCAGCCTGACCGGCACGAAGAAAGCGCAGGCAGCGTTTTTAGAGAAATACAACCTATCCGGGCTCGATGTCAAGGCGATCGTGAAACAGCTCGATAGCAGTATTACAGAACCCAGCGAACTGGTATCCTCAATCAACGGCGAAAAACTGACCCTCAAGGATGATTCAACCACTGTGGAGCTGGATCTGCCTGCGGACAGTTTTTACCTTTCCTTCGCTCCCTATGAGAATTCGACCCATCCATGCGGTTTTCACAGCCTCAGTTCATGCAGGGGTGAGTTGGTAAATGTGGTTGTGCACACCACCATCACGAGTGAAAATGGAGATGTGATTTTGGATGAAGACCTGGAGACCATGGATAATGGTTTCATTGGTGTCTGGCTGCCGAGAGACATCACCGCCAACATCCAGGTGGCTTATCAAGGCAAGCTTGCTACGGCGCCAATTTCAACTTTCGCTGAAAGTGAAACCTGCCTGACCACGCCTCTCAAGCTCAACTAAACACCTACTTAAGTAAAATAAGGACCGGTCAAAGACTGGCCCTTATTTTTTAAGCTGGCGGAGTTTTCCCTAAACCAGCCAAAGGAACCCTGCAGTTATGCCGATGCGATGATGCGCTCTGGGTGGGTGTAAATGTAGAATCTTTCGGGTCGGGCATAGTCGATGGGGGTCATGCCCCATTCATCGGCCAGCTGAATCGTGAAAAGGTTGGGCGAAGTGAGCGAAACGAGGACCGAGCCGCCGATTCGACCGGCTTTTTGGAGCATTTCTGAGCTGATGCGGCCAGTTGTGAAGCGCAGAGCGGGGTTCGATCAGGGGCTGTGGACCAAGACGTGCCCCATCAGTTTGTCCAGCGTGTTGTGGCGGCCAATATCGTCAGCGATGGCAGAGTGGGGATATGATATTTCACACAAGTAAACGAACGCCGTTTTTGATTTTTTCAAAGAGGGTCGTAAATATGATGCGACCAGTCCATTGCACAGTAGCGCCCGATCTTTCCTGGGATAAAGGTGAGTTGGAATTGGGACTCCCGTGATCCGGCATCATCTACGGGCAGCCATAATGAGCAGTTGGAGCAGACGCGAGCCTGAGCGATGCAATCAAAATCAGGATTGAGGAGTTTCTGCGCGTCGTCGTCCCTGGCTGATAGCCGGGCAAGAGGGCAGACTGACCTTCGAAAAGATGGCTACAACTTCTCAAAAAACGCGAGCACCTCGCGGGCGGTATGGGATTCAAGAGAGGGGAATACAAGCTCCGCAGCGCCCACCCGCTCTCGCGGTCCCAGACCAAGTGCTTTCATGCCGGCGGCGTGGGCGGCTTCGACGCCTGCCTGAGCATCTTCCACCACCAGGCAGTTTTGCAGCGGCACGCCCACAGCCTGCGCCGCAAGGATAAACAAATCCGGATGGGGTTTTGAGCGCGCCCTGGCGTTGCCATCGATGACGGCGTCAAACAATTCCCCGATCTGCAGGCGCTCCAGCACCAGCCAGGCATTTTTGCTGCTGCTGACGATAGCCTGCTTCAGCCCCAGATGCCTGATCTCTTCGATCATCTCCCGAGCTCCAGGCAGCAGGTTGGCGGGCGTCATTTGGCGCACCAGCTCCACATAGTAGCCGTTCTTGCGTTCCATCATCTCGTAGGCTTGCTCTTCGCTTACCTGTCTGCCCTTCAGAAGCAAGTTCAGTGATTCGCGCCGGGATACACCGCGCAGAGCTTCGTTATCCTCCCGCGTGAAAAGGATACCCTCTTCCTCGGCCAGTCGTTTCCATGCCAGGAAATGCAGTTCAGACGTATCGGTCAACACGCCATCGAGATCAAACAAAAAAGCCTTTATTATCACAGTTTTTCCTCCTCAGCCCGAATATCGACCACTTGCTCTTCGCCGCGCCACATAAATTTGAACTGAAGGCGCTTCCAATGCGCCGGCAAATGCGGTTGGAGGTACCAGCGGTCGTCCTCGATGTGCAGTCCGCCGAAACCGAACACTACTGCCTGCCACAACCCGCCCGCCGATGCGCCGTGGATGCCGTCCCGGGCGTTACCTCGCACATCCTCGAGATCGGCACGAGCGGCGCGTATGAAGTTTTCATAGGCATCTTCCTGGCTGCCCACGCGAGTCGCCAAGATGGCCTGGATGGAAGGACCCAGCGACGAGCCAAAGGTCAGGTCGGTGCGGGGGGTGTAATAGTTGTAATTTGCCTGGATGATCTCGGGGGTGAACAATTCGGGCAGCAGGTACATCAGCATCATCACATCGGGCTGCTTCAACACCTGGACGGCGTTGGCGCCTTCGATTCCCAAAATGGATTGGACAGATTCGGAGCGGGGGTCAAAATCGCTGGCGAGGACATCGGTGCGTTCGAAGTACCCGGCGAACTGCTCGATGAGCCCGCCGCCGCTCCCCTGCGGGCAGAAGATTTGGTCTGCCATGGTTGCCCAGTTGGCAAAGGTTTGTTCGTCGATCGACAAGCGCGTAAACAGGTCACTGGCTGCCTGGGCATTGTAACTTTTGAGCCACTCGGCAACAGCCACAGCAGTATGCATGTGCCAGCGTGTTAGGTAGTTGGTGTAGGCGTTGTCATCGACATGCTCGTGGTATTCGTCCGGACCGATCACATCGCTGAGGTGATATTGCTCTGTTTGCGGGTCCCACTCCAGGCGTGAAGCCCAGAATTTTGCACTGTCAAGGATTACTTCAGCACCGCGTTCTTCCATGAAGGCATCATCCTGGCTCAGCCGCCAGTATTGGATGATGGCAAAAGCAATATCTGAGGAGATATGAATCTCGATGTCGCCGGTCCAGATTCGGATGAGGCTTTTGCGGTCCGCATGGTTCGGTACCCAGGTGGGGGTCACCTCGCGGCCATCCCCGGCGCTCTCCCAGGGGAATTGCGCGCCTTGAAAGCCGCCCTCCCAGGCTTTTTCGCGTGCTCCCGGTAAATTATGATAGCGGTACGAGAGCAGGTTCCTGGCGATTTCGGGGCGTGTGAAGGTGAAGAAAGGCAGCATGAAAATTTCGGTGTCCCAAAAAGAGTGCCCATGGTAGCCGTAGCCGCTGAGGGTCTTGGCGCCAATGTTGACGCGCTCATCGTGGCGGGGCGCGGCAATCAGGAGGTGATAGATGCTGAAGCGCAGGGCGAGCTGAGCCTCGTCATCGCCTTCGACCACGACATCGCAGCGGTCCCATTCCTTTTCCCAGGCTT
>WOZA01000153.1 GCA_011620505.1 Anaerolineaceae bacterium
ATTTTCCACTCTAAAATTCACATAAAACACCCTCCCGTTAGAATAAACCAAAACTGCCTGACAGCATATTCTTATGGCACAAAATATCGCTGCAACTCATCCTTTATAAGGTCCAGCGTCGCAAAAGACCTCTCCCCCACAAACTTCCCCCCCAATGCGCCCGGATTGATCACACGGGTGGATCCAACCTTTTCATCCCGAAAGCGGTGCGAGTGCCCATGGATGACGTAATCATAGCTGCCGCTCGTGATCCGTTTTTCCAACTCTGTCCTTTGATCACCGTGGATCATAAAGATGCGCTTGCCAGCCAGGTTCAAATCAAGCATTTCCTGGCATTCAAACCTATCCGATAACCTCTCAGCTTTCGTAGAAATGTAGAATGGATCATCGCCATTCCCAAAAGATAAAAACAAAGAAAAATCTTTGAATTCTTCCAAAAGCTCGGCCGAAATCAAATCGCCCGCGTGCAAGATGACTTTGATGCCCAGTGCTCTGAAAATACCGAGGGTATAACGCACACCGGGTCGATTGTTGTGAGTATCGGTCATTAATCCAATCAGCATGCATTCTCCATTTCTGAGGGGCTATTATAATCTTCCAGTAAAAAGCTCCCTGTGGTAAACTTAATCTGGTATAAAATGTGCAATCTTTAAGTCTGACTGGAGAACCCGACATGACTTCATCACTTCAACAAGGTATCGACGCGGCAAAATCAGGCATGATGGAACAAGCCCTGGTGCATCTCAAGGATGCGATTGTTGAGGAGCCCGAAAACGCTAATGTTTGGGTTTGGCTCGCTGCCATTATTGAAGATGAAGAAAAGCAGACTATTTTCCTCAAAAAAGCCCTCGAGATTGATCCTGCCAACCGCCCAGCCCAACGTGGGCTGGCTTTCATTGAACGCAAAAAATACATCCCGCCCAAACCAGGTGAGAAGCTTTCGGATTACACCAAGCCCATTGGCGTTTTTAAGACCCCCTCACAGGCTGCAGCAAACGTCGCTGCCTCTGCCCAGGCAGATCGCCCTGCGCCTCAACCACAGCCTGTTGCCGTCAGCCCCCAACCGGTTGCCGCACCGCAGCCAGTTGCTGCGCCTGCCACACGCCGACCCTGGCTGGACATTTTGCTTTATGGCTTGACTTTGACTGTTTTCATCATCATCGGGATCCTGATTGGCACCACACTCTTAAACGTTGAGATACCTTTCCTCTCCCGTCCGACGCCGGTCCTTGTGACGCAACCACCTTCTGAAGGCGTTTTTGCCCTTAACGGAGGTCAATACGCCGAGATGGAGCTCTTTTACACCCTCCCCGAAACCGAAGAAGGCATCCCACAGCTGGCCAATAAAAAACCTTCCGTCGTGATCAACGCTCTCTTCGTTGCTCTCGATAAGCTGCAGTTGATAAACGAGAAGGGCGAAGCCATCCCATACTCAGCTACTCCAGCGGAAAACAATATGAGTGTATTGGAGCCTGCGCAAGAACTAATGCCAGGGCGCTACTGTCTTGTTCTAAAATTTAACCCCGAAAAGACCGAAGCTCTTTACTGGTGTCTGAAAGTAATCGATTGATTTCCAGCCAGATGCCAATCCAATATCAAATCTCCCCAGGCGACCTTTATGCATGAATTGAATACGATTCTTCAAAAAAAACTTCTTGCAGAGAAGATCAATCAGTATGTCGTTTATTCCCCATACATTGCCCGTAAAGCCAAAGCTGGCCAATTCGTCATATTGCGCCTCGGTGATGGCGGCGAACGTGTGCCTATGACGATTGTTGATCACGATTCTGGCGAAGGCACCATCACCCTGATCGTTCAGACGGTCGGCAAAAGTACCATGATGCTCGAGGCTCTCCAGCCGGGAGAGATCATCCATGATGTTCTGGGTCCCCTTGGCAATCCTTCCGAGGTCAAGAATTTCGGCAAAGTGGCTGTGATTGGCGGTGGTGTCGGCGCAGCGGTTGCTTATCCGGTCGCCAAAGCGCTCAAACTGGCTGGCAACCATGTCACATCGATTGTTGGTGCCCGTAGTAAGGACCTCATCATCCTCAAATCGGAACTTGAACAGGTCAGTGACCGTCTTCTGCTCACCACCGACGATGGTTCTTACGGGCTGCATGGGTTTGTCACCGACCAGCTGCGCATGCTGCTTGAGGCTGGAGAACGATTCGATTACATTCTTGCAATTGGACCGCTTTTCATGATGCGTGCTGTCGCAGACCTAACTCGCCCTTATGGGATCCCAACCACCGTCAGTCTCAACACGATCATGGTCGATGGCACTGGCATGTGCGGCGGCTGCCGGGTGCAGGTGGGTGACAAGATCAAATTTACCTGTGTCGACGGTCCGGAATTCGATGGCCACCTGGTGGATTTCGACATGGTCATTCACCGCAATCGCACCTACGACGACCCTGAAGACTGTCGCCTCGACAACCAGGTTGCTGAAATTGAAATTGAGTTGCTCGAAGAGCAGGCACCTCAATCTGGCAAAGCGCGCCAGGTAATGCCCGAACTGCCAGCGCATGAACGCATCCACAACTTTCAGGAAGTCGCGCTGGGTTTCACTCCCGAGCAAGCCCTCCTGGAAGCTGAGAGATGCCTCCAGTGCCGTAAACCCCTTTGCGTAGACGGGTGCCCGGTTTCAGTCAAAATTCCTCAATTCATCCAGCTCATCAAAGCCGGTGATCCGGTTGGCGCTGGTCGACTGATCAAGACTGATAACGCGCTGCCGCGCGTCTGTGGTCGCGTCTGCCCGCAAGCGGAGCAATGCGAGGGTGCCTGCATCCTTAACCGTAAAGGCAAACCAATCGCCGTCGGCGCGCTCGAACGCTATGTCTCAGATGCGCTTGCTGCCACTGAGCCTCAAACTCAGCCATCTCCAAACCGGACCGCTTTCAAGGCCGCCATGATCGGTTCCGGACCAGCCAGCCTGAGCTGTGCTGGTGATCTTGCTCGGGCTGGTGTGCAGGTGACGGTTTTTGAAGCCTTCCACGATTTTGGTGGTGTTTTGCGCTATGGCATTCCGGAATTCCGCCTTCCCAAGTCTATCGTCGCCCAGGAAGTCGACTCCCTTTCACAAGCGGGCGTCAAGTTCGTGCCAAACACTCTGATCGGCGCTACTTTCACTATTGACGAGTTGTTGCACGATGAGAAATTTGACGCCGTGTTCATCGGAACCGGCGCAGGCTTGCCCAACTTCCTGGGTATCGAAGGAGAATCGCTGGTTGGCGTCTATTCTGCCAACGAATTTCTGACGCGTGTCAACCTCATGAAGGCTTACGAATATCCGTACGTGGATACGCCCATCCTCAACATGCTCAATAAAACCGTGGGCGTTTTCGGCGGCGGCAACACTGCCCTCGACTCCGCCCGCGTCGCCCTGCGTCTCGGAGCAGCCAAAGTTTACATCATCTATCGCCGCACCCAAGCCGAAATGCCCGGCCGCAAGGAAGAAATCGAGCATGCCATTACTGAAGGCGTCGATTTTGCCTACCTGAGCGCCCCATTGGAGTTCCATGGGAATGAGGAAGGCCGGCTCACCGGCGTTCGCCTGCAAAAAATGGAGCTCGGTGAGCCCGACGCGTCCGGTCGGCGCCGCCCTGTTCCCCTTGAGGGATCGGAATACGAGCTAAATCTCGAAATTGCCATTGTAGCCATCGGAAATGGATCCAACCCCATCATCCACCGTACAACCCCTGGGTTGAACGTGGACAAGTGGGGGCATATCCTGGTTGACCCTGAAACCTTGCAGACCTCCATCCCGGGCGTCTACGCGGGGGGAGATATCGTCACAGGCGGCGCGACGGTCATCAAGGCGATGGGCGCCGGACGTAAAGCCGCAGCCAGCATCTTGCGGCAACTCGGCTTGGTACCGCAACCATGACCAAAATCGTGTGCCTGGGCGCAGGCAGTTCTTCCTTTGGGCAAAGCACTCTCATCACCCTCCTGCGCAGCAAGGTGCTCGAAACTGCTGAGCTTGCCCTGGTGGATACCAACCCCGAATCGCTTTCCACCATCACTGATTTCGCAAATTGGCTCAATTCCGCCTGGAACTGCCAAAAAACGATTACCAGTCACACATCCCACAAAACTGCCCTAAAAGGAGCGGATTTTGTCATCTCCGCGGTCGAGGTGCAGCCCCGCGAGCAGCTTTGGCGAGAAGATTTCGAACGCACGCTGCCGCTTGGGATCCGCCAACCTTACGCTGAAAACGGTGGACCTGGCGGCTTCGCGCATGCGGCACGCAACGTCAACACCATCCTGGGCATCGCTCACGACATGGAAGAACAGTGCCCCGATGCCTGGTTCATCAACTTTACCAACCCCATGCATCGCATCTGCTACCTGATCCACAAGTATTCAAAAATCAAAGTGGTGGGGCTCTGCCATCAGCTGGCCGCAGGTTACGCGATGGTCGCCAAAGCCCTCGCCCCGCAGTACCAGCTTTCAGGAGCCAATGACTTTCTAAGTACGCATGCTGACCCTTGCAACGATAAGCCCATGGCACACATGGCTGCCCAGGGATTTAAGCATTTTGCCATCAAAGCTGCCGGGCTCAATCACTTCACCTGGATGCTCGAACTGACCGACCGTAAGACCAACGAAGACCTCTATCCGCGCTTCCGCCAGGCCTGGCAGGAATTGCCCCAAAGTTTTGAACCGCTTACCCGCCGCATTTTTGACGCCTTTGGTCTTTTCCCGATCCCGGGGGATGAACATCTATGCGAGTACCTGCCCTGGATGTCTGATCCCGTTGAAAAACCGTGGGAAAAGTTTGATATCTCACTCTACGACTGGGCATACTTTGCCAAGCACCGCGACCTTATGTGGCAGCAACTCAAGCAGGATATCCTCGCTGGTGCTCCTTCGCAGGATTACACCACTCTGCATTCGGAAGGTGCTATTGAGGTCATCGAGGCGATCCTCACCGATGCCAACCTCGCCTGGGAGGCGGTCAATATTCCCAACGCTGGTCTGATCGAGGGTTTGCCTGCTGATGCCATCGTTGAAGTGCCTGCAGTTATCAACCACAGCGGAATTCATGGCCAATCTATCGGCTCTCTTCCAAAAGGAATCACAGCATTGCTGCAGCGGGAAACTGTTACAAGCCAGTTGTGCATCGATTCCGTCGTTAAAGGCGATCGCAAGCTAGCTCTTCAGAGCCTCTTGCTTGACCCAACCATTACCGATCTTGACCAGGCAGAACGCGTTCTCGAACAGATTCTGACCAGTTCAAGCCATTTTCTCCCCCAATTTTTCAGCTAAAGGAAACCCCATGAAAGATCCCAAAATTATTGATATTGGCGATGCACCCCGCAATCCAGACAACCTGCGCTCAGCCTTTACCCGCGGTCTGACCGAACCGCTTTCATCCAAAGGTTGGCCGCGCTGGCTTGTCTTTGTTTTGGCACTCGTCGGTTTGGTATATGTGCTCAATCCTACCCTCGGTATCTTCGAGCTTTTTCCGGATAACCTCCCCATTATTGGCAATTTGGATGAAGGGCTTGCCTATATCCTGATCTTGCATGGATTGGTTGAGCTGTTTGAGGGCGGCAAGAAAAACAAACTCGAGTAGGAGATATTTTTAATGCGCTCGAGGCACAGGAAATACTTGCTGACCTCCTCACAAAAAATCATCCAAAAACATTGACACGCAAAAGAAACAGGTGTAATATATTCGGCGTACATGGACGTTTGCAGTAGGAAAAGTCAACACTTTCTCGATAGTAAACCCCAAAGACAAAAATTTTAACGAGTTATTTCAGAGAGGAATATCAAGTCATGTCACAAAGAGAAGTCGGAACCGTTAAATGGTTCAATGGCGAAAAAGGTTATGGGTTTATTGCCCGCAAGAGTGGTGAGAAGGATGTCTTCGTTCACTATAGCGCCATCATCGGCGACGGTTTCAAGAGTCTGAAGGAAGATCAGGCTGTCGAGTTTAGTGTTGTAGACGGAGCCAAAGGCCCCCAAGCTCAGGACGTTCGCGTTCTCGAGTAAATCGTATCGGAATAATTTCAAATCAG
>WOZA01000129.1 GCA_011620505.1 Anaerolineaceae bacterium
GATCTGCCTGTAACGTCTTGCCAAACATCATGAGATAATCCAGACAAAACCGCAGACCACCTCTTGGACATGATTGTGCCGGGCTCTTGCCCGGGCACAGCTTTTCGCCGTAGGCGTTCAACATAATATTGAGAATGGCACGATCAACAGGATTAACTGCAGCCAGCCGCGCCCCTCGTTTCCCTCGGGGCGTGTGATGACGAAATCAACCTACTGCAATTTGCTCATCCCAAGCCTGATGCGCCGGAGGGATTCCTCTTTGCCAAGCAATTCTGCCAGTTCGGTGGCGCCACCGGGAGAGGTTTCCTGCCCGGAGAGGGCGGCGCGGATTGGCCACATGACCGTCCCCACCTTGAAGCCCTGTTCCTGTGCGAAGGCTTTCAAGACCTCAAACAACCCTTCGTTGCTCCAGTTCTCCAGGTTCTCCAACAGGGGTAAGGTCTTCTCAAGAATCACGCGGGAGGACTCCAGGGTCGATTTCGACTTCTGATTCTCGAACAGTTCCGCCGAGTACTCTGGCAGCTCAACCAGGAATCCGACCAGTCGTGGGATGTCTGTCAGTATTTCAGTGCGGATCTGGATCAACTGGCTGATCTTTGCCAGGTCAAAGCCCTTTAAACCTTCGGGATAAAACGGCAGGGCGATTTGATGGAAGGCTTCAGGGCTGAGAGAGCGAATGTGTTCAGCGTTCAACCAGCGCAGCTTATCCATGGAAAAAGCCGCGTTGGCTTTATTGATGCGATCCATGTCGAAAGCCTCGATCAGGTCTTCCATCAGGAAAAATTCGCGCTCGTCTCCCGGATTCCACCCGAGAAGGGCGACATAATTGACAATCGCCTGCGGCAGAAAACCCATCCGCACCAGGTCTTCAAAGGACGGATCCCCTTTGCGCTTGCTCATCTTGGCACCATCCTCGCGGATGATGTGGGGCAGGTGGATGTATTCCGGATACTGCCAGCCAAATGCTTCGTAGAGCAGGTTATATTTTGGGGTGGAGGAAAGATATTCCTGTCCGCGGATGACGTGCGAAATTTCCATCAGGTGGTCATCGACCACGTTGGCAAAGTTGTAAGTGGGAAAGCCATCGGATTTAAGCAGCACCTGGTCGTCGAGTTGTTTGTTCTCGATAGCAATGTGCCCGTAGACATGGTCATCAAAACTGCTGATGCCTTCCAGCGGGATACGCTGGCGCACCACCGGTACCAAGCCTTCAGCAAAGCGGGCTTCCACTTCCTGGGGGGTCAGGTTGCGGCAGGGATCGCGGTAGCCTTCCACGCGTTCATTGCTGGCTTCGAGGGCAGGTTTATCTTCTTTACCGCAGAAGCAGTAATAGGCGTGACCACTCGCGAGCAGTTTTTGCGCATAGGTTTTGTAAATCGGCAAGCGCTCGCTCTGCACGTAAGGACCATAACCACCGTCCTTGTCAGGACCTTCATCGTAGCTGATGCCAGCCAGGGCAAGACCGCGATAAATCGCTGAGACTGCCTCAGGCACGTTGCGGCTCTGGTCGGTATCTTCGATGCGCAGGATGAATTTGCCCCCCGCCTTTTTAGCGATCAGGTAAGCGTAGAGGGCGGTGCGGAGGTTGCCGATGTGCATATAGCCAGTGGGGCTGGGAGCAAAGCGAGTTCTGAACATAATGACTTCCTGTTGTGTTGGTTTCTGGCGTAAATCCTACCATAATCACCGGGTGATTTTGTACACACTAAATGGTTACTTACAAGTCTGGCGATGGTGATTGAGGACGTATTTGCGCAGATATTGGCCGGTATAACTTCTTTCGATGTGGCATAAATCTTCCGGCGTACCCTCCGCCAGCACCTCACCTCCGCGGTCGCCGCCTTCCGGACCGAGGTCAATGATCCAATCGGCCACCTTGATGATGTCCAGATTGTGTTCAATGATCACGACCGTATTGCCGGCGTCCACCAGGGTTTGCAGCACTTCGATCAGCATGTGCACGTCCGCTGCATGCAGCCCAACGGAGGGTTCGTCCAGCACGTAAAGGGTCTGGCCCGTGGCAACCCGCGAAAGTTCCTTGGAGAGTTTTACGCGTTGGGCTTCCCCACCCGAAAGGGTGGGAGCGGGCTGCCCGAGGCGGATGTAGCCGCAGCCAACATCTTTCAACGTCTGAAGTTTGCGGCTGATGCGCGGAAAAGCTTCAAAATACTCCAAAGCGCTGTCGACGGTCATGTTCAGCACATCCGCGATGCTCTTGTCTTTGAAGCGTACCTGCAGTGTCTCGTGGTTATAGCGGCTGCCCCGGCAGACCTCACAGGGGACGTAAACATCCGGCAGGAACTGCATTTCGATCTTGAGCTGACCTTCTCCATGGCAGGCTTCGCAGCGACCACCCTTGACGTTGAACGAAAAACGACCTTTATCATAGCCGCGCAGCTTTGAGTCTGGCAAACTGGCGAACAAATCGCGGATCATGTCGAACATGCCGGTGTAGGTGGCAGGGTTGGAACGCGGCGTGCGGCCGATGGGAGATTGGTCAATATTGATGACCTTGTCGAGATACTCACTCCCCTCGATGCGTTCGTGCTTTCCGGCGGTGGTATGTGCGCCCATCAGTGTGCGTGCCAGGGCGTTATATAGGATTTCCACCGTGAGGGTAGACTTGCCCGAGCCGGATACACCTGTCACGCAGACGAACTTGCCAAGTGGGATGTCTACCGTCAGGTTTTTGAGGTTGTTCTCCTGGGCTCCCACGATGCGCAGGCTTTGCCCGTTACCTTTGCGGCGGGTTGCAGGAATTGGAACGAATTTTTTCCCGCTCAGGTATGCGCCCGTGATTGAATCGGGCGAGGCTTCAATTTGTTCCGGTGTGCCTTCTGCCACCAGGTAACCGCCTTGATCACCCGCACCCGGACCGAGATCGATCACCCAGTCCGCCGAGCGGATGGTTTCATCATCGTGTTCCACCACAAGCACCGTGTTGCCGAGGTCTCGTAGACCCTTGAGCGTTTCGAGCAGCTTACCGTTGTCGCGTGGGTGCAGCCCAATCGATGGCTCATCCAGCACATACAATACACCCATCAGTTTGGAGCCCACCTGAGTCGCCAATCGGATGCGTTGCGCCTCACCACCGGAGAGCGAGGTAGCGGAGCGTTCGAGCGTCAGATAGTCCAGCCCAACGTCCACCATGAAACCCAGGCGGGCATTGATCTCGCGCAAGATGCGGTCAGCAATCACCACGTCGCGCTTGCTCAGGGGAGTTTGTTGCCCATCCATCAGGCGATGGACCCAATCGAGGGTCTTGTTAATAGGCCACTCAGTGACTTGAATAATATTCCTGTTGTCCACGGTTACGCCAAGTGCTTCCTTGCGCAAGCGTTTCCCATGACACTCAGGGCAAGGTTTGAGCGAAATGAAAGACCCGATCTTGGCTCGGATCCATTCAGAATTTGTATCTTTATATCGGCGCATCAAATTGCCGATCACCCCTTCGAATGGGGTGCTAAAGGTACTGTGCCTTCCGCTGCGGCCAATGTACTCAACACGGATCTCTTCTCCCTTGGTTCCGTAGAGCAAAAGGTCCATTTGCGCCTGGTTCAGTGTGCTGATGGGTTTATCCACGCTGAAGCCAGCGTGTTTTGCCAGGGCTTCGATCATCTGCCAGGAATAACCTCCGCTCTCTTTTGGCGACCAGTCGGGCATGGCAATGGCGCCATTGCGCAGGCTTTTGGTCTTGTTGGGGATCAGCAGGTCTGGATTGATCTCTTCCATGGATCCCAGACCCTGGCAGACCGGGCAGGCTCCATGGGGGGTATTGAACGAAAAGGTACGCGGTTCGATCTCAATCAGCAGGGAGCCATGCTCGGGGCAGGCGAGGTTTTCGGAAAACTGGATATCTTCCGGAGGATTCGCGCTGAGATTGTGAACGGTGATATAACCCTCGCCATATCTCAGCGCTGTTTCAACCGAGTCAGTCAGGCGGGAAATCATGCTGAGCCGTTCGTCTTCAGACTCTGGAGCGTTGATCACAATACGATCGACGATGGCTTCAATCGTATGTTTTTGATAGCGATCGATGTCAATTTGTTCATCGAGATTGAATACCAATCCGTCCACCCGCACGCGAGTGAAGCCGCTTTTGCTGATCTCATCGAACAGGGCTTGATAGGTACCTTTGCGTTCCCGCACCATCGGCGCCAGCACGAGGAGGCGTGAACCGACCGGCAAATTCATGATCGTTTCGACGATTTCCTGTGCTGACTGCTTTTGCAGCGGACGCCCACAAATCGGGCAATGGGGAATTCCAACGCGCGCAAACAGCAAACGGAAGTAATCATAGACTTCTGTGACCGTGCCGACCGTGGAACGTGGATTGTTGGAAGTCGATTTCTGGTCAATTGAGACCGCGGGGGAGAGCCCCTCGATCGAATCAACGTCGGGTTTATCCATTTGCCCCAGGTATTGGCGGGCATACGAGGAAAGCGACTCCACGTAACGGCGCTGCCCCTCGGCGAAGATCGTGTCAAAAGCCAGCGAGCTTTTGCCCGAGCCCGAAAGCCCGGTCATCACCACCAGCTTATCTCGCGGAATTTCTACGGTAATATTTTTGAGGTTGTGTTCACGCGCGCCAACCACGCGCAGGTTGTCAGTGGGCATAATTTGGTTAATCTCCAACCTTTTATTATATCATTTGTTCTATAAATCAGACGTCGAACGATTATACTTCTGAGGTTGTTTTTGGGTTAAGGAAAGCAGAAAAATTGCTCAGTTGGCTGGGATTTCGTCGGGCTCGAGCGCTTTTTTGCGGTTCAGGAATGGGCTCAGAGCGAGCCCGATAAAAGTTGTCAGCCAGAATGAAATCAGGCGGAAGCCAATTACCGCGACGATACTGATCTCCTTGGGCACCCCAAGGCTGCTAAAAAGGGCTGCCATCGTCGCTTCGATCACTCCCACACCGCCCGGCAGTATGAAGGCTATCTTGGCAATCAGGAAGGGTATTCCGTATCCCGCAAAGAGCACTCCTAAATGAACTTGATACCCCGCAGCGAGGAATACCAGGTAGAGGCATGTCATATCGAAGAGAATATAAGCGAAAGCGCCCAAAAGCGGGCGTAACCAACTGCCTTTGCGCAGCGACTTCCACGCCTTAAGCATGGTATTGACATTCTCCTTGGTTTTGGCTGGATCATAGGGTTTTTTGCGAAACCGCGCCCAGTTCCAGAGCGCCCAATTGACCAGTTTGTAAGTCCCGGTTGGAAAAACCAGCGCCAATAGATAGCCATAAGTGAAAATGATCAGGAACAGTAAGAACAGGCTATACTGCAGCAGTTGCCCTTGCGTAATCCGATCGGTAAACGCGAGAAAAGCGATTCCAACCACCGAGACGAAAATAATTGCCGCGTTGACCAGCATCGAAGGCAGAATTCCGGCAATCGTAGAGCTGGATTTGCTGGCACCGCTTTTATTGACGAAGCGATATGTCGCCGCGGCAGAGCCTATCCAGCCCCCTGCCACCAGTCCGATGCTGAAGGATGCCATCGAAATCATTGCCCCGTCAAAAATGCTCAAGCGGTGATTGTTAAGATCCAACAAAGCTTGCAGGCAGTAGCCATAACCCAAATACGCCAATCCTTCAGCCAAAACCGCCAGGGCCACCACCCACCAGGTCATTTCACGGATCACTTCAAGCGCTTGGCGGATGTCCATCATCCTCGGCAGCACGAGGTTCACTGCCAGCCCAAGCACCACCAGCACGATGAGCACACGCCAGGTTTTCTTCTTGCTCTGAGGTTTCTCTATCTCAAAATCAGCCACGTTTTTTCGACCAGTTGTCCGCAGTCGCGGTAGTGTTATGTCCATAAAGAGCCTGTAATGCAAGTCTCATACCAAAAAGCTCCACTGATAAGCGATTTTACACCATTCAGTAGTTTACTGAAATTTCCTCCATTCATATTCTATAGGTCACAATTAGCCTCACATCCAGGATGGGGGTAATCCTCGCCTTTTAACAAGGGAAAGTAACTGAGCTCTTTGTGGTAACGCCAGCCGTTGGAAAGTTACC
>WOZA01000001.1 GCA_011620505.1 Anaerolineaceae bacterium
ATTTATTACGCGCTTAGGGCTTTGTGCCAGGCTTGAATCACCTTGCGATTGCGTTTTTCGAGGGTTTGGGTCATTAGATCGATTTTCGCGAGGATATCTGCCACGCTCCAGTGTTGCCTGGAGATCACCTCTCGCACAGCCTGTTCTGTACGATCACTCAGGCGCGATTGGCACAGCATGTCCACCAGGTGCCACGGGGAATGCGCCTTTCGCAGTGTGTCGGCGGTGATATCTTCCAGCTTCTTGAGCACTTCCGCCATCATGCGCTGCCCAACTTGCAGATCAGCCGCTTCGATGTAGACACGGTTGATGGGTTCGGTGCCCGAGGCGCGCATACGCAGGTAGTAATGATCATTCCCATTTTGGTCGCTGAGCTGCATTTCCACCAGTTCATAGCGGATCCCGCCGAGGTAGATGATGTTCAATCCGGCAACCTTCAGTCCGTCCGCGCCGGGGTGCTCGGGCAGGTCAAGATAGTAATCAATGAAGGCTTCTTTCGCCTCAAGCGGCGCGTCCACATCTGAGCGACCAGCGTGAGAGGTTGGATCCGAGGAAGTGCCAAAGGAGTGCCAAAGTCCGGGAAGATTGACCAGTTCGTCCCAGATTTCCTGCAGCGTGCCCAGTGGTTTTTCAGCGCGGGTACCATAATAGGCGAGCATGTCCAGGATCAGCAAGTTTGCCCAGGGGCCGTCCTTATCAGTGATGTGTCCGCGCGTGGTCAGACCGGAGGATTCCTCGCCGCCGATCAGGATGCGGTCGCGCCAATCATCCGGAAGGATTTTAAGGTTGTTATACGCGGCATCTGTACGGCGGATCTCCTCGATGTACTTGATCCCCACAGGGACGGCAAAAGCGTTTTGGAGGCTGCGCGAGGCGATATCTCCTACCCTGCATTTGTAAATTCGCTGCCCGACGTATCCCGGCAGAGCGCCCTTTGCAGGTTTATTGGCATCATTATTCGGAATCATGCCTGCCAACACTTCAATCAGAGGGGAACCGGTTTGGGTGGCGATCACACGCCCGGTAATGCCGCGATCCACGCCCAGGTAGCGCAACAGCATTGGCAGGATCTGGTTGGGTCTGAAGTAAACTCCACCTTTATCCACAATCCCAAAACGGTCAGCATCAGTGTCCATCCCCATGCCAATCTGCGCGCCGGTTTGGGCGACCGTCTCTTTGAGCAGCTGGTTGAAGGGCTCCTCGGGGTTGGCGTAATCCTGCCCGCCCAGATCCGGGTCAACATTTGCATGGATCACAGTGAAGCGAACGCCTGCCTCGCCGAGCAAACGGGTGAGATAGCCGCGCCCTGAGCCGTGCATCTCGTCCACCACCACCATTTTGTCAGCAAAAAAGCGGCGGATGCGGTCAAAATCAATTGGGATGCGGGCGTTGCCCTTACCGTTGTTTTTGATCCATTTGACATAATCATCGAG
This sequence comes from Anaerolineaceae bacterium, assembly GCA_011620505.1. Taxonomy (GTDB): domain Bacteria; phylum Chloroflexota; class Anaerolineae; order Anaerolineales; family Anaerolineaceae; genus Mesolinea. Next base: position 1,434 of record WOZA01000001.1, read on the forward strand.
GGGGTCAAAGCCCTGCACCAGCCCCCGCGCGCGGGCGTTCTCGACCTCGCTTTGTCCGCCAGTGTGGTCGATCAGTTGGAGTTCGTTGATGCGGAAGGCAATGAAATCGGTCACATTGGTAGGGGCGGGATAGCCCAAGCGGGGGTTAAACTTGATGCCCTGCCACTCCGGAGGGTTGTGGCTGGCGGTCGCGATGATCAACCCTGCCACTTCGTCAGGCGGAACCACTTCGGTTTCATAAAAAGCCAGGGCAGGGGTGGGTACATCGCGCGTGCCGATATGCACCTTGAAGCCATTGGCAAGGCAGGTTTCCGCGGTCCATTGGGTGACTACGTCTGAATTTCGGCGGGTATCATGCCCGAGCACAACCACTTTGCCAGAGAGATCTTCAGCGCCGACAAAGGAAGGCACGTTTTCGTTATTCAAAAAGTCACACACTGCCTGCACAACCTGGCGGGCGCGAGTCTCAGTGAAATCAAATCCCCAGCGACCGCGTACGCCGGAAGTGCCAAAGCGTAGATATTTGCGGTCGTAAATTTCACGCAGCAGTCCTTTTTTGCCTGCCAATCCCAGCAAGACAGGATCCCCTGTGCGCAACCGTAAAGCAAACAGGCGCTCGAAAATGTTGCCGATCTGGATCACGCGGTACGCCATAAAACGGTCCGGATCCTGGTTGTCGTCCAGGCTTTCAAGCAAAGGCAGGATTTCGTAGCGGATATCCTCCGAAAGGCTGGCAAAGACGGAACTTTGCAAGTATTCACGGGCAATCGCAATCGCCTTGCGGCGCATGTCCCCTGAGCGAGGCAGATAGTCCTCATCGATCTGAGCGCGCATTGCCTTCGTTGCGTCATCCTTGGCCTGGTAGAGCTCCAGCCGACCCTGGGTGCCGGTGGCTGCCAGGGTGAGGAGCAGGCTGAAAATGCGCGAGGAGGTGACAATGTCTTCCCCGATTACTGCAGGATTTTCAGCCAGCCAGGTTTCCAGCTGTGCCAGGAAGGTGTTCATGGCTTCGATGGCAGGCTGCCAGCTTTGGGGTTCGTCTGCCACCAGAATGGCGCGGTTGAGGCGATTAAACTCTGTTGCCAGTTCAGCACGGAATTGAGAGGATCCGAAATTAGCTTGCATGAATACTCCTTAATTAGTTTACATCTCAGGACGGGGAACTAACCCGCCAGCGGAAACGTTCAGGACTTCGATTTTAGCACCAGGCGGAGTGCCCGTCTCGCGTTGAACCAAATCACAGACTTCCCAGCAGATCACTGCCAGTTCGTGGGTGCTGTGGCGGGTGTCGGTTTCGATCATCAGGCGGTATTTGGGCTCAGTACCCGAATAGCGCGAGTTGAGCTGCACCAGTCCGGGGAGACGGTGTTTGATCTCATCCAGCTTTGCCTGCAAAGGAGCCATGGTCTGCAGGTCCAACTTGGAGGCGACATTGCAGGAAGCCACCAACTGCGGATATTTTTGGATCCGGGAGGCGAGCGCAGCCAGAGAAGGTTGCTCCTGTTGGAGCAGGACCTGCAGCATAAAAACGGCCGTGCGCAAACCGTCGCCCGTGCGATGACTTTTATCCAGCAGGATGATATGACCGGATTGTTCACCACCCAGCCCCAGTTTGCCTTCTGGATCGCTCTCAGCGGTCAAAGCGAGCAATGCATCGCTCACGTATTTGTCTCCTACTGGGGTTTGGATCAGTTCAAAGTTGTGTTCTGCGGCGTATTGGTGTAGAGATCCGTTAGCCATCACGGTCGTCACCAAGGTGTTAGCCAGCAATTTATGCTGTTGGTGCAGTGCGTCTGCCAGGATTGCCAGCATGTGATCCCCGTCAATCAAATGACCATTTTCATCCATCAGGATCACGCGATCAGCATCGCCGTCAAAAGTGATGGCAAGGTTGGCTTGATGTTCGGCAAGCAAGGCTGCCAGAGCTTCAGGCTTGGAACGGGCATATTCCGAACCGGCATGCACGTTGATGTTTATTCCGTCCGATTCTGTATTCAGCGCAACAACTTCAGCGCCTAGACCTTCAAACAGCTCCGGTCCCACCCGATACGCTGCGCCATTTGCGCAATCCAGCAGGATTTTCAGCCCGCGTAGATTTAGGTCTGCCTGGGTTGCAAGCAGATCTTGCAGATATAGCGCATAATAATGATTGCCATCCTCCCGAACTCCCGTTTCCGGCAGATTAAGTTCCCCTTCGGGCAGGCTCGCGAGATAGGCTTCAATGGCGGTTTCCTGGTTATCAGAAAGCTTCATGCCCTGGGGATTTAGGAATTTGATGCCATTTTCGGCCGCGGGATTATGCGACGCGGAAATGACTGCCCCAGCAGTTGCTCCAAGCTCACGGGTCAGCCAGGCAATCCCAGGTGTGGGCAATATGCCAAGGTCCACCACGCGCGCTCCACTGGTGAGCAAACCGCGCGTCAGCGCATCCTGCAGCAGTGGACCCGAGGTGCGGGTGTCGCGCCCGATGACGAACAGATCCGGACCAGGCGTTTCAAGGCTGAGCACGTGCCCCACCGCTACTCCCAGCCGATAAACAAACTCCGGTGTCATTGGGGGTGTACCGGCTGTGCCGCGGATTCCATCCGTGCCAAAATATTGATTGCTTGCCATAAAAGGCTCCTCTATTGAATGATAATGTCAGCCACGACTGGCAGGTGGTCAGAAATTGAATGCGAGAGGGGTGTGCTGACAACGTAACAGGTGTAATCCACCAGGCGTTTGGCTGGGAAGAAATAGATATGATCAACCGCCCCTGCATGAGGGTGAGTGGCGATGTTATCTTGTGGTTTTAAATGCATGATGCCCTGATCCCTCTCCAGCATATCGTGGAGGGTGTATTCTTCGGCTGTTGCGTTAAAGTCACCCATCAGGATCATTGGTAGTTGCGGAATGAGCACATGCCTTTGGACCAGACTGATAACTCCCCTGATCTGCTGCGAGCGCGTGATCCTCGCGGCATCCACCACTTCGCTCCAGGCGTTTTCTCCCCGTTCCCCGGCCAGGGTGGTCAGGTGGAGGTTGAGGACGAATGGGTAAGGGGCTTGCTTCAGGCGGGTGAGGATCACATAACGCGGGTCTGTATCCCGTGAACCTTCATAACTCACAGGCTGAAAAAGGGGCACGTTGCGCGGTACACCGACTTTGCTGGTGTCGCTCAAGCGACTGAAGGCAATGTTCGAAAAGATTGCATTGCCCTTGGACCAATCCCACCAGTCGTTGAACAACCCATTTACCATCAAGTCTTTTTTGACCTGCATGTGACGTTTCATGGAAAGCGTCTCGCCATAAAAGGCATGCTGGAAACTGCAATCCTTGTGGATGCGGTCAACCATGCTGTGGGTAATACCATCTGCATCAATGTAGTGGGAAATCTCCTGGACGCCAAAAACGTCCGGCTTGATCTCTTCAAGTAACTGAACAATTGCTTCAGCCTTATTCTCCGTTCGTTCAGGAGAGCCCGTGAAGTTTTTTTCCCCGCCGCCCAGATTGAGAGTCATCACCCTAATTTTTTGCATATCCACAACTTTCTCCGATGTACTGAAAGATATTATACCAATCAACATCCTGCCTGTCTGATGCTGTGCCTGGGTATGCACAAGGGCTTTACATTGCCTGTGTCAATTTATAGAATTAAGTATGGCTAATCAACAAGAACGCGATCAAATCACCCCTAAAGCCCTTTACCTGAACCGCAGGCAGTTTCTGAAACAAGCGGCAATGTTTGGCGCAGGCCTGACCCTGGCTGCCTGCATACCCGGAGCGGCGCCTGGCACCGCGCCAACTTCGATTCCAGATGAGATCACGGAAAAATCTGAAGCGCTGAACTTTAACAACTACTACGAATTTTCACTCTCCAAAAGAGCTGTGGCAAAAAACGCGAAAGATTTTTCGACTGACCCCTGGCAAGTGGAAGTGGGTGGATTGGTGGCAAATCCCGTCACCTACACTATTCCCGGCTTGCTTGAGCGCTTTGAAATCCTGGAGCGGGTCTACCGAATGCGCTGTGTTGAGGGATATTCCATGGTTCTTCCCTGGTCGGGTTTTTTGCTCAAGGACCTCCTTGAGGAAGTGCAGCCGCTGCCAGAGGCAAAGTTCGTCGCCTTCGAATCGGTACTGCGCCCGGAGGAGATGCCCGGGCAGGTCTCTCTGCGCAATTACCCCTGGCCCTACCGGGAAGGTCTGCGGTTGGATGAGGCGATGCATGAATTGACCCTCATGGCAACTGGGATGTATTCCGAACCGCTTTCGAAGCAGAATGGTGCCCCGCTCAGGGTAGTGGTGCCCTGGAAGTATGGCTTCAAGAGTCCCAAGGCTATTCAGCGCATTACTCTCTCAGCCGAGCAGCCGCCAACTTTGTGGAATACCCTTGCGCCCCAGGAATATGGCTTTCTTGCCAACGTCAATCCAGCGGTGGACCACCCGCGCTGGTCCCAGGCAACAGAACTTCGCCTTGGCGAAAGCGAACGCCGCGCGACCTTACTTTTTAACGGTTATGACGAAGTCGCTTCCCTCTATGAAGGTACAGACCTGAGAATTGAGTATTAAGATTTCTGGTCTTTCTTGTTCGGATGGGGGGCTTT
>WOZA01000086.1 GCA_011620505.1 Anaerolineaceae bacterium
CGAGAACAAAATTGATTGCATCAGGCTTTTCCACCTTCACAAGGGTAATTTCCATTTTTACCTCCAGATTTTTTTGATTTTATCATGAGGTAAAAATGCCGAATATTTCCTATGATTGAAACTCAAGAAGAAGAACGTAATATAATTTGATCATTAGCATCACTTTCGATAAGGAGGGTCTTTTGGAAAAAAACCTGTGTCTCTATGTGTCACGTCTATTTAAGCAGATTAAGATATGAAACTCAAACACTGCTTATTACTATGTTGTTTTGTCTTGAATCTGTTTACCGTTTCATGCATGAGAAGTTTGACTAAAACAGTTCCACCCGATCTTTCCACTGGGCAGGATTTCCTCAGGGAAGGAAAAGGTATTCGTTTAATGTTAGAGATACTCCCTGACACAGAGACGACGGGTTGGATCGCGCGCGTAAACCTTCATTCCGAAGAACAACAAGACGGCCTGCGCCTTTCGATTTTTTCACGTTCAACAAGATTCTGCAGTCTCGAAATTAAGGAGGGATCTCAAACTCCTATCCCATCTGAGTATTCCCCGACCATCATGAGTTGGGATCTGGATATGGAGAAAGATCAATCCCTGGTATTCACAGTTCTTCTGGGCAATTGCAACGATACAAGTGAAGGCCTGATAGCAGAATTGTTCGGTAGCGCGATGATGCAAGATACAACCATTATTCATGATTCAGCCGCTATCTTTGTAATCGCAGACCAGACACAGGTCATTTATGTGGGAACGCCGTGGCCGACACCGACTTATGACCCGTTGATGCCGGAAATTCCAGATGATTATGATGAGGAAGTCACACCATCCTGGGTTGTAGGCACCCCCAAAATAACACCCAGTGACGTTGTCATGACCTTAATTTTTGAATTAACAATGACGGCATGTCACACACTCACACCTGTTGGTACGCTGCCAAGTCCGACACCAACGCCTATACCCCAAACACCTTTACCGTATCCCTAGAATGGTGGTAGTCCTTCGTAAAATTACTAGCTGATTAGAACTTAAACGGTGGAAGACACAGTTATTTTATTTGAACAAGTCCATCTCTCTAGCTGACATAATTATCATGCATGACTTGCGCTTGCAATGCGCTTGCATGGAATAACCCTGCCCTCAAATTAGGGTAAAATTCAGAAATGCCTGTCTTGCGAAAATCATTTCTGGTTTTGGTTTTGCTGGGATTGTTGGCGGTCGCTGCTTGTGGTGTGGGTGCCAAACCGATCCCAACTCTCTCACACGACTTCACCACCTCTACCCCTGCTGCCAATTACCCCACCGCCATGCCCACTTTTACCCCCACACCGGCAGCTCTTGGGTCACTCGAAAATCCCATTGTCTTCGCCATGGTTAATGCGTCTCCTTCCGCGGAGCAACAAACCGCCTTCAGTGATCTCGCTTCTTTGCTTGGTGGGCAGCTTCAGATGACCGTCGTCAGTCGGTTTTACAACACGTATCAAGAACTCGAATTTGCATTGCAGCGCCAGCAGGTGCATTTTGCCTGGCTTCAGCCTGTTGAATACCTGCTTGCTTCTCAAAAGGGTCTTGCCACAGCTTTACTCGTCAGCAACCACCTGGGTGTTACGGGTTATGGCGTGCAATTCCTGGGGCACAGCGACAGCAATTTTGTGCCCTATTTCAATGTCGGCACTCACAGCTCCACTGCGGAAGCGAGAGTTGCTCTCGCTCAGCTTTCTGGTCTGCGTGGTTGCCTCACCGAAGATAATTCGCTGGCAGGTTATTGGGTCCCGCTTGGTTATTTGAACCTGAACAATATCCCAACCCTCGAACCAGTTCAAACCTTCTCCTACAGCGCCAGCATCCGTGCCCTTTACATTAAAGGCATCTGCAGCTTCGCTGCTACTTATGCCATTGCTGCTGACCCACGCACTTCCTCCGAGGTTATCACCGATTTGCCCGAGGCGATTGAAAAACTCCCGATCTTGTGGATGTCTCCACCTGTCATACCGAACCTCAACCTATCCTTCTCCTCCCAGGTTGACCTCACCCTGCAATCACGCGTTTCGGACTTCCTGCGCGATTACGCCCGCTCGGATGCCGGCAAAGCTCAACTCAGCTCTGCGCTGAACTACGAAGTGGCAGCGCTTGAACCCCTGCCCGATAGCGCCTACGCTCCTCTGCGAGAGCTCCTGGCTGCCAGTGGGGTCCGCCTGGCTGACTTACTAACGAATTAATCCCCATGAAAAAATTATTTAGGATTATCCTTATCTGCGCCTGTGTCGCCGTCATTCTGCTCGGATCATCCCGAATCGCAATGATCGTGAGCTCCAGAGACAACACTTTTGATCCCGCTTCAGTTCCCGCTGCCCAGGTTGCACTTGTCCCTGGGGCTGGCATCACCGCCGATGGACGTCCAACGCTCGCCCTGCGCGATCGCATCGACGGAGCCATCGAGCTCTATCGCGCTGGGAAAGTTCAAAAAATCCTCATGTCTGGCGATAACAGCACCATCTACTACAATGAGCCCGGCGCCATGGCCAATTACGCCATCAGCCAGGGCATTCCCGAGTCCGACATCGTCCTGGATTATGCCGGCCGCCGCACTTACGACACCTGCTACCGGGCAAAAGCAATTTTCGGACTGGAGTCGGTCATCATCACCACTCAGAAATATCACCTGCCGCGGATGGTTTTCCTCTGCGAGCGGCTTGGGCTCAATGCCTCCGGTATCCCGGTCAAACAATCCGATTACCTTCTCAATCATTATGTGTTCTGGAATGTGCGAGAAGTTCTCGCGACATTGTCAGCCTATGTTGATATTTACATCCTGAAACCCGAACCGATTCTGGGTTCACCAGAACCCATTTTTACCCCCTGAGAGGTAACTATGCAGCGTCAGCAGGCACTTGAAATCGTCAGAGCTTATGTCAAAAATGAAGCCTTGGTCAGGCATATGCTCAGCGTTGAAGCGGTTATGCGCGCTTATGCCGAGAATCTCCATGAAGATGTTGAATTATGGGGATTAGCTGGGTTGCTTCACGATTTCGACTGGGAAATCCACCCCACCGCTGAAGAGCATCCCTTGGCAGGCTTACCGATATTGCGGGAAGCTGGAGTGCCTGAAGCCGTCCTGGAAGCCATCGCCGGTCATGCCGACCACACAGGCGTTCCCCGCGAGAGCTGTTTGGCCAAAGCCTTGTTTGCTTGCGACGAAATTACAGGCCTGATCACTGCAGTCGCCCTCGTCAGGCCTTCACGCTCACTTTACGATCTCGAGGTTTCTTCGGTCCGTAAGAAATGGAAAGATAAGTCCTTTGCCGCCGGCGCAAATCGGGATGTTATCGCTCAGGGGGCAGAGGAATTTGGCGTAGACCTCTGGCAGCATGTTAACTTCGTTATTAAAGCTATGCGCAATATAGCCAAAGATCTGGATCTTGAAGGCAGTTTAAGTCTTCCGGACGTGATGGACTAAGCTTTTTCCCAAAACTGAACGTAATCGTGCAGGTCGGTAAAGCCGATAATCTCGTCATTTGCTTTCAAAGTAAACAGTGTCTGTCCGTTTGAAGACCGTTTGCGGCTGATGGCATTGGTGATCGTGAAGACTTTACTGGCGCTCTTTCGGAAGTGGCAAATACCCTTATCGGTCAGTTTTCCGACCATGACTGCGCTAACCTGGTCACCTTTTTCGAGTCTCCAGGCGATTACGCCTTGCCCGTACCTTCCCTGCACGGGAAATTCCGACCCTGAGGTACGTTTAGCCAGGCCTTTCTGAGTGATCAGAGCAACTTCATCTCTATCTTCCACCACTGCAGCTCCAATCACGTAGTCGCCAGGCTTTAGTTTGATGCCATTTACCCCTGCAGCTACCAACCCCATGGACCGGACTTCAGTTTCGTTGAACCGGATCGCCATACCAGCGGCAGTCACCAGCAAAATATCCTGATCGCCCCGGGTTAAAAGCACTTCAAACAATTCATCATTCTCGTTGACCTTGACCAAAGTGAATGTGCTGGCAGAGGCTCCCGGTAGATCAGCGACCGCAGAGCGCTTGATCATGCCCTGCCGTGTGACCGTGACCACGTATCGTTCCTGCTCTTCTTCCCAGCTGATGGGAACAGCGAAAATACCTTCCAGGATGTCATTTTTATGCAGTGGGGCTACCTTGGAGGCTGGCACACCTTCCTCCTCAGCCTTTTGCACAGGAACCGAATACGAAGAAATGGCTGCAGCTTTTCCTTCGGTCGTCACCAGGAATATGTTCTGATGGGTGTTTGTCCGGATCATGTTCCAGGGCGCGCCATCGCCGCCCAGCCGGTTCGGCTTATCCCCTTCAGTCCTGGAAAGCAGTCCGTTTTCGCTGACTTCGATCCAGAAGTTCTCCACCGGCATGACGTCTGTCATCGTGTACATGTCCGAGGCTTTTTCGCCCTCACCAAGTTGAATGATCTGGGTCCGCCGGGCGTCTCCATATTTCTGTTTGATCGCCTTAAGTTCATCAATCGCCACCTTCCGCATCATCTTTGGCGATTTCAACAAAGCCTTCAGATCAGCAATTGTTTTGCTGACTTCTTGATACTCGTCCTCAATTTTTTGCCGCTCAAGTGAGGCAAGGCGCCGTAATGGCATCTCCAGGATAGCATTCGCCTGAATGTCATCCAGTTTGTACTTGCTCATCAGGTTGGTACGGGCATCATCAACGGACGCCGATTTGCGGATTATGCGAATCACTTCATCGATGTGATCAATTGCAACCTTGAGGGCTTCAAGGATGTGCAGACGGTCTTCGTTCTTCTTCAACAAAAACTCACTGCGCCTGCGTATTACCACCAACCGGTGCTCCGCGAAGACGCGCAATGCCTGTTTTAGCGTCAGACGGTGCGGGCTGCCATCCACCAAAGCCAGGATGTTGATGCCAAAGGTGTTGTGCATCTGGGTACGTTTGTAAAGGGTTGCCAGAATTTCTTCCGGGTCAGCATTCTTATTCAGGTCAATCACGATCCGCATTCCCTGCCGGTCGGATTCATCCCTCAGGTCCGCTAAGCCTTCCAAACCACCTTCGCGTGAAATTTCAGCGATTCTCTCGATCAGAGCGGATTTATTCACCATGTATGGCAGCTCGGTCACGATGATCCGCATGCGCCCGCGAGACATTTCTTCAATGCGCGTGCGCGCCCGGACCTTGATGGTTCCATTCCCAGTACCGTAAATGGTCGTCAGAGGAACGGAACCCTCATCCTGCAGAACCAGACCGCCAGTTGGAAAATCCGGTCCTTTGATATACCGCATGATGTCTTCAACGGTGATTTCTTCGATGCCATCCCAGTTCTCCAACATCATCACCAGGGCATCCACCACCTCCCCAAGATTATGGGGTGGAATGTTGGTTGCCATGCCCACAGCAATACCCGATGCGCCATTCACGAGCATGTTGGGAATGGCCGAAGGCAGCACTTCAGGTTCTTTCAGAGTCCCGTCAAAGTTGTCAACGTAATCAACTGTGTCCATGTCCAGTTGGCGCAGGATCTCGATGGCTGGAGATGAAAGCCTCGCTTCTGTGTACCGCATCGCCGCTGGTGGGTCGCCATCCACGCTGCCAAAGTTCCCCTGCCCATCAACGAGTAAATAACGTTCTGAGAAATCCTGAGCCATTCTTGCCATCGCGTCATAGACCGCGGTATCGCCATGCGGGTGGTATTTGCCCAGAACCTCACCAACGATGCGCGCTGACTTCTTATGCGGTGTGTCATCCCGGATGCCCATATCATACATGGCGTACAAGATACGCCGTTGAACCGGCTTCAGTCCATCCCGAGCGTCGGGCAATGCCCGCGACACGATGACACTCATGGCATAATCCAGATAGGATTGCTGCATTTCAGAGTTGATATTGATCTTATGGGAGACGGTTGTGCTCATAATCCGCTCTTCCTCTGGCTCAGTCGTTGTTCTTTTCAATTTTTACCAACTATAGCATAAAAAGACCCGGAGTGACTGTCCACTTCGGGTCTTTATTTTCAATTTCTCCGCGTTGGACTATTCGTCATCGTCCATCATATCTTCATCGTTTTCGAAGTTTTCATCATCGTAGAGATCAAATCCACCGACTTCACTGTCCTCTAATTCATCGTCCAAGCTCTCAACCTGATCGAGCTCTTCGTTAAAGATGTCCAGTTGTTTCACAGCGATATCCGGGTTGCCGGGTTCTGCTTCCATTACCTGGTCTTCAAAACGACCAGGAACAAAGCCTGTCCCAGCCGGGATCAGCTTTCCGATGATGACGTTCTCCTTGAGCCCATACAGTGGGTCTTCCTTGGAAGAGATAGCCGCCCCAGCCAGCACCTTGATGGTGTGTTGGAAGGAGGATGCCGACAGGAACGAATCCGTGCTGAGTGATGCCTTGGACACACCGAGCAAAACGTTTACGTAACGCGCGGGTCGCAAACCGCGAGCCACCAGGTCCTCGTTGACCTTGCGAATCTCGAGGCGATCCACCAGATCCTGCGGCAGGTATTCAGAGTCACCCGGTCGGGTGATCTGCACCTTGTTCAGCATCTTGCGGATGATGACTTCGAAATGCTTGTCGTTGATATTTTGACCCTGTGTGCGGTAAACCTGCTGAATTTCTTTCAGCAAATATAACTCGGTGGCCTCCGTGCCGTTGATCCTCAGGATGGTATGGGGGTTGAGCGGACCTTCAGTTAATTGCTCACCAGCCTTTACCATTTGACCTTCAGTGATCAACAGGCGGGATGTCGAGGGGATCTCATAATCTTCACTCAGGCGATCCTCGTATGAAACCACGACCTCACCATTTTCGATTCGGATCTTGCCAGCATGCTCAGCGGTGATACTGGTCTCTTCGTGGGTCGCCAGGACTGTATCCTTTGTGGCCTCATCTTCGTCCTTCACCTTGATTTCCCAGCCAGCAGGGATGGCATAACGCTGCTCAACCATCTCGCTGCTTTCCACCCGCACAGTGCGGATGTCCGGATTCTTTTCTGAGACCATGATGTGAGCTTTACCGTTAATCTGAGTAATAACAGCTTCACCTCGCGGCATGCGGCGGGCTTCAAAAAGCTCCTCAACACGAGGGAGACCAGTCGTGATGTCACCACCACCTGCCACACCACCGGTATGGAAGGTTCGCAGGGTCAGCTGCGTGCCAGGCTCGCCAATTGACTGAGCCGCGACCACACCCACCGCCGAGCCAAGATTGACCATCTTGCCCCGACCGAGGTCCATGCCATAGCACCGGGCACAAATGCCGTGTACGAGCTCACAAGTTAATGGAGAGCGGACTTTTACCTTCTTCAGACCCTTCTCGACCAGTTTAGTGATCTGCAGACTTAGCGCTTTATTGATCATGTCGTTTGGCTCGCCAATCACTTCACCAGTGACGGGATCGATCACGCGCTCAGCCAGCAAGCGGCCATAAATGCGTTCGTTGAAAGGCTGTCCGGCTACGTCATCCTCAGAAGACACCCAAATACCTTCAACAGTGCCGCAGTCCTCGTTGTTGATGATCACGTCCTGTGCCACGTCCACCAGGCGCCGGGTCAGGTAACCTGCATCCGCCGTTCGAATGGCGGTGTCAGCCAGACCCTTGCGGGTACCGTGCGTGGAAATGAAGTATTCCAATGCAGACAGACCTTCGCGGAAGTTGGAGCGAATAGGCATGGGGATAATGCGGCCTGAGGGGTCAGCCATCAAACCACGCATACCAGCCATCTGCGAAATCGGGCTGAAACCGCCCTTGGTCGCGCCTGAGACTGCCATGGTCGACAGGTTGCCGTTTGGATCAAGGTGCTTACGAACAGCATCTCCAACATTCCTGGTGGTTTCCTGCCAAACTTCGATTATCAGGTCATTCTGTTCCTGCTCAGTCAGTAGACCGCGCCGGAATTCCTTCTGAACGCGTTCAACCTCAAGCAGGGCGTCCTGGATCATCTCAGCCTTTTCAGGCGGGACGGTGATATCCGCGACAGCCAGGGTTGAACCGGACTGTGAAGCATAGCGGAACCCGATATCCTTGATATTGTCAGCCACCTGGGTGGTTATTTCCTGTCCATCCAGATCATAAATATCCGCAATCAGATCACGAACACCGCCTTTATCCAGTGGGATGTTTGTGAATCGCATTGATTCAGGTAGAATGTCGTTGAAAATTGCCCGCCCCACCGTGGTGTCAATAATCCGAACTTCGGGCTGCTTTAGTCGTTCATTTTGATCGTTGAAAATCGTCTTGACGCGCAGTTTGATCTTGGTGTGCACTTGCACCTGCTTGAGTTGGTAAGCCAACAAGACCTCGTCGATATCGCCAAAAACGCGCCCATCTCCCTTTTGTGGGAGGTTCTGATCCATGGTCAGGTAGTAAACACCCAAAACCATATCCTTTCCTGGGCTGATGATAGGCTCACCACTGGCGGGTTTCAGCAAGTTCTTGCTGGCCAGCATCAGTTCGCGCGCTTCTGCCACTGCCTTACTTGAAAGCGGCACGTGCACAGCCATCTGATCGCCGTCAAAGTCCGCGTTGAAAGCGGTAGTCACCAACGGATGCAGTTGAATGGCACTGCCTTCGATCAATACTGGCTCAAAAGCCTGGATACCAAGGCGGTGCAGGGTTGGCGCGCGGTTCAGGAGCACAGGGCGATCCTTGATCACTTCTTCCAGCACTTCCCAAACCTCTGGCCGGTTGCGCTCGATGTAGCGCTTTGCGCCCTTAATGTTGGAGGTGTAGCCATGTTTATCCAGGCCAGCAATCACGAAAGGTCGGAAGAGTTCCAACGCCATCGACTTTGGCAGACCGCACTGATTTAACTTCAGATGAGGTCCAACCACAATAACAGAACGCCCGGAATAATCCACACGTTTACCCAACAGGTTACGGCGGAAACGACCTTTCTTCCCCTTCAGCATATCAGAAAGTGAGCGCAATTCGCGCCGACCACGGCGTGAGTACATCCGCCCTCTCTGTGAGTTATCAATCAAGGAGTCGACAGCTTCCTGGAGCATGCGTTTTTCGTTTCGCACGATGACATCCGGAGCACCGAGCTCAAGCAAGCGCTTCAGACGGTTGTTGCGGTTGATCACACGGCGATAAAGATCATTCAGGTCAGAAGTCGCGAATCGACCGCCATCCAGCTGTACCATTGGGCGCAGGTCCGGAGGAATGACTGGCAAAACAGTCAGGATCATCCACTCAGGTTTGTTGGTTGAGCGGCGGAAAGCCTCCACAACCTTCAGGCGGCTGGTAGCTTTCTTGCGCTTCTGCATGCTTTTAGTCGTGCGTGCTTCTTGCCAGAGACGTTCCGAAAGCGCATCCAGGTCGAGGCGGCGAAGGATATCATAAAAGGCTTCCGCACCCATGTCGGCTTTGAAGATATTTCCCCAGCGGGATTTTAACTCCCGGTAGCGCGCTTCACTCAGGAAGGTAAAAGGCTGCAATTCGTACAGCTCATCCCGATGTTGGGCATTTTGAGTTTTAGCAACCACATCCGGGTCATCCAACTGGCTGCGTAAGTCTTCCATCACCAGCTCAGCTTTAGCGCGGATTTCTTCTTTCTGAATTCTGTATTGTTCAGTTTTTTCAGCGCGCTCTTTCTTCAGATCGGTTTCAAGGATTTCCATCCTTTCCTTCACGACCTTCTGCACACGCGAGATGTGTTTGGCTGTGACTTCCTCGCCAACTTCCACGATGGTCTGATTGCCGCCGTCCAGTTCAAAGTTGATCGCCTTACGTACGGTCTTTCCGGTTTTTTCCCGCAATTCCCGCTCCAGACTCTGACCCTGCTGAATGACAGGCTCAAACAAGCTTGCCACCTTCTCGTCATATTCCTTGTTGATTTGTTCGATTTGTGCGTCAAGGTCCTTCAGCTCGCGATCGCGCTGCTTCTTGGCTTCAGCGATCTCGCCATTTACCTTGGCGATCAGTTCACGCTCTGACAGGCTGATCTCATCTTCCAAACGTTTGAGAGCCTTCTGACGACCATCATCATCCACGTAAGTGATGATGTATTGGGCGAAGTACAGCACCCGGTCCAGATTCCGGCGGGAGATGTCAAGCAATAGACCAAGATAGGATGGGATGCGGCGGGTATACCAGATATGCGCCACAGGGGCTGCTAATCCGATGTGCCCCATGCGTTCGCGCCGCACGGAAGAGCGGGTTACTTCAACACCGCACTTTTCACAGATAATTCCTTTGTAGCGCGGGTTTTTGTACTTGCCGCAGTAGCACTGCCAGTCGCGCGTCGGTCCAAAGATTGCTTCGCAAAACAGGCCGTCTTTTTCCGGTCGCAAACGTCGATAGTTAATTGTTTCAGGTTTGAGAACTTCTCCATAAGACCAGCTTTTAATGACCTCTGGAGATGCCAGGTTGATCCGAAGAGCTTTCATACTAGTTGTTTCCACTCATACCTCCTGATGTAGACGAGGGCTTTAAGACACAAAAAAGCGCTGGAAAGTAGGTTTCCAGTGTTTCTTAGTTTGTCTCTCCAATACAATTCACGCAAATAATTATTATAATAACAAACCACTTGATTTGTCAAGTCTTTTTTGGTTCAATTTTGTGCAGTGGAAGATCCAAATAAAAGGTGCTGCCCTCACCCAACGTGCTCTTTACGCTCACATTTCCTCCATGTTTGTCTGCAACCGACTTAACGATCGCCAGCCCTAACCCTTGACCGCGATTTTCGTACGCCAGATCATCATCCACATGGAAAAAGCGGGTGAATAATTTGGGTTGATCCAATGGCGCGATGCCTTTCCCATTGTCCTTGACGGCAATATGCATCCAACTTGAATCGCGTTCAGCGCTGACCAACACGCTTTCTCCTCGTGGAGAGAACTTGATCGCATTTTCGATCAGGTTATAAAGTGCTTGCTGGATCATAACCTGATCAGCGGAAATGTAGGGGCTTTTCAAACCGCCGTAATCCACGTTCAGGCTGATCTTTTTCTGCTGCGCCTGGACGCCCAGGAGTTTGATCGTGTCATCAATGGTGTCCTGTATGCTGAAAGTAGTATAGACCAGCAACCCATCGCTGTCCAGTCTTTCAAGGTTCAAAACCTTGTCCACCAACCGTGTCATGGAGTCGATTCCCGCATCGATTTTATCGACATACTTGCGCTGTTCCGGGCTCAGTTTGCCTATATTAGACAGTAACTTGGTGTGGCCTTTCATCAGCCAGAGCGGTGCTCGAAGATCGTGGCTGATGTTGCTGACAAATTCATTCTTTTGACTGTTCAACTGCTGCAGCCAGCTTGTATCCCGCAGCAAAACCACTTCACCCTGCCGTTCCTGATCGCCTTCAAGCGGAAATCGCAGCACCTCGTAAGTCTTATTTCCGTCAAGCTGCAGGGTCTTCAACTCAGTACTCTTCTTATCCCTGCCGAGGATACTTTTGAGCTTTTCGTTCACAATGCGTACTTCACTGCCCTTTTTGCCAATGAGAGCTTCGCCTTTGTCGCTTGCTTCATTCGCGGCCGTGTTACTGAACTGAATTTGCTCATCCTTATTGAGGACCAACATCGGATCGGGAAAAGCATTAAATGCCAAACTCAACCAGCCTTTTTCGTTTTGAACCTTGGAAATTTGCTCTTTTGTGCTTATGGCTGCCGAGGCGCGGTAAGCCAACTGCTGGTAGAACTGGATGTCTTCCTGGTCGAACCAATGGTTTTGTTCAAACCCGACCCAAAGCACCCCCTGCGAATTGCCATTACCGCGTAATTGCAAGGCGGCTATGGATTGTGGATGGGGAGTTCCTGAGGTCAGGCCAAAGTATTGATCCACTTTGAGATCACTCAGGATTAACTGATCTTGATCACCGATTTTTTCGATGATCAGCACATCCAGGTAAGCATAAAGCCTTGTATTTTCTCCCTGCCCCAGGCGCAGGCGCATCTCGCCCCGCCGGGTTTCGGGCGACTTGTCCAGCAAGATAAGTCGTGCCGAGGAGGCATCCCGGGTTAGTGCCGCCCGCAAAATCGAGGAAAGCACCAAATCATAGCCTTCCCGCGAGTAATGCGATGGGTCGACTGAAAGCAACCTTGCCTGGGTATCATTGCGCGTCTGCAGGTTAACCCGCAGCTTTTCCAGAGCCGTAAAAAGCGCCTTCTCGCTGCCAGAGAGCGCCGCAGGTGGGATTTGTTCCTCGTAGTCGCCATTGGTCAGTTCCTGGATGCGTTCCATCACTTTATCGTAAGGATTGGAGGAGGGTAATGCCTTGATGAAATCCATGGGATGCCAATCGGAATTCAACCAGTAAACGAATGCCCAAACGATTGAAGAACTGAGCAGCACCTCCGGCACGCGGCTTACCACCAGGATCAGGATCTGCTCCAGGATTGCCACCACGCTTCGTTCACCGTAGACAAACGCATGGGTAAACTGGATCAGAATGATCACCGGGATAGTCCACAAAAATGAGCGGATTACCTGTACCACGGTATGCTGCTTCCAGTCGCTTTGCCATTGCGGCTTCATGCGTGCCAGCGTCCAGGCAAAAGCTATCGCAAGACTCGCATAGAAGAACATCCCCATCGGGTCCTGACCCAAACGAAAATACTGAATTAAACCAGTGCCAACTCCCAGGATCACTGCCGGCAAAGGTCCCACAAGCCCAACCGCCAGTAAAACTGGCAGAGCGCTCAGGATCATGATAATTGGCTGGGCTATTTCTCCAGTTAACGTCAGGAGTTTCCCGTCAAAAGGCCTGAAACTTAAAAAAACGAGCGGAAAAATCAGCAAAGCCAGAAAAATGAACCACTTTACTTCTGTCAGCGAGTAGTACGCATCCCATCGCTGCAATTTCCAGATTGCCAAACCTGTGCCTATTGCCAGCAAGGCAGGCAAAATCCAGACTATCCCCCGCATTTCAGCAGCAGGCAATTGGTCGAGGAAACTAATCAGGGTAGATGCTGGCAGAAACATGTCGAATAAATTATAGCATGCCTCCGCCTTACCCCCAGTCATTTTTCATGATTCTGAGGATGGTTTAATCTTTTTTCTTACCGAAAAATGCGAACCCTCGTCCGCTTCATTTTCTCAACAAACACCGATCAACAAACACCGATCATAAACATCCGACCATTTTGGAGATAAACTCATTACCCCCGCTTTTCGAGGAGCTCCATCACGGTCTCAACAACATCATACACCGTCATGTTGTCCGAATTGATAATCACCGCGTCTTCAGCCGCCTTCAAAGGCGCAACTGCCCTCCCCGAGTCGATTTCATCGCGGTGGCGCAGCGAATCAACCACGTCCTCCAGGCAGGCATCTTTGCCGTGGCTGAGATCCTCAATGTATCGGCGCTGCGCTCTGACTTCCACAGAGGCATCCAGGTAGATCTTCAATTCAGCATCAGGCAGCACTACCGTGCCAATATCCCGCCCGATCATCACGATCTTTCCCTTTTCAGCAATCTTTCGCTGCTGACGGGTCATCGCCTTACGCACACCCGGGTATGCCGATACCTCTGAGACCACCGCGTTCACAGCTGCAGTACGGATGTCCCAGGTGTGGTCTTCCCCATTGATCATGACATCAAACTGACGCCCGTCCTGGCTGCTGTCTGGCAGGATGTCAATATCAATTCGCTCAGCCAAACTCGTCACTGCCGCCTCATCAGCAATATCAATGCCCTCTCTCAGAGCCTGAAACGCCACTGCCCGATACATAATGCCCGTGTCGAGGCACATGTATCCAATTTTGTTAGCCACCAAGGTTCCGATGGTTGTTTTCCCCGAGGCTGCTGGTCCATCAATGGCAATATTTCTGGGCAGGTGTTGTAGTTTTTGCTGACACATCGTCAATTTGCTCCCGTAAAAAGGTTTAATCGCACCCACAAAATCCCGTGCTGTGAAATGAAGGGTAAAGGCTCTCCGAGCAGAGTCTTCAGAAAATCAACTGGTTTTACCACATTTGTATCGATATTTCGGAAAAGTACGATATTTCTTCCGCGATACGCATCCGCAGCAGAGAAATCTGTTTCATTTTCGGAAAGCATCAGGTCTGCCTGAACGTCCATTTTTGTGCTTTTCCAGTTTACTTGCTGTCTGAAAAACCAGGCAAACTCCTGCTCCATGTTGCCAAGATCGTAGGAAATTTCAGTCTTATCCGCTCGTCCTTCCCGATCAATTTCAGCCACAGCCTCCGCGATGTCGTTATTGGGCAGCACGATTGGGCCTGCCAACAGACTTAGACTGGTGGATTCTTGCTGTGATCTGATGGATCGCAAGCTCAACCCAACAGTCAAAAAAATCAGCAGGATCAGCAGGCTGTTTTGCAGCGCCTGCCCGCCAACCTGGCGCGACCATCCCATGCCCACGAGAACGGTGGATATCACCAAAAGCAGCACTCCAGCTAAAACAGCAAACAACGCAAACTGGAAATCCTGAGAATTAACGGCTGAACTTACGAGTCGCCCGCTGACCATCTGGATATATGCCAGGATCACAATCTGGAACAGGGTAACCGCGAGAACGATTTCCCGCCTTTCCGATCCTTGTTCAAGAATATGCGCGATGCGCCCCGCGGCTGCTAACCAGGCAAACACGGCTGCAAAAACCAGCATTCCCAAATCGCGTCTGCCGAGCAACACGCTCAGTAACACACTCAATGCCCAGCCAATTAAGAATGGCAGGTTCTTCAGGGGTCGATGGTTTCGTAAATCATCGATTAATGCCCAGACTGCGAAAACAAGAGGCAATATGCTATACGCAAGAGCTACCATTATCGGCTGGTAAAGGGCAATTTCGTACTTTGTGCCAAAAAGCTGGCCAAGTTCCACCAGCCCGGCGCCAATTCCCCCAAGACCCTCACTACATAACAGGAAAGCGCTGCCAACCAGCACCAGGCTCACGAAAAAGTTTGTCAAAAACGGCTTCAGGAAGGTTTTTGCATTGTATGAATTACTGGGAAATTCGAATTGCTCGCGTTTACGCCAGACCAGGAAAACGACCACTCCGACCAGTGTCACCACCCAAAATGTGTAACCGCCTAAAAATGCCAGCGAGAGCATACTCCCCGCTAGCGTATAGCGCTTGTTTTTTAGCGCCGTCACTGCCCAGGCGAGACCAGCCAGAACGAAGATCGGCGTCACGATCTGGCGCGAAAAGCTTAACAAGAGTGGATCGATTGCCATTCCAAAAGCCAGGACGAGTGCTGCCTTTTCTCCAAGTTCCTCCCGCCAGAACCAGGGAACCAGGATCAGGGAACTCCCCAGCAAAACAGGCAGCAGCCTGGCAAAAAGGTAACTTGGCTCAAACAGGAAAAACAAAAGTGCGCTCAATCCTGCGTAGCTCATATTACCCGGCAATCCAGAAGCATCCCCCCTGGCCATCTGCCAGGCTCCCTGGGCGATTTGAGCTTCTGCCAGGGTGAAATGCATATCACTCAATCGCCAGAGTCGCAATCCCAAGCCAACCATAAAAGCCAACAGGAACCAGACAAACAGGGATTGATTCTTTTCCACCAATTTTTCGTTGTCACTGATCTGCATGTTAGGGCTTGACCTCATAGATATCGACCGTTGGGCTCTCAAAAACCTTCACCAGGTGCTCATCAAACTTGTTCTGATCCACCTGGTAGGTACTTCTCTCGGTGTTTCCGACCACAATGTAGCGGATATTATACATGTCGATAATGGCTTGTGCCTGTTCCCACTTGCTCGTGCTGTAAAGTTCCTTCACATCGGCTTGCCTGGTGCCTATTTCTTCGTATCCACCCCGCCATTGGGCTTCATGCCCCACCCAACCTAACACGGTTGGCATCCCTGAGAACGTTGAAATGCTGTTATAGGTGGTGTAGCTGCCTCCCGTGTCAGAAATGGCTTCAACCATGACCCCTGTTGGCGCCTCTGCCAGCCATTCTGCCGCCTTCATTTCATCGCCAGCACTCAGGTAGAAATCCCGCTTGCCGTCCAGTGAGAAACCTCTGACCGGATTGAATCCATTCGTCTTGTTCCACCCTTCGATCAGCGGAAAAGCCATGCCCACCAGCACGCCGAATACCGCCACAACCCCCAGAAGCCTTCTCCAGTCTTTTTGCCAGGCTTTGGCAATCATCCACGCTACCGCAATTACTGCTGGCAAAAGCATGAGAAAGTCCAGAGCGGAGGTGCCGAATTTGCCCAGTTTTTGCGCGCCAAATTCGCTTAGAACCACCCCTCCTGCCAGCAGACTTGCCGAGATTAATGCCAGCAGCCACCATCGATCCTGCGCCTCGCTATCTGCCTTGGGTTCAAAAAGCATGATCAATCCGTATGCTCCTGCCAGCGACCAAAGGATCCACGCCTGATAGTAGAACTTGAAGATGGTATTCATCCGCCAGCCGAATTGATCGCGCAGATACAGAAACTCGGGCACCAGGGTCAATATCGCACCCAACAACACCATCAGCAGTACGAACACCAGCGGCTTTACGGATGCCGATTGCTCAAGCGCATCCTCATCCCCGTTAGTCTTTATAGCATAAGGAGCTCCGACTTTCTCGAAAAGCAGGCTGATTCCTATCCAAATCAGCAGAAACAGTGTGATCCAGGTTCCGGGTGCTATCAAGCGATTCAGGAGGCTATCCTTGAGCAACTCACCTGCCGAGGTTGCCCCTTGCAACCCGAGCAGCAATGCCTTGGTAGCCTCGAGCTGGGTGCCGAGAAGCCCCAGAGCCCAGCTAAATATGAACAACACCAGAAATGCCGATGCCGTAACCCACAGACCGCTCATCCAGGAAGGTTTTGAAATCCGCCGGGCTTTGCTAACCAAAAATCCAAATATCGGCAGCAGCAAGGGTCCGAACATAATCCAGAAGTATTTCCCCTTGGTAAAGAAAGCCAGGCTTGGAATTACTCCGCCTGCCTGGGAAGAAAAACTGAGATAAAAAGGCAGATAAGTAGCCACGCTCAGCACGCCCCCCAACACGCCAAATCCCACCAGTTCCCAGAATCTCGCGCTGGACCAACCAGCGGTTCGGGCGCGGTACAACATGAATGCCACTCCCATCAGCAGTAAATAAAATGGGAAATCCCAGGTATTCATAAACCCAATTCCACCCAAAGTCAGAACCCCGAGCGCGATAGCCAGCCCCGAAGCAGGGATGACGACTTTACCCACTCGGACCTGACCTTCCCACCCCCCAGTGAACGCGTTTAGGGCTTCGGCGATCGCCAGCAGCACCAACGGCATCGAAAGCATATGTGGGTGAATGTCCGCCAACAAGAAGGTAAAAGCCGGAAATTCATCAATCACTTCCACAGCTCTGCCGTCCAAAGTCCGGTCCTGCACCACCCGGCTCGCTTGCCACCACGACCATCCACCTCGCTGTGGTTTGATCGTCATCACGGTTGGCTCTTTTGTCAGCTCAGGGATATCCAGTCCTTTCCACACCTCTGCGGGCAGCACGCCCCTTGCATGGACCATATCCAATCCGCTGAACCAGTTCCCCATCACGAGCATCATCAAAGGCGCCAGCAATGCCAGCACTGCCTTGTTTTTCTTTAAAAATCCAACAGCGCGAGTTTTTTTAGTCCCTGCCTGACGCAGGCTGAGCAGATCCCATAAGATTCCGTAAGCCCCTGCGGCTGCCATTCCAAACCAAAGTGCAGCTACAAGGTTATAGCCCACCGAGGAACTGACGCCCGTTATCCGGATCAGCATGGCGGACAAAAGGTAGCCAAAGTAGTAATAGGAAATGCTGTAGCCGGACAGCCAGGGGTCCAAAGGTGGAAATCCGGGTGATTTCAGAATGGCATTAATGAACGCCATCTCCATGAACTTTTCAGTATTGATGATTTCAGGGTTGGCAGCCCTGACCACCGCCATCAGCACAAATCCCGCCAAAAAGATGATTTCTGCCCGGATGAGCAGATTTTTATTTTCTTTAATCCAATTGAAAAAACTTTCCCGGTTAATTTTCGACAATACAACCAAGTTGATCGCCAAAAGGATCATCAGCGCCGTCACCTGCGAAGCCAGGTCGTTGCGCAGAAGTTGAATGGAGGTTAACCACCAGAAAATGCTCCCCCACAGCAGCAGACCCAACGGTCGCAGCAAAAAGACCCCCCGGGATGGCAGTTTTTTCATCGCCGCATACGCCAGCGGCAGGTTGACCGCTGCCAACACCAAACTGAACAAATACCAGCTTATCACTCCAATCATGCTCACCTGACCCGGTAAATCACGGTACTGCCTTCATGATAAACTTCGTCCCACAAGACTCCATTATACGCAGGGAACTTCATTAAAGCTTCTTGTGGGTAAAAAGCTCTTTCCTGTTGACCCACAATGATATATTCGACTCGGTACTTTTCCAGGAAGTTCGTCACAAAATCTTCATCCAGGCTTGTGAAAAAGGCGTTCACTTCATCCACGCGTGCCTGGACCTTATCTGAGCCGGTTACCGCCCGCTGTTGGCGTTGATGGTAGTTCCACCCAACCACGCCCGGAAGACCGGTGTAGATGGTGTAGCGGTTACCCCAGTAATATTCGTACGCCTGCGCTTCCAGGATCACAGGAGAGCCCTCAACATGATCCTGCATCCATTGAATGGCCCGGTAATCCTGCCCCAGGTCCATATCCACGCCGTTCACCTGGTAGCGGGATGTCTCCATGTATTTCATACCATCCAACGTATGAGGTGCTTCTGGACTCATGCGGTCAGTCACTTTGTCGCGTGTGGCAAAAATTGGGAACATCAATGCGCTGGTCAGAAGCAGGATGAGGGGTACCTGGAACAAAACTTGATGTTTGCCGCGCCATTGGCTCTGGTCCCGCCAGGTGATCGCCAGCCCAATCCCAGCCACCACTGCCAGGAACATCCAGGCTTGCAGGTATAGCTTGAAGACCACGTTCATCCTGCCGATATCCCCCACAAGGTGCACCAGTTCCACCACAATTGTAAGCAAGAATCCCGTCCCTGTCATGAAGAAGAGCAGCTTCTTGCCGTCAGGCTGACCGGGGGCGATCAACAGCGCCAGTGCCCATAAGCACATTGGCAGGGCAACGATGGCGATCTGTACTTTCATCAGGAGTAATCCGACTAAGCTCACTCCAACCAGCAACAATCCGGCAATGATCCAGCTTTTCGCGCCTGCCCAGCGCTTCAGACTCGCAACTTTGGTTGCGGACATCCACTGGTAACTTTCCCAGCCAAACCAGAATACGATCAGGAAGATTAGCAGTCCCCAGTGGGTGAAATAAGATGCCAGGGGCGTCCGATCTCCATCCCAGAGGCCTACCTGCCCATAACCCGGATAGAACCAGCGATTAAAGGGCTGATAAAGCAGGCTGGCAATGAGGTAGAGCGCCACAACGCCCAGCCCGATTTGAACGATTTTTGTCAGTTTTGGCGACAACCAGCGATTTCGTACTGCCGGCACGTACCGCCAGCCCACATATGCCAGGATGACCAAATTCAAGATCAAAAATGTGTAGAAATCCCAGGTGTTGATGGGTTTCAGGGCTCCAATGACCAGCCCCCCAAATAAGAAGCCCAGGATGGCGCCAGTTACATTTCGCTTTGGTTTTTCGTGCCACTTTCCCCGGCTCATCAGCACGGAAAGCCCCCAACCCATTGCCGCCACCACCACTGGCATTGCAATCAGATGCGCGTGAAAATCTGCGTATAAGAATGTGAAAAATGGAAATTCGGTGATGGCTTCTCCGGGAATAGTCCTGCTTGGGTTCCAATACCAACTCCCGGCGCTGATTGGCAGGATCTCTCCGCGGAAAAGCTTTCCGATTCCGCCCAGCAGCCACTGCACCCGCTGCACAAAGGTCCCGTCCGCAATCGCCTGACCTCCTGACCCGAGCGTGCTGATCGCATCCGAAAAGAGTTTTACTTCGCCGAGGTTGCCAAGAAAGCCAACCACCAGCATCGCCGATATCCCAGCCCAAAAGGCAAGATCAAAGACTTTTTCATTGCTTTCATGATGGTCTCGACCAAAAATGGATTTGGTAATGTTCCAGGCTAGGCTGAAAACGCCTACAGAAAGCATCCCATACCACAGCGCCAGCAGGATGTTATAGGCTATTGCTGGTATGACACCCAGCAGTTTTATCGGTAAGCCGATCACTACCTGCCCGTAGTAGTAATAATTGATATACCCACCGGCATACCACGGGTCATACGCTGGAAACACAGTGCTTTTGATGACCGCGTTCAGATACGAGAAATCCATTGGCTTTTCCCCGCCGCGCCAAGGGTGCCAGAGGTCGGGGTTGAGCCAGCGGATCAGCAGGAAGAAAGCAAACATCACGATCGTGACAACTTCTTCCACCAGTAATTGCTTCCAGATCCGCTTCAGATCTTGCACCAGGTCATGTCTCGTCAGCCAGCCGGTCACCACGCCTGCCAAAGCGATCAACCCAAGCACCCCCAGCAGCAAACCGCGGGTTACCGCGACACCTGCCGATCCTAAGACAAAAGCGAGGTATGCGAACAGCAAGAAACCAATGATCTTTGAAAATCCGTAACCCTTGTCCTTCAGTCCTGGCAATCCCAACCGCAGCAGGGGGAAAACCAATAAACCCAGCAGCAGCGAAAATCCATAAAAAGCCAGCACAGCCAAAGCAGGATTACGGTTCAGCAGACCATTTCTGTCAAAAATATCCGACCAGGTGCCGTTTTGCTGCTGAATCTGAAGATTCTCCTCAGAGAGCATCAGGGTTGGCTTACCAGACTTAAATTGAGAAGCCTGCCTTGGTGTGAGGTAGATTACCTGGCTGAGATCCACCGAATTGAGGAAAGCCGCCAGTTTTTCGGGATCAAAATCATCCGTCTTGCGGAATATCATCACTTTCGGATGGTCATAAACCGAAAACGCTTCTTCAGCGAATTGATCGTTGAACTCCCAATTTCCCAAATTCGGATAAGATGTGAAGGTCTCGACTAATTCGAATCCGAGCTGCCCCTCAAATTTGCCCGGCTCTGCCAGGTTGTAACAGGTCACGCTGTCCATTTCTTCCGGGCAGCCTACCAACGCCCGATAGTAAGCCGTGCTGAGCGGATACCTTTCAGGCACGCGCGGGATGGTTCCCCACTGGCGGTTGGAACTCATAAAGATGTACTCGCCCTGGCTTAACATCTGGAAGAAGCGCTCGCGTTTAGCCTGGTCATCCTGCGCGTACATGTCCAGGTTCAGATCGTTCCGGAAGATCCCCATGATCGGATCATAGGGGATGTAGCCGTTCATCATCAGCGGCAAACCGTCGTCCCAATCAGTTTCGTGGACCACGCCGACAGTATTAACAGCAATTTGCCCTGAGCCAGAGACCAACTCCAGGGTCAGATCGACCTCCTGAATCCGGCTCAAAACCAGGTTCTGTGGCAGATCAAACACCACCTCGCTGCCGAGTCCACGCCCCATGTCCAGGAATAACCCGCTGGTTTCGGCACTGACCGTCTGTTGCGAGTCCTCGGCAGTGGTGGTCAGGGTCACTCGCAATGTCTTGCCACCCGGATTTTGCGACACATCCACCAACTGTGGGATAACCACCTGGCTTATCTCGCCCGGTTTGGTCACCATTATTTTGATGTTGAAAGGATTACCCATGATTACTTGTTGGCTGATTCTGGGCAAGTATTGCTTATTCAGACTGCCGCTTTCTTTTGCGTAGGTGACAACCGGTACACCCGTAAGATATGGCTGGCAGTTCTCAGTCGAAAATCCCAGAACCAGGATGTAGGTTTTGCCCTTTTCCAAGCTGATGCTTTGATCAAGATAAAAATCAAGGCTGCTGAGCTGATTCCCACCGGCTGGCTGGCTGGTGAGCACTTCCGGCAGCAAGGAATCCCCACTGACAGCCTCGCGAATGTCAAGCGTGTAGAGAATTGGATCCACCGAGAGCATCAGGTCTTGTACCTGAGGGAATGTGATACTCTCAACCGTACCATTCCGGTCTGCGACAAATGCACTAATGTAACTCTGACCTGGGAGCAGGGTGACCTGGTTTCGGTACTGCCCTTGCTGCATAAAATCGCCATCTTCGGTTTCCAATATTAAGTTGATCGGACCATCGATGTTTTCGTAGATCCATTCTGAGGCTTCGACGCGTGTGACCGGCCGGGTGTAAATCCGGCTGAAAGCAAAAGCGTAGGCAAGAGTTCCGCTGAGCACTACTACCGCGGAAACAACCCCGATTACCCGCAGGCTTTTATTCGAGATCCTTATTTTTCTCCAACGGAAATCATGAGATGCTGCGATCAACTGCCAGAGCCCCCAGGCTGCGATAATTGCCAGCAGAGGGTAAATCAGCATCAGATAGCGCATGGACTTAACCCATGCCAGCCCCTGCCAGGCAGCATAGAATAACGTCCAAGCCAGCAGTGGCAGGTAATCCCAGTGCTTCTTTCGGATTACATTCACACCCATTGCGGCGATGCTGCCGATTGCTGCAAGTCCAAAGGGCAGGCCAATTCCCCACAGCACCAGGTTTTTGAAGGAAAACAACAGAGGTCGCCTTGCCCATTGCAGCGCAGGTGGGAAATCCACTTCTCCGGTGCTCTGCGCTTGCAGAGATCGCATGCTCTGCCACCAGTTTTGGTTGATCGAGAAATTGAAGAAACCAGGACCATCAAACGCATAAGGTTGGCAAATTCTGAAAACTACGAAACTCATCACAGCTGCTATGCCGATCCTGCCGATCATTGGCAGGAAAGCTTGTTCTTTCCCTTCGTTTTCCAGTCTGAAGTACCGCACCCCCTCCACCATTGGCAGCAGCAATGCCAGCGCGATTGCATTGATCTTGGATGCGGTTGCCATGCCAAGCGCTGCTCCAAAAGCCAGGTAAGGCCAGAGTGCAAACCAGACGCGCTTCGCCTTCCCCGTGCCCACACTGGTCGAAAGAAGCGGCCGTTTCAGGATGACCACAGCCATCAGGACGGTCAACATGCCGAAGGTGTTGGTGAATGAATCGACCGTCATGAAATGAGCCAATTGGATCGGCAGCACCGCAAATGCGTACAGTGCAGCTGCGATCAGCCCCACCCAGCGGTTGAACAGTTTTTTGGCAATGAAGAAAGTGAGCAAAATGGTGATGGTATCCATCACCGCTGAAATCGTTCGACCCAGCAAGGTGTTCAGGTCATAGCCTACCTGCCCGGTCCATTCACCTGCGTATCGCACAATGAAAACTGGTAAGGTTCCATAAACAAAAAAACCAAAATCCTTGTTTCCGGGATTGAGAGGTGAGGTGGCAGTGTCGAAGTATTCCCTGGCAGTCCAGACCGGCTCAATGGCATTGATGACCATCGAAAGGTAACGCTCATCAGGATGCAAATGCTTTGATTCATCCCAATTGTTGTTCATGCTTCGGAAGCTCCACCCAGCGAAGAGAATCGTTACCAAGGAGACGACCACTACGATGGACTTCCAATCGATCTTTCTTTTTTTGTGAACCTTCTGTTCAGTTTCTACGTTCATTCGATCATTGACCTACAATGAAAAGGATAAAGTTCTTGTCGGGATTAATGCTCTGATACGTGCTGATAACGCCCTCCGGATAGACTGCCTGTAACTCGGCAATGCTGTTCTTGTCCATCGGATTGAGGATGAACAATTTCGGAAGGGTGACGTTCACCGTGCTGGCAATTTCTGTTGCAGGCAAACTCAGGTTTTGTTCGGGGTGCCCCATGCTGATGGCGACTGCCCGGGAATCCACCCAATAGGGGTAACTGATCAGGTAACTAAGCCCTTCTTTACCCGAAGAATAAAACCGCTGAATAACATCGGCCATTTCGCTGGCGTTCCAGGCAGAACGCTTATATTGGTCGGGATATTGTTGGAAGACAAGATTGTTATTGCTGACCACGATAGTCCCAAACATCAGAACGCCTGCTATCACCACTGCTGCCCGGGATTTTTGCCGCAAAGTTGGTGTGATGGCTTTAAAGAACTCAACTATCCCATAGGCGGCAATCAATAAAACGGGAATCGCCGCCCCAACAGCCCGCGTCATGGAGGGATTCTCGTAGGGGAATGCCAGGGCTAAGGCACTGGGCAGCAGTAAGGCCGGATAAAGCAGTAGAAGCATCAGCAATTTCCAATCCCTGCTTGTTCGATATCGCTTTAAGAGGCTGACAATTCCGACGAGGAAAAAGATCGCTGTCATCCCATCCACCGCACCCCGGTTGGCGATGCTGTCCACCCAGCTTCCCTGGTTGGTCCAATTCGCAAGACCAAGTGCTTTCAGAATGTTTCCCAGGAAGATTAGCAGCGGATTGCCCGGATAAGTGACTTCATACTGACCTACCCGTGCCAAAATCGGTGTCAGGTAGCTCATCGGCTCCAAGCTGATCGCCCTGATCAGGGGCATCGCCGTAATCACACTCAGCAACAACCCAATGCCAAGTAAACCAAGCGTGTGACCCGGAGTAACTGTTTTTTTCTCGCTTTTCCAACTAAGAATGACAACAATGGCAACCAGGGGAAAAATGAGGAAAATCTTGTTGCTCATCAAGCCCAAGCCCACCGCGACGGCTGAAAGCAAATAAAACCGACCGTCCCGCTCTTCCAGACCTTTCACCAGGCCAAAAAGCGCGCCTGCCATCAGCGGGAACACCAACCCGCCGCCGATCGCCGCTCTTTCCTGCAAAACCAGCCAGAAGCTCACCCCTGCCAGCCCGGCAGCTACCAAACCCACCCAACGGTTTGCTATCCTCTTGCCAAGACCATAAACAAAGCCCATCCCAATCAAGCCTGCCAGGGCGTTTGCCAGTCGGATAGCCTCCATTGTTAACCTTTTTCCCGAAAAAAGGTTTACCAAATTCGCCCAGTAATAGTTAAGCGGCTCCGGAACTGTATTGCGCGAAAATAGGATATAGTTTCCACCCTGCCGGATTTCGCTGACGGAATAATACGTTTCAACCTGCGCGCTGATGACTTCAGGCGGCAATCCTGCCAGATCCTTAAGCCTGAAAATCAATCCAAACACTGCCACAACCAGCACCAGCACAAAAAACACCCGGTCATTCTTCCAATTAAGCCAGAATTTCCAGTTCAACTTTCGTGCGTTTTGTTCAGGATTGCTCGCTGGCCAGAATGCATACAAACCACAGGCGATCGCAGTCAGCCAGCTCAAGGTTTGCAGCCAGCCAAAACGATTTTCGGAGAAGAGCACGAAGCACACAACCGACATCGCCAATGTTGCCATCAACCAGATGGGCTTTACCTGGAATATTAGATTTTCAGTTTCTTGCGGAGTGGGATTTTCAGCTTTTGCCTCGTGCTGAGGCATTCCAAACCACAGACTTGCCATCCCTATGGCCATCACCAGTAATCCAGCGACGGGCAAAGACTGTTTTTGCAGTCCAAGCAAGATTTGCCCGATGACGATCAGGGTCAATCCGATCCAAAAAACGGACTTCGCACCAAGGGGATTCTCAGCGGTACGAACCTGTTCGCTTACTTCCGTTACTTCTCCCGCGGGCTTTTCCCTGACATTAAACTGATCATGGATCCAATGCCTCACGTATTCCAGCACGGTGAGGTCATCATCTTCTGGCAGGCTTTCAGTTGGATCCATGCTGATATTCTATTCCAATCCCTTTCGAGTTGCTTCTCAGTTTATGGTCAGGCTCAGAAATCCTTCGTCGCGACATAAAAGGTGCAGCAACCATTTTCATCTGCTGGCGACTCAACCAACCGGCGAATGCGGTCAAAATGAATGAATGGATTCTTTCTGCTTTTGAATAAGACCCATTTGCCAAACAGCTTTTTCCACAGCAGGTTTGGCAGGTTGGCAGCATGCCCGCGTTCCAATTGGTGCAGGGCTTTCCTGGGAAAATAGTTCCAATGCTTTACTTCGCTAAACCCGGCAATCCGCAACCGTTCCACCCAGACCTCGGGGGCATCCAAATTGACATGCCGCGATACCCAGTTAAAAAACCGCGAATATTGCTGGGTAAGAAAACCCAATCCCACCTTGCGCAGCACTTCCATGCCCCACAATTCAGTTCGAAAGCGCTCATTCGGAACCGCAAAGATGAAATGCCCGCCTGGTTGCAGACATCGTCCAACCTCGTTTAGGACCTCCTGGACACCGGGGATATGTTCCAGCACGGAGTTGCTGATAGCGGTCGGGAACTGACCGCTCGCGAATGGGAGTTCCTGACCGTTCGCCAGCGACAGGGAGCGATAGACCTTCCACGCTTCTGCCTCCTTGAGAGGCGCGAGCCAGGGGTCGATCCCATCCACGATTTTTCCATCCAACATAGCCCAGGCAAAATGCCCATCTCCCGCGCCGATGTCAAGAATTGGTTCTACCAATAATTCCTGTGGATATTGACTCTGTTCCACCGCCCGCAGCATACCGCGAAAATAGGGCAGATAAAAGAGCTGCCTTTCGCAAATCGCATCCAGTTGTTCTTTTGACAATTCACTCATCATTAAACCAATGACATAAAAATTTCCTGGTAGCGTTCGGCTACTTTTTTTTGTTCGAACTGCTTCAAATAAGACTCAGGGATTATACGCGCTTCACGGCTTTCGTCCAAAACAGAAATGATCGCCTCCGCCAAAGCGGCGGCATCTCTCACTGGCACAATCCGCCCCAACCCGGTTTGCAGCACTGGCTGCCTTACTCCCGGCAGGTCGGACGCCACCACGGGCGTACCCTGGCACATTGCTTCGATCTGCACGATCCCAAAAGACTCCGTCGCATTCAGGCTCGAATACACCAGCAGATCACAGGCAGCAAAGAAGCGCATAAAGTCTTCGTCTGAAAGAAAACCCAGGGACTTCCATTTGTCGCCAAAGGGTCGGATCATCGCCTCCACCTTCGCCAGGTAAGCCTCCTCACCGATCACGCCTTTCCAGCTGCCGGCATGTACCACTCTGGCTGTGGGGTACTTTTCCAGGACCACCGGTAATGCCTGCGCCAGGTATTCGTATCCCTTTTCGCTGGCGACCCTTCCTGCCAGCCCAATCACCTTATCACTTTCCGCCAGGCCAAATCTCTCCCGGAAAAATTTCTTTTCACCCAGACCAGATTCTAAAAACACAACCGGCGTCGGCACTTCCACAACCTTATCCAGGTATGGCTTCAATCCTTTTGAATGCCTGGCATAGTCAAGCGTGTTCTGCACGATCACCTGAGCTTGCTTTAGTGCGCGTTTTCCAAGCAGGGTCGTTCCCCAACCTGCCAACCGGTTGAACCAACTGCCGCTCATCACCAGGTCGCAGTGATAGGTGACTACCAGGGGTTTCTTCAACTGCTTTGCCAGCCCTGCGATCACAAAAGACTCAAACTGCGGCATATGCACGTTCACAACATCTGCCCATTCGATCCACTTTCTCGCCTGGGCTCTCAAACCTGGCATCAGCACACCTTTGGAAAGCTTCATCCCCACTTTCACGCGCAGGATCTTTACGCCATCCAGGCTTTCCTCGGATGCCAGTTTTTTATCATATTGGGAGGTGAGCACACACACCTCATGCCCAAGCCCGACCAACCCACGAGCGACCCGCAGAGCATAAACTGACAAGCCGGAGTTGTAAGGATGGAAATAGGTAGCGGTGATCAGAACCTTCATCGGAGTTCGCTGCTCCCGGATTGTCTTCTCGCGCTTCGGACCAAAGTCCCGAGGTTTTCGCCCATTACGTAAATCCCGATCATTCCCAAAAATACCGGGATGATGACCTGCACGGCGTGTACCACCAGTGCCATCGCCAGCGCGTCAGCCTTCCCCACCCCCACCAACGAGTACGCGGCAACTGCGCCAGCCTCAAACACGCCCAACCCTGCGGGTGCGGCAGGCAGTGCGTTCACAAAAGCGCTCGCGGGCGTGATCAACAACGGCCACCACCATTGGGAGTAATCCATAATGGCAAGCTGCAAGATGCCAAATTCCACCATCGACATTGCCCAACTGATTGCCAACAGCAAGAATGCAGTGAAAAACAGCTTGGGTTTCAGGAAAATTTTAAAGCCGGTCAGCAGCTTGTCCAGAGCAGGCAGTATCCTCTGGCTAACCAACTTTTTGGATCCAAAGCGGTTTTCCAGCCAATGAATCAGGCTTTCTCTGTGCCTTGTACTAAAAAAAATGGCTACACTGCCAAGCAGTAAAACAACTGCAGTGACGATAACTACGTGCTTGAGGTTGCTTTCTCCGACCAGAAGCGGCAAGGTCGCGAGAAAGAAAAGCGAGCCGACCATCAGGTCCATCATCCGCTCAGTCACGATCGCCGCGAACACTTCAGGGTAATTGCGCTTACCTTTGCCGTGTCTCACGAGAAGCACTGCCCTGCCCACTTCCCCCAGCCTGAGAGGTAAAATGCTGTTCAGGAGGTAACCTACGTTCATAGCCCAGAATGCTTCTGAAAAAGTGAATTCTTTACCAAGGATCAGCCGGCAAACCAACCCCCTGACGAACAAACCGACAGAAAAACAAGCGATGATCAAGACCATCGCTAGCGGCGTTAAGGACCTGAGAGCGGACAGAAATGCCTCCAGGTCTATCTGCCGCACCAGCAGCCAGATTGCCAGACCGCTGATCAACAGCGCCACTGCCACCCGCGCAATGTCGCCGGCGCGAAAGCCCTTACTTGTTTCGGGCATCAATTCTCCAGCCGCAAAATCGCCATGAATGCTTCCTGGGGAATTTCGACACTTCCGACCATTTTCATGCGCTTTTTACCCCGTTTTTGCTTTTCGAGCAGCTTTTTCTTGCGGGTAATGTCGCCGCCATAACACTTTGCCAACACGTCCTTCCGCAAAGCCTTCACGTTCGCGCGGGAAATGACCCGCCCATCGGCATATGCCTGGATCGGGATGGTAAACAGCTGCTGAGGGATGATTTCCTTCAGCTTGCTCACCAGCGCCTGGCCTTTATGGTATGCGTCCTGGCTGTGCACAATTGCCGTCAGGGCGTCCACCGGTTCTTCGTTCAGCAGTATCTGCAGTTTCACCAAGTCCCCAGACCGATACTCCAGGAATTGGTAATCCATCGAGGCATAGCCGTGGGTGTTCGATTTCAGGAGATCAAAGAAGTCCACGATGATTTCCGAAAGTGGGATCTCGAAGTTCAGTTGCACCCGGTTTGCCGCAGGATATTCCTGGTTGATGTAAATTCCACGCCGTTTGCGCACCATCTCCATGATCACGCCGTAGTACTCCGTAGGGCTGAATATCTCCAGCGACATCCAGGGCTCATAGATCTCTTTTATTCGTCCTTCATCGGGTAGATCAGCCGGTGAATCAATCATGATCGTGCTTCCGTCGGTCAAATCAACCTTATATTCCACCGATGGCGCGGTAAATATCACATCCAGGCCATACTCGCGCTCAATCCGCTCTTGGATGATCTCCATGTGAAAGAGCCCGAGGAAGCCGCACCTGAACCCGAAATTCAAAGCTTCTGAAGACTCAGGCTCAAACGTCAGGGAAGCATCGTTGAGCTGCAGCTTCTCCAAAGCATCTTTCAAATCGGGAAAATCCTCTCCCTCCACCGGGTAAACACCAGCAAAAACCATTGGCTTTGCTTTCCGATAACCCGGCAAGGGTGTGTCTGCCGGTTTTGCAGCATTGGTGATCGTGTCGCCAACCCGGCACTCCGACACGGTTTTCAGTCCGGTCGCGATGTAACCAACGTCTCCAGCGCTCAATTTGTCAATCGGCAACAAGTTTGGTGAGAAGATGCCTATTTCTACAGGAACGATTTTCGTTCCGGTTGCCATCATCGCGATCCTGTCCAACGCGGTCAGGCTCCCGTCAAAAACCCTGACATAGGCTATAACGCCTTTGTATGCGTCGTAGTGAGAATCAAAAATCAAGGCTCTCAGGGGCTTATCTTCTGATCGTATCGGAGCGGGAATCTTGGCAACGATTGCTTCCAAAACCTCTTCAACGCCAAATCCGGTCTTGGCGCTGATGGGAATAATTTCCTCGTCTTCCACCCCGAGTAAAATCTTCAGGTCGCGCCTGACGCCCTCTACATCTGCCGATTGCAAATCGATCTTGTTGATAACAGGAATGATCACGAGGTTTGCATCCAACGCCAGGTAAAGATTAGCAAGAGTCTGGGCTTCAATGCCCTGCGTCGCATCAACAACCAAAACTGCTCCTTCACAGGCGTACAACGCACGGCTGACTTCATAGTTGAAGTCCACGTGTCCGGGCGTGTCGATCAGGTTGAACTCGTAATCCTGCCCATCCTTGGCGTTGTAGATCATCCGCACAGCGGAGGCTTTGATTGTCACGCCTTTTTCACGTTCCAGGTCCATCGTGTCCAAAACCTGCGCCGTCATATCGCGGTCTGCGATCGTGTGAGTCATCTGCAGCATCCGGTCCGCCAGGGTTGATTTTCCGTGATCCACGTGAGCGATAATGCAAAAATTTCTTATTCTTTCCATAAGCCTTTCAGTATAACTTATTATACCCTTAGTAACCGCGAGTTCTCCGTAGGCGGGGTTGCGTTTTTCCGCTCGAAAAATCACTTTCCCTCGACAAGTTTTTGCTGAACTCCCATCAGGTATCACC
>WOZA01000014.1:0-1388 GCA_011620505.1 Anaerolineaceae bacterium
TGATACAGGAGGCCTTTCCGTTGAGCCCAGGCATCCATAGCATCCTCGAGGCCGGCGACCCACAGCTCCGGCAGCATGTGGCTGTCCACGTAACGGATATCGAAGCCCGCCCGGTTCAATTTATCCAGCTGAGCATCCAGCTCTTTCAGGATGATATCAAGTGGCGGGTTGGTTTGTGAGAACAATTTCGGGTCTGGCAGGAACATCCCTTTTTCATCCACCAGACCGCTGTTTTCCATTCCGGCGTACACCGGTCCCCACTTCACCCGGTCCCATTCGGCGTTCAGGGTGGCATGCAGGCCAAAGCAGATGCCTTTTTTATCCGCGAACAACTCTGCGGCATCATCAACAAAACTACAGGGCGCCATGATGGAGACATTCTTGATGAAACCTGCCCTGAGCACGCTGGCGATGGCGCGGTTGGCGCTGTGACTGCTGCCGGCATCGTCCGCCCGGGTGATAAAGCGCACATCTTTCATTTTGGACTTGCCTTCTTGTTTGCTCGCCAGGCTTTTATAAATTTAGCCAATCCTTTTAAACGTTTCTTATTCATATACAGGATAAGCCCATCCAGCATATCATCGCTGATGGCACCGCGCGTTCCGGACACAAGGTTGAATAACGGCAGATAATCGGCCTGTCGCTCCAGCATCACACGCAAATCATGCCCCTCCTGCGGGGCGGCGTTATCTCCCCCCAGGGTGATTTTACGCACCAGTTTGTTGATCTGGCGCCCAAGCGCACATTCGGAAATCTCCTTGAGAGTGGAATTACGGGTGAACGGTCTGGCGGAATAAATGGGCAGCGGCCTACCCAAAACCGCGGAGAAACTGCTGTCCTTGACATGCGACAATTGATCGAGGTCATAGTATTCAGGAGCAACCCGCTTCAGGTCCGGGACCGGTGAACCGGGGTGATTATCTGGCAGTGTCAATTCACCTTCCAGCCGGATGTCACGGCTGGATGCGCCAACCAGAATGCGATAGCTGCCTGCCAGTACATGCCAGTCGCTGATGAGCACGTTGTAGAAAGCAAAGGCTCTCGCACCGAGCAGGAATTCCTGTTCCACACTCTCCCCTGGCTGCAACAATACCTTGCCAAAGGCACGCAGTTCCAGTGCCGGCCTTGCAACAGCGGATTGTGGAGGCTCCACATACACCTGAATGACTTCTGCAGCCTTCACTGTGCCGGTGTTCTTTACGGTCACACGCACGGAAACCTCCCCGTTTTCCAATATTTTCAGCTGCAGATCGCTGTACGTGAACTGGCTGTAACTCAGCCCATGCCCGAACGGAAAAAGGACCGGTCTTTCCTTGCCAAAGTAGCGGTAGCCCACAAAGATGCTTTCCCGATACTCAACGATATTTTCCTGGCCGAAATAGTTATGA
>WOZA01000014.1:1488-5859 GCA_011620505.1 Anaerolineaceae bacterium
TCATTCTGCGCCTCTGGCAATCCCATGTGAGGGCGGTCATATCCCTCTGACTCGTATAAATTCGGCAGGCCTGCAAAAATCAGCACAACATCCTTCTTCTTTGCCATCTCCACCGCAGCCTGGATGAGCTCGTCATTCGGGCTGTCGTTTTCAGGGATATATCCCGGCTCAAATTCGAATTGCCCGGTAAAAGCGGGCAGCTCGTCCAGGAAAGATGGCAGGCGCGTCGGGTGAACGTTTGCCGAGCCCCCGCCCTGATAGCGCGGTTTCCGGGCAAATTCTCCGATCACGCCCAGGCTTTGCGTACTTTGCAAAGGAAGCAGGCCTGCCTCGTTCTTCAGCAAGACCATTGATTCGGCGGCAAACCGACGCGCCAGGTCATGCTGCAGATCCAGGTCAACATTCGGTTGCGGTGCAATTTGCCCGGCTTTTTCGAGAAGCGCAAGGATATGCCCGACCGATTCATCCAGGCAAGCAGGATCCAGGCAGCCCGACCGGACAGCCTGCACGATCATCCTGTCGTGAAAGCCGTCGTTCCCGGGCATTTCCAGGTCCAAGCCGGCCTGCATGGCCAAAACGCGATCATTCACTGCGCCCCAATCGCTCATCGTGACACCCTGGTAGCCCCATTCCTCGCGCAAGAGGTCTTGCAGGAGCCACCTGTTTTCGCTGGTGTAAACGCCATCCACTTTGTTGTAGGAACTCATTACAGCCCACGGGTTCGCCTTTTTTATTGCTGTTTCAAAGGCCACCAGGTAGATCTCGCGCCGCGCCCGTTCATCAGCCACCGAACTGCTGGAAAGACGAGCTTTTTCCTGGTTGTTCAGGGCGAAATGTTTCAGCGTGGCGCCCACCCCGGCCTGCTGCAGTCCGTCCACGAACGCCGCTGCCAGTTCCCCCGTGAGAAGCGGATCTTCGGAATAGTACTCAAAATTACGCCCACATAACGGACTGCGTTTGATGTTGATTCCCGGACCAAGCAGTAAGTTCACGCCCTTTGCCCTGGCTTCGGCAGCCATGGCAGTACCCATTTCCCGCAGCAAATTGATGTCAAAACTGGACGCCATCAGGCAAGCGCTGGGAAAGCAAGTGGCTCTCTCGATGGCGGTCTTGCCATCATCTTTTTTTATCTCTTTGCGCAAACCGTTTGGACCGTCTGCCATGAAAATGCTGCCAATCCCAACCTCAGGCAGTGGCTTGGTCCGCCAGCCATCCAGCCCGGAACAAAGCGAAGCCTTGGCGTCCGGATCAAGTTTGGAAAGAATTGCCTCGTATTTTTTGTCCATGTTGGATTATCCTGATCATTAAATTTTTATGGGTTCCTGCTCTGGTTCCGGTATTCACCCGGAGAAACCAGCAGGACTTTTTTAAAGGTTGAAATGAAGTGACTCTGGCTGGAAAATCCATACAAGGCAGCGATCTCCGCCATGGAATAATTGGTATGCTGGACAAAATAGGTCGATTCATGGATCCTGCGGGAAATGGCATAGCTTGAAAGGGTGCTGCCCGTCTCCTGCTTGAAACGGCGGCAGAGATAGTTCGGGTGCACGTTGGCATACTCTGCGACCGCAGAAAGTTGCAGGGGTTTTTCAAGGTTGGAGGCAATATAGTGGATTGCTTTGCGGACTGGCAGGGAGTAACTTTTGTTCTGCCGTTTTTTCACCAGCCCAATGAACTGAAGCAGCATTCTGGGCTCATATTCCATGGCGGCTTTTTGGTTGCGTAATGTTTCGATATGCTGGATGGACGCGTCACTTAATGCAAAGGCTTCTTCGTCTGTGACACCCGCCTGGATGGCCGCACGGGTTAGAAATGTGCAGAAGCAGATCATGGAATTCTTTTGGGAACGAAGCGGGTCTTCCGCCAGGACAGCCTTCCTGCCCTGCTGGTAGATCTTGTTGAGAACCTCCAGCGCCGCTTGTTCGTCGCCATTGATTACATGCCGGACGATTTCCTGTTCCAGAGAAAATGGAACGTGCCGGAACATGCTCGCCCGGTCATCAAAGATATTCTTGTAATACTGGGCTGGTTTTTCGCCATCCTCCATTTGCTGGCTGCTCTTCTGTTTTTCCCGGGCAAACGGTGAGCCGGCAGCCTGGTCGGGGGCTTTGAGCACCTCTTCAAGCCACCTGGTGGCCAGTTTGAACCACTCGCCGGCAGGATGTAAATCATCCGGGGAGCCAGTTGTCACTTTAGCCAGCGAAAGCCCGTGCCCGCCGGACCCGAAAACGTGCAGTTCCACTGGCCGGCCGTGTTCCATCATGGCAGCGGTAAAGACCACCGAGTTGCTGGCGGGAACGATATCGTCGGGAGTGGTGCACCATAAAAAGGCAGGCGGAGTGTCCTCGTCAACACGCAGGACTGTACTGTAATCCTGAAGCTGCTTTCCATCTGGCTGCAGCGTGCCAAAACAATTCAGATAGGCGATGGCCGCCGTATCCAGCCACAACAGGCCATCTTCTTCAAAGATCGCTTTCGCCCAATCCGGATGCTGGGGTTCTTGCATCTCGCTTTCCAGTTTTGCGATCAGAGCCTGTTTTTGGTCGGCAGGCACCCCAGTGTTCGAAGGCGGAATCCGGAACGGCAGTTGTAGAAGGGCATAGCACAGAATCCCGGCATCCGGGCGCAGCTGCTGCGCCGGACGCCCCATGGCTTCAACAATCGCTGCGTCCTTCCACATGGTCATCATGCCTGAGGCAAGGTGCCCGCCGGCCGAAAAGCCGCATACCACGAGCTGGTTAGGATCGACGTTCCATTCGACCGCGTGGTCGCGTATGCAGGCGATGGCTGAAAAGCCATCCAAAATAGGGGCGGGGACCAGGGCGGCTGCCCCGACCGAGTAACGCAACACGAAGGCGTGGAAGCCCCGGGCGGCGAATTCAAGGGCAACGAACTCTGCTTCGCGGTCGCTGGTAAAGGTATATCCCCCACCGGGGAAGATCAGGATGGCGGGTCGTTTCTTCCCAGTATCAAATTGAAGGGAATCATCCAGGATGTAGGTGGATAAAATCACCTTGGGATTGGAACTGCTGAGGGGAATGGTTTTACACAACAAAGCGATCACCTGCTTTCTTCTGATAAGCACATAAAACGCATCAAAAAGTGGACACCATACTGTGTTCCGGATTTCAAGATGTACGGCGGATGCAGGGCGGCCTGACCTGGCAGGTCCCCCCCGACGCCGCACATGGCCCCGTCGATGTTGACGGTCGTAAAGGGTTCATTGGGCAGTTGGTGGATATGCTCTGCAGCGTCCAACGCTTCGGTGGTATAGTGCCAGGCGCTGAACAAAAGACCGTCGCCGTTGAGGTCGTGGACGAACAGCCTGTGCTGTCCATTGCTGACGGATAATTCCGAAACGTCACAGCGCGTCCCGTTCTCCTGCGGCCGCATATAATGATGAGCGAGACCGGCCACGGCGCTGTGGTAGCGGGAGAGGAACGCCCCGCTTTTTCGGTCGGGATAGTTCTCGTGCGGGCCGCGTCCCAGCCACTCCACCTGATTGTATCCCTGCGGGAGGGCGAGGCTGACGCCGCAGCGCATCATGTCCAGTTTTCTGGAGGTCGCCATATGGTGAACCTCGATGCTACCATCGCTCCACACACAGTAGCGGGTTTCTGCCTGTTTTAACAGGGGATGCCGCCAACGGACCCATATTTCCACCTGCTGACCACCTTGCCGTACCAGCATTTTCTTGCTTTGCTGCCTGCGCGAGGTCCGTTTCCACTTTTGCCCTGCGGTGAAATACAGCAGGGCTGGTACGAAATTGGCCACGCCACGGTCATTGTCTGTCTCGGCGCGATAATAATTCGGCTTGAGTGGGGTGTGGATGCATTCCTTGCTCTGTAATGTGTACGAAATCAGGCATCCACCGCGAAAGCAGCAGGAAAAACCCTCCCCACGCACCAGGATGTTCCCGTCTTTTTCCTCCACACGCAGGCTTGCCGGCTGCCGGTCGGAGCCGGCTTGATGGGAGGCAGGCTGCCTCGCCTGCAAAATGAATTGATCGCTAGCCTGTTCATATCCTTTTTTTGCATAAGCAGCATCTGCTTTCAAGAGCCAGCGGAAGGTGATGGTGACCAGCGCATTGGATGGCCACTCCTTGCCAAGCGCGAGCGAGATTTCACAGCTCGTGCCAGGTGCGGTGGCGGCAAAAGCGTCTGGCGGCACATCCCCCTCCTGCGCCCGAATGCCATTTATCTCCACTGTCC
This sequence comes from Anaerolineaceae bacterium, assembly GCA_011620505.1. Classification (GTDB taxonomy): domain Bacteria; phylum Chloroflexota; class Anaerolineae; order Anaerolineales; family Anaerolineaceae; genus Mesolinea. Next base: position 5,700 of record WOZA01000014.1, read on the forward strand.
ATGTCAGGCGGTACGCTGCCAAGGTTGAGAACATTTGCTTGTTGTGGAGGCGGAAGCGTCCTCCGGGCAAATCGATCGGCTGCACCTCCAACAACTGGTAGCAGTGCTTCACCTCGTACGCTGCAGGGTGCAGTTCACGGTTCGCCGCAAGGATGCCGTT
>WOZA01000032.1 GCA_011620505.1 Anaerolineaceae bacterium
AGACATCCAGGCATCCATCGAAGCCTTCGCGATTGCCTTTGCCAGCTATGTGAAGCAGTAACCTGGCTTGGCGCTCCACTCCCCGCCAAACCGAACCAATGTTTCTTTTCTCTCCGCTTGAAACTTGCCCATCCGCAAAGTATACTTAGACGAACATTTGACATACCATTGAGGCATAGATGAAGATTGATTTTCAGGAAACAACCGACGACCTTGCGAAGCGAATTGACATTCACAATCGTTACGGCTCAAAAGATATCGACGCATGGATGCTGGAAGTGCTCAACCTGCAGCCCGGGATTAAGATCCTGGATGTTGGCTGCGGCTCCGGCAAGCAATGCTTCTCCTTCTTTCACCATTTGAATGGAAACGCAGAAATCACCGGCACAGATGTCTCCGAGTCGCTGCTTGATGAAGCCCGTGAAAAGAACAAGTCGATTGATCATGCCATTGATTTCAAGCAACTTGATTTCAATGAGGAATTCGACTTGCCCTCGAATCACTTTGACCTGGTCTCTGCTTGCTTTGCCATCTACTACGCGCAAGACATTCCCTTCACCCTGGGCGAAATGCACCGCGTGCTCAAACCAGGTGGCCGCCTCTTTACTACCGGTCCTATGCCCACCAACAAACAGGTTTTCTACGATATCATCCGCGAGGCTACCGGCAAGCCCATCCCCCCAATGCCAGGCAGTTCGCGCTACGCGTCTGAGATTTACGGCACCATGCAGAAGCTCTTCAGCAAAACTGAGCAGCACATCTTCGAGAACCCTCTGACCTTCAACTCAGTGGAACCTTTCATGGTTTACACCCGTGCTTCGATGTCGGAAGATCGCCGTTTGTGGAACTCGCTCTTCGAAACCCACGACGAGTTCGAAACAGTCATGAACCAGATCGAAAAAGTGGCTCGAAAACGTATCGAGGCTGATGGCACCATCGTGATGACCAAAGTTGTTGGCGGCTTCATCGCCACAAAGTAGGCAATTATGCAAAACATGACCTTTTTTGGTTCATCGCTACTGTTTCTAGGCGCCCACCCGGATGATATCGAACTCGGTTGCGGAGCTTTTATTTCAGACATGGTTGGCAAGGCTGACATTCACTGCATGACCTTCTCAGACAACCAGAAAAACCCTGATCTACAACATCTTGTTGGTGAACACTACGACAGCATGCATCAGTTGGGTCTTTCTGACGACCAATTCGAGCTCGGGCAGTTCGAAACCCGCCGTTTTCCGGACTTCCGGCAGGAAATTCTTGAGAAGATGTTGGCGCTACGGCGCCAATACCAGCCTGAGATCGTTTTTGTTCACACCGCACAGGATATCCACCAGGATCACCAAACCGTCACCCAGGAAGCCACGCGTGCCTTCCGCGGCACCACCGTTTTGGGCTTTGACGTCCTTCGCAGCAGCTACGGTTTTTTTCCGCATTTTCTGGCGGAAGTCTCCGAACAATCGGTTGAGAACAAAATTGCGGCACTGAACAAATACAGCACCTATTCAAACCGCTACTATTTCTCTCCGGAAATCATCCGTGCGACTGCCATTCGCCACGGCGCTCTCGCCGAGCGGCCTTTCGCCGAAGGTTTCGACATCATTCGCATTGTAGGCGCATTTGAAAAAGTATAAACAATGATAAACAAAGATAGGCTGACGTTCGTCAGCCTATCTTTGTTTGTGTCCTTAAACCCCTTTAAATTAGTATATCTCCCAGAGTTTACAGGTTAGCCAACTTGGCATTGATATCCGATTTCCTCGAACGCGGTGATTTGTATGGGCGCACGTTGGCTGAATCATACGGAAACCAGAGGATTTTGTCTGGCACCATCCAGCCGTCGGTCAGATAGATGTTTTCCTTGAACTGCACCGCAAGGAGTTTATCATCCACCTCTACAACAGTACCTTTCAACCAACCTCGAATTCGCTGACCAGCTTTATCCTCATGATCGCAATTCACTTCCACACGATCACCAACTTCATACACCTTTTCCTCTTCTGGAGGGCGCATGTAATTCCCACTCGTCATCATTATTAGCTCCTTCTTTACCTTCACTCGTTAACTTGCTTCGAACTTTTTCGACAGACGTTCGCCTAATCTGTTTCTTGTCATTTCATCGGGAATTTGCTCGATCACTTCCGCAAAGAACCCTTCCACGATCAGCCTTTCAGCTTCAACCAACGGTATGCCCCGGCCTTGCAGGTAGAACATCTCAGTTTCATCGATTCTGCCAACCGTAGCGCCATGCGAACAGCTGACGTCATCCGCGCAGATCTCAAGCCCGGGAAGAGATTTGATCTCGGATTGTTCTCCCAGCACCAGGTTCCGATTGGACTGATAACCATCTGTTTTTTGCGCGACAGGATCCACGTAGATCATGCCCCGCCAGATTGCCTCGCCATTCCCATTTGCGGCGCCTCTGAACAGTAAATTGCTCCTGGTACGCGGTGCCAGGTGATTTTGAACGGTGTCCACGCTGATCTTTTGCCCTTCAGTCGGGAAGTAGACTCCCCTCACCTCCACCTCAGCACCTTCACCCTCAAGATTTACTTGCAGGCTCTGCTTGCCCAGGGCAGTGGCAGTTGCCGCATAGATCCAGTCCAGTTTTGCTCCCCGCTCGAGCCTGGCCTGGCTGTAGCGGAGATTGACCACATCCTGCTTGAGGCTCGATACATCCGTAAAATGCAGCCGGGCATCCTCCTCGAGAATCAAATCTGTTTTGGCAAGGTGGAATAAGCTGTCCCTGGTTGCAGGCGACTTACCCTGCGAATCCAACACCAGCTTTAGCTCCGCACCGGGTTCTAACCAGATGATCGAGCGCAGCACGGTCATCCCGGGTTCAACGACGCCGTGCAACTTTGCTACGACGACTTTCTCTACCTTAACCCCTCGCGGAACGTAGACAAACAGACCTTCCCTCGCCAGCGCCTCAGCTAAGGCTTGAAATTTTTCTGTTGAGGGGCGATTGATTCGTTTCAGCAAGCGAGTCATCAGCTCAGGGTGCCGCTCAAGGGCTTCTCTGAATGTGCAAATCACCAGCCCTTGCGGCAAAACCTGCTGATGGTCGATGTCTTTTTCTGCCGTGGGAAATTCCACTTCCAATGTATATTTTGGCTTTGTCCACACCCGGGCATCCGCCAGCCCAATTTGAGAAAAGTCCAGCCAACGCCACTTTTCGAGTTTGATATGCGGCATCGGCAAAGACGCTGCAGTCTCCCAGGCTGGTGCTAAAGCTTCTACCAGATCACTTGGAAGCCCAATATTCGCCTGATCGAACGCACTCTTCCACTGAGGTGGGTCCTGCTCAATGCCAAAAACGGAACGGTAAGTCACTTGAGGATTATGCATGCGCTCATCCTACCGATCCGACCATCTGCAATTGAACCAGGCGGTTCATTTCGACGGCATATTCCATCGGCAGTTCTTTCACCAATGGCTCGATGAAACCTGAAACCACCATGGTTGTCGCTTCCTCGTTGCTGAGTCCGCGGCTGTTGAGGTAGAAAAGCTGCTCCTCGCCAATTTTACTGACGGTGGCTTCATGCCCGATGGTCACATCCTTCGAACCGCTTTCAATCGTTGGGTAGGTATCCGAACGGGAAGTCGGATCGAGCAGAAGCGCGTCACAAACCACGTTCGATTTGATATTCTTGAGCCCATGGGCTACCTTCACCAATCCCCGGTACGAAGACTGTCCACTTCCTCTTGAGATGGATTTGGAAGTGATCTTGCTGCTGGTGTTATCCGCAAAGTGAATCATCTTCGCGCCTGCATCCTGGATCTGCCCTGAGCCGGCAAAAGCGACCGAGAGCATTTCCCCATGCGCGCCTTCTCCTCGCAGGAAGCAGGCAGGATATTTCATGGTCACTTTTGAGCCCAGGTTGGCATCCACCCACTCCATCGTCCCGTTCTCCCAGACTGAAGCGCGCTGCGTTACCAGGTTGTAGACATTGGAAGACCAGTTTTGGATCGTGGTGTAGCGCACCCTGGCGTTTTTCTTCACAATAATTTCGATCACGCCGCTGTGGAAAGATTCCGTCGAGTACAGCGGAGCGGTGCAGCCTTCCACGTAATGGACCTGTGAGCCCTCGTCCGCGATGATCAGCGAGCGCTCAAACTGCCCCATGCTGGCGTTGTTCAGGCGAAAGTAAGCCTGCAGCGGCAAATCCACTTTTACGCCTTTGGGCACGTAAACGAAGGAACCGCCCGACCAAACCGCGCTGTTGAGTGCCGCGAATTTGTTATCCTGGATCGGGATCACGGTCGAGAAGTATTCGCGGAATAGATCCGGATACTGCTTAAGCCCATTTTCGATGCTGAGGAAAATAACACCCTGTTTTTCCAAGGCTTCCTGCACGTTGTGGTAGACCATTTCCGAGTCGTATTGCGCGCCGACGCCAGCAAGATACTTCTGTTCCGCTTCGGGGATGCCCAGTTTATTGAAGGTGTTCTTCATCGTATCCGGTACGTCTTCCCAGGATTTTTGATCGATCTCAGCTGGACGCACGTAATAATAAATATTGTCCAAATCCAGACCACTTAGGTCCGGACCCCAGGTGGGCATCGGACGATGGATATAGTGGTTGTAAGCCTTCAAACGGAATTCCAGCATCCACTCAGGTTCTTCTTTATAAGCGGATATCTGCCGAATAACCTCTTCTGATAAGCCTTTTTGGCTCTTAAAAGAAAACGTCTCCGGATCATGAAAGCCGTACTGATAATCACTTCCCAGCTCGTTCAGGAAGTCGCTGCCAGGTGAATCAGTCATTACCGGCTCCCAACTCCCCGTAGACCTCCCGGATCCAGTCATAACCCTTCTCTTCAAGTTTCATGGCCAATTCTGCCTGCCCCGTTTCGACGATTCTGCCTTGATACATGATATGAACGAAATCCGGTTTGAGGAAGTTGAGCATGCGCTGATAGTGCGTAATTACCAACACACCCAGGTTATCGCCCACCAGCGAGTTGACGCCCTCGGAGACAATCCTTACCGCGTCGATATCCAGACCGCTGTCGGTCTCATCCAATATTGCGAACTTCGGCTCAAGCATTGCAAGCTGGAGTATTTCTGCGCGCTTCTTTTCCCCTCCGGAAAAGCCTTCATTCAAATACCGCCCGGCAAAGGAATAATCCATCCCTAAAAAGTCCATCTTTGCTTTCATCGCTTTCCGAAAAGCGACCAGCGAGATACCTTTTGAATCTGGATCGGCAGCTTTCAACTTTGAATTAACAGCTACGCGCAGAAAATTAGCCAGTGTGACCCCGCTAATGGATACCGGGTACTGAAAAGCCAGGAAGAGGCCCAGGTTTGCTCTCTGGTCGGTTGAAAGACCGAGAATGCTTTTGCCATCCAGCAGGATGTCTCCACTGGTAACTTTATAGCGTGGGTGACCCATAATGGCATAAGAAAGAGTCGATTTGCCCGTTCCGTTTGGACCCATCAAGGCGTGAATTTCGCCCTGCTGTATGGTTAAATTGAAGCCTTTGAGGATTTCCTTCCCCTCGACTTCAACAAAGAGGTTCTGTATTTGTAATCTCGCCATTATTTCCTAATTTTCCGAAAGGATTTATCGGTGGATTATAGCATGCGGGCTACTGAAAGTCAATTTTTTTATATATATCTTAACTTATTAACATTCACCTTCGACAGATACCTTATCGGTCTATGCCCGATAAGGTATAATATCTTTTAGTAGCGCAAGCATTTTCCTCTGTTGGCTTATCGCTATCCCTGTCAAACCCAAAATGGGTTAATTAAAAACACAAGTAAGGAGATAAAAATGGCCGAAGAAAAAGGTTTATTTGGAAAGCTCTTTGGGAAAAAAGAACCC
>WOZA01000057.1 GCA_011620505.1 Anaerolineaceae bacterium
ATTACTATCATTTTACTTCCGTGTAAGCAAAAGTGTCAAGACAAAATTACAAAAATAGTGTGAGGGGGGTCAGCATCATAACAACAGGGGTAAATGTGGACATAAGTTATGATTTTGGTTTATCAGGTAAAAATCAGATTCCGTTAAAGAATTTTCAAATATTAGTTGTAGAATTGAGATGAAATTAGAACGTCATTTGTATATTTGGATTTAAAATTAAAGACTAATGGCGTGTAGTTTTACGCCCAAAGGTATAAAATTTACCTACTTTTCAAAGATTTATCAATTTTCAGAATTGTTTTTAAGGAGTTTTGCATTAAGACGGGATTGTCGGTGTAAAAGTGATGCAGTCAGCGCGTTGTCTGAACATATGCTTAAAGCCTGCTCAGTACAACGCAGAGCTGCCTCATAATCCCGCACCTGGTGTTCAAAGTACTTGGCCAACTCAATCATGGCCTCCAGCGAGCCTGCCAGCGCAGCTTCGTGCCATAAAACGCTTGCTTCCTCAACCTTTCCCTGTCGCTTTTGAATTTTTGCCCGTAAGATGAGGCCTTTTTGCCGATCTGTTTCGGAAAGGTGCTGAAGACGATCGGAGGAGTAAACCTGTTCTGCCAGGTGTTCGCGTTCAAGGATTTCCAGAACGCGCCCAACCGACAGCAAATCGCCAGGATCTGTGAAACGGTCGTCGGAAGGGTCCTCAAGGATAGCTGCCAGCCAGCTAAAGAGCGCTGAAAGGCTGAGCACATCAATTTCGTTGTGATAAAAGATGCCAGGCATGTGCGTGGCATCGCCGGTGAAGAGATACTCGCGGTAAAAATCCGGTACCAGGTAACCGGGGATGTCGGCCTGTTCCCGCTCAAATCCGAGGACATGCTTTTCGATGTTTCCAAGATTACACTGACCCAGGCGGGACTTCCAGATACGCCGGGTGAAAGGAAGCAGGTCAAAATGCGTGGCAGAAGTGAAAGGGTTTGAGAGACGCTGCATGATATAGCGTGTATTGATGATTGGCAGGTCAAATGCTTTTCCGTTGTAAGTGACGATGCCCTCAACCCCCTCAACAAACTCCGAAAGAGCCGCAAGTTGCGCTGTTTCTTCAGCAGGATTGCGGACAAAGAATTGTTCAACCACGAATTGGTTTTCTCTGAAACGACCAGCGCCGATCATGAAGGGCATGGTTCCCGTGCCTCCCGAAAGACCGGTCGTTTCGGTGTCAAGAAAAACCAGGGATTGCAAAGCAGGAGTGGATGGCGCCTTTGCCCACTGTGCCAGCCAGTGATAATCGGTGAGGGGTTTGAGCGGCAGGTGACCGTGCTGGCGATGCTCAGGGTAGGAGTGATTGAGGGAAAAGACTTCACCATAGATAGTCTTGAGATTGCGCCCAGGCACAAGATCTTCGAGTGATTGAACCTTGCCAGTATTTGCTTGCAGGGGTTGCGAGATGCCCAGTTGGACGCCAAGGCGCTTCAATCTCTCGGAAAAGTCATTCCAATCACTCATGGAGCATCCCCTTCAGCAACGCCAGAGATTCACGCTTGCTGCCATAGCCTTCTTCGCCAAAAGGACCCACACAAGCCGGGCAGCCATCCTCACATGGGCAATCACTGATCATCTCGGCAGCTCGGGCGAGCCAGAATAGATGATCTTCGAACAATTGATGGGAGAGGCCCACTCCGCCGGGAATGGTGTCGTAGACCAAAATCGCTGGTTGCCCGTTATTGAGGATTGATTTCGGCTCAGTGAGCATGGCAATATCGGCATCATCACACATGATTAACAGGGGGGCAATATTTCGCAGGGCGTGGCTTGCACCTGCCATACCAGAGATAACCCGCACGCGGGTTTCAACCACCGCGTGGCAGCGGTGGCACAAAGTTACGAGGTTGGACGCCGCATTAGCCTGGAGTGGATCGGCGAAGGTTTTGAAAGGCTGGATGTGGTGCACATGCAACTCGGCAGGGGCGAAGGATTGATGGCAGGCAGCACATTTGTATTGATCCCGGACAAGGATTTTTTGCCTGAGAGCAGGCCAGCCCGGACCATAATCATTTGAATCGGAGTTCCACAAGGCAAGCTCCTTGAGGTGGTTAACGAGGTTCTCACCGATGGAAAACCAGGCACCTTCGGTTTCCAGCCCACGAGCCGGCAAATCAAGCGGCAGACGTTCAAGGGTCTCATTGGTCTGCCAACGGATCTTCCTGAATCCCTCGACCCGAATGGAAAGGGAAAGCGGTCCGCTGCTAATGTTTGAAGATCCAACAGGTTGAGTGGAACGCTCCTGGAAGCTCTCAATCGTAGTTTTGATCGTTGGCAGGGTGTAGTAGTCCGGTTGGGCAGGTTTGAGCTTGCATACCCCTTGTGCCAGGTCGAGCTCTTCAACCAGGTACGACTCTGCTTCATGCAGGTAAACAGCCTGGGGATGGACCAGCCATTCCGCACTGTGGGCGTCCATTTGCCCGATCAGGGTAGGTTTGTCGGGTCCATCAACCATAAGCGAGACTACGTTAGGCGTGGAGGAACGCAAGGAGATTTCAGCCGAGGGGTACGCGTTGGCGACCCAAAAGTGCGTGTTGTTGCGGTTGAGGACTTCGCCTGCAGCACTCATTGCCTGGAAAATTTCCTGAAGTTTCTGGGAGTCAACCAGTCCAAAGCCCTCATCTGGTGAAAAAGGCAGCTCAAAGGTGGCACAGCGCAGATGTTGGTAGAGGACAAGCAGGTTGTTGGGGTCTACAAGCGCTTTTTCGGGTGAGTTGCTGAGATATTCAGGATGATTCGCAAGGTATTGATCCATAGCGTCGTTCGTCGCGACCAGCAGGGCGAGGGAATCCTGCTGCTTTCTGCCCGCACGTCCTGCGCGCTGCAGGGTGGTGGCAATGGAACCGGGATAACCAACGAGGATGACTGATTCGAGCTCGCCGATGTCAATCCCCAGTTCCAGGGCGGATGTGGCGACTACGAGTCGGATGCTTCCGTTTTTGAAACCCTGCTCTATCTCACGGCGGTCAGCCTTCAGGTAACCACTGCGGTACCCGCGTACTTTTGGGCGTTGGTATGGCGGCAGTTGTTCAAGCAGGTAGGTGAGGAGCATCTCAACTGTGCGGCGTGTACGGGCAAACAGCAGCGACTGGCGGTTAGCCTCGAGCAGCGAAAGCCCGAGATTGACACTCGTTTGGACACTGGATTTGCGCAGACCCAATTTTGGATCAACCAGGGGTGGGTTGTACAACAGGAAGTGTTTTTCACCCTGGGGAGCTCCACTCTGGTCGATCAGGCTCACCTGGTCATCAATCAGTATTTCTGCCAACTCAACCGGGTTGGCGATCGTGGCAGATGTGAGGATGAACTTGGGAAAAGCGCCGTAAAAAGCCGCAACTCGCTTCAGGCGGCGCAGGAGATTGGCAAAATGCGAGCCAAAAATGCCGCGGTAGGTGTGCATTTCATCGATAACTACAAGGCTGAGCCCCTGGAAGAAAGGTTGCCAGATTGCATGGTGGGGAAGAATGCCTTGATGGAGCATATCCGGGTTTGTCAGCAGGAAAACCGACTCTTTGCGCATAGCTGAACGCATGTGCTGCGGGGTATCCCCATCGAAGATGTTGGCAGGCAGCGGTTTTTTGGAGGGGAGAGCTTTGATTAACTGGTTCAGGCTTGTGAGTTGATCCTGGGCAAGCGCTTTGGTGGGAAATAGGTAGAGGATGCGCGCATTGGGATTGGAGAGTGCTCGCTGAACGGCGGGCAGGTTGTAGCACAGGGTCTTGCCGCTGGCAGTGCCGGTGGCGATGACAAGGTTTTCTCCGTTGTTTACCCGCTCCACGGCCTCAGCTTGATGCGAATAAAGCTGCGTGATCCCGAGCGTATTCAGCGCTTCGAGGATATGGGGATCCAGCGAGGTAGGTATCGGAGCGTTGAGAGCCTCACGCGCAGGAGTGATCTGCCAGTAGGCAATGTTTTCACGAAATTCCTGATCCTGCTGCCAGCGATCAATCAGAGAGCGAATGCCAGCACTGCCTGGGTGCTGCTGCAAGTCATTTATCAAGGCGCGCTTTCTTTTTTTGAATATTCGCGATCATAATATCCATAATTGGATAAACCCAGTTACCAAATCGGGTGCCGAGGAAGTAGGTAAATTTTGCATCAAAACCGGGAACTACGGCATAACGTCCCCGTTCGACAGCTCGGAGGGTCTCTTTGGCAACGAGTGCCGGTTGGATGGGTTTGTCGGAATTTGCGAGCTCTCGTGTTTCGAAAGGCTTGTATTGGCTTTCAAAAGCCAATTGTGGTGTGTCGGTATCGGGAGGATAGACGATAGAGACTTTGATATTCTTTGGCTTTAATTCTGCTCGGATGACATCAGTAAAACCCCTCACAGCGAATTTGGCTCCCGAGTAGGCACTGTAGCCATAGACACCAAGTACCCCTGCCAGGGATGAGAAGTTGATGATATGACCGCTGCCGCGTTTGAGAAAGTAAGGTAAAAGCAGCTTAGTGGTGTTGACCGTACCGTGGAAGTCAATATCCATGGTCCATTTAAAGACTTCAAGCTCAAGCTCCTCAACATAACCGGGAAGGGCAACACCGGCACAATTGAAAAGGAAATCGGGCACTCCATAGGTGCTGACAAGCGCTTCAATTGCAGACCGCAGGGCTTCAACATCGGTCACGTCAGCTGAAATCGTATGGATGAATTGTTCTGGATGCCTCAGAAGTGGAGTGAGAGTCTCTTCGGCAGCTGCCAGTTTCTCTGGACTTCTGGCCAAGGTTACGACCGATGCACCGGCCTGGATCAGTTGTTTAGCCAGTTCTAGCCCAATACCGCTGGAACCGCCGGTTATTAAGGCGAGTTTTCCTTCAAAAAAGTTGCTGTTTTTCATGCACCCCCACAAGTATTGCAGTTGCCTGAATGGCAAGAATCACAAGAAGAGCTGCTGTTTGTGAGGCTCCTCCCGGAACTGACAGCATTTACCAGCGAAATTTTCCGGCGGGAATCTGGTTTTCCGCAGCTCGGGCAGGTGATCGGTTGATCTGCCTGGCTGAAAGAGCGGAGTGTTTCAAAAGTTCGATTGCACGATTGGCAAACATATTCGTAAAGAGGCATAATTTTCCTTCATTATTGATATCGGGCCCGAATAACAGGTACCAGGTATTCTGAAAAAGCCCGATCGAAATTATAGTCAGGCTGCCAACCCCAATCCCGTTGGGCTGCAGAGTCATCAATATCAGCAGGCCAGGAATCGACAATGCACTGCCTATGGCAGTCCGGAACAAAGCGAATATCGGCCTTGGGAAAAGCCGCGATGGTCAGATCATAGAGCTCCTGAGCACTGGGATTGAAACTGGTGACGTTATAAACAGTCTGAGTCAGAGCTTGTCGGGGAGCTTCCTTGAGGGAGATAAGCGATTTAACAGCGTCGGGCATGACCATGAAAGGCAGACGTGTATCGGGGCGAACGAAGCAGTCATAAGAAACGCCCCTGGCAGCGGCGTGGAGCATCTCAGGACCATAATCGCTGGTGCCTCCCGTGGGGACCGTTTCAGAGCTGATCAAACCCGGGAAACGCAAGGCGCGAAAATCAAGCAGTTCATCGGGATTTGCATTATTCGCAAGTTGCTTGTAGTGTTTGCTGTAGTAGCGCCCAAGATGTTCACAATAGAGCTTATTGATGCCATACATGGTGGCAGGAGCGGTGAATTGGTCTTCGCGGACTTTACCAGCCGCTTGTTTGGTCTCAAGGTCGGGCAAAC
>WOZA01000013.1 GCA_011620505.1 Anaerolineaceae bacterium
TTCCATTAATGCTAAGGTATAATCTTTAATCAAGATGCCAATACTTCCACCGCATGCTTTTGAGGTCTTTTCGCATAGTCCCGAACAAACCCGCCGGGTGGGCATTCGCCTTGGCAGTTTGCTTCAGGTGGGAGACATCGTTTGCCTTGAGGGCGACCTTGGTTCTGGCAAGACGACTCTGGTGCAGGGCATCACCCAGGGTTGGGGTTCTCCCAGCAAAGTCACTAGTCCGACCTACGTGATCGTCAACGAATATGACCGTCCGGGAGGCAACACGCTTTTCCATTGCGACGCTTACCGATTGCAGCCCGATAATCCCCTCGACAGCGCCATTCTCGACCTGGACCGCGTCCTTGCCGATGGAGTGCTGGTGATGGAATGGGCGGAACGCATGAAGACCAGCCTTCCGAAAGAAAACCTTTGGATCCAGATGGACTGGATCAACCCTGACCAACGCCATCTTATCCTGATCCCGCACGGACACCGCTACGAATCCATTCTCAAAAAGCTGCAGCAAGCTTTGTTTGGAGGATAATTATGCTACTGGCAATCGACACTTCCACCGAATGGATAGGCATCGCCCTTTTTAATGGCACTAATGTGCTCGCCGAACAGACCTGGCGCAGCAAAAATTACCACACTGTCGAGTTGGTCCCTGCCATCAAAGAAATGCTCACCAAAACCCAAACCAAACCCAGCAGCCTGACGGGTGTTGGCGTGGCGCTTGGACCGGGTTCTTTCACGGGTTTACGGATAGGGCTCAGTGCAGCCAAAGGTATCGCCCTGGGGCAGAACTTGCCCGTGGCGGGCATCCCTTCGCTCGAAATCCTCGCTGCAGCTCAGCCTGGTCTGCGCCGACCCATGCTTGCTTTCCTCGAAGTGGGGCGCGGTCGCTATGCCTTCGTCCGCTATCAGTACAAACAGGGCTCCTGGCAAGCTGTTACTGACATTATTGTGGACGATATTCGCGGGATGGCAGCCACGATCAAATCTCCGACTTACGTGGTGGGAGAAATGGATGCTGAAGAACGCCAGATCCTTGGGCGCAAGTGGAAGACGGCCCGATTAGCCGTCCCCAGCCTCTGCCTCCGCCGTCCAGCCGTACTGGCAGAGCTTGCCTGGGCGAAAATACAGGCAGGGCAGGCAGATGATGCCGCCAGCCTTGCGCCAATTTACGTTCACACACTGAGCAATGTTCCGGATCTATGAGCGCGCACGCTGATGCCAGCCAAATCAGGCTGCGGAGCATGCGTGCAGAAGACCTGGCGCAAGCCGCTGCTCTCGACCGCCTCTCGTTTGCGGATCCCTGGCCACAGGGATCTTTTGAATACGAACTAAAAGCAAGTAACTATAGTTTGTGCCTGGTCGCAGAAGACCCGGACGCGGCTGAAGGTCAGTCCATCGTGGCTGTATTAGTCATCTGGCTGATCGTGGACGAGGCCCACATCGCGACCATCGCCGTTCACCCGGACTACCGCCACCGCGGCATCGGGCGCAGGCTGCTGGCGGAAGGCCTGCTGCAAGCCGCCGAACGGGGGGCAGTGAAATCTCTGTTGGAAGTGCGCTCGGGCAACACCGAAGCGCTCCACCTCTATTACGGCTTCGGCTACAAGGCTGTTGGCTTACGTCCCAATTATTATCAAACCGAACGAGAGGACGCCCTCTTGCTGAATCTTGACCCCTTGGATGTGGAAGTTCTAAGGAACTTAATGCAAACATATTCGTCTTAATGGCATGTACCTGGGGTAGAATCTGTCACTGGAAAAAAGTATGTCAGATATAAACCAATTAAGAACCATTCGGGAGGAAATCCTCCATTGTCAGAAGTGTCCGCTTGCAAAAGGGCGGAAGAACGCCGTACCCGGGGAAGGACCTTCCTCGGTGGACGTCATGTTCATCGGCGAGGGACCTGGTTACCATGAAAACCAGCAGGGGAAGCCCTTCGTAGGTCAGGCTGGCATGTTTCTGGATGAATTACTGGCTTCAGCCGACCTGAAACGCGAAGAGGTTTTCATCACCAACGTGGTCAAATGCCGTCCGCCGGACAATCGCGACCCGATGCCCGAAGAGCTTGCTGCCTGTGCGCATTACCTTGACGAACAAATCGCCCTGCTTGACCCCAAAGTGATTGTCACGCTGGGAAGGTTTTCGATGGCGAAGTTCATCGAAAATGGCAAGATCACCCAGATTCACGGCAAATCTCATCAAGTTGGCAAACGGCTGGTCGTCACGATGTACCATCCGGCTGCAGCCCTTCACCAACCAGCCTTGAGACCCGCATTAATTGAGGATTTTTCAAAACTACGCCACCTACTCGCCAAGGAAGAACCCATTGAGCCCAAAGTGGAAGCACCTGCCCCCGAGACAAAGCCAGGTAAGCAGGAAGAAAATCCCAGTCTCCCCGAACAACTCAGTCTGTTTTGATGGAAAGGTAAGGAATTGATGCTAAAAGAAGACCTGATTCAGGATATTCAGAAAAAACGAGCCAACATTGCTGTCATCGGTATGGGGTATGTGGGGCTACCGCTGGCTGTCACTTTCGCCAACGCCGGCTTTAGCGTGACGGGTATTGATCCCATCCAGGAAAAGGTGGATATGATCAACCGCGGTGAAAGCTACATTTCGGATATTAGCAACGCCCAGTTGCGCAAGCACATTGATAACGGCCGCATCCGCGCTACAACCGATTATGCCACTCTTAAAGAAATCGATGCCGTCTCCATCTGTGTGCCTACGCCGCTGCGTAAAACCGGTGACCCTGACATGTCCTTCATTGCCCAGGCCAGCGAAGACATCGCCCCTTATCTGCACCGCAGTATGATCATCGTGCTTGAGTCCAGCACTTATCCGGGCACCACCCGTGAGTTCGTCCTGCCCAAACTGACCGCTAATTCCGACCTTAAAGTTGGCATAGACTTCTTCCTGGCGTTCTCTCCCGAACGCGTCGACCCCGGACGCACCGACTATACCACCTACAACACCCCCAAGGTCGTTGGCGGCATCACCCAGGCGTGTACGGATGTTGCCGTGGCATGGTATCAGGAGGCAATTGAAACGGTTGTACCAGTCTCCAGCACCGAAGTGGCGGAGATGGCAAAACTGCTCGAGAACACCTTCCGCATGATCAACATCTCGATGGTCAACGAGCTGGCCCAAATGTGTGAGCGGTTGGGAGTGGATGTGTGGGAAGTAATCGATGCAGCTGCCACCAAACCATTCGGCTTCATGAAGTTCACCCCCGGACCGGGGCTGGGAGGGCACTGCATTCCGGTAGACCCGCTTTACCTCTCCTGGAAGATGAAGACGCTCAATTACACCGCGCGCTTCATTGAACTCGCCTCCGAGATCAACACCAACATGCCGCGTTACGTGGTCAGCCGCATCCAGGATGCCCTGAATCGCTATAAGAAACCGCTCAACGGAAGCAAGATCCTGATCCTGGGCGTCTCCTATAAGCCCAACATTAACGACATGCGCGAATCCCCCGCTCTGGACATCATCCATTTACTTCGAGAGAAGGGCGCCATCGTCTCATACAATGACCCTTACGTTCCTGAGATTGAGATTGAAGGCGTTCAGATGTTTTCTGAAAAAGAACTTTCAACCTTCCTTGAAAAAGCGGATCTGGTGGCTATCATCACCAATCATGACAAATTCGACTACAAAATGATCCTCGAGAAATCACAGCTGATCTTTGATGCCCGCAATGCGATGAAAGATGTCGCGAAAAACGATTTGAAAGTGATCAAACTCTGATGAGTGTGTACGTCGTCACCGGCGCGGCGGGTTTCATCGGCTCAGTGGTTGCCGGATTAATGCTGCGCGAGGGGCACACCGTCTTTGGGGTGGATA
Source organism: Anaerolineaceae bacterium (assembly GCA_011620505.1). GTDB lineage: Bacteria > Chloroflexota > Anaerolineae > Anaerolineales > Anaerolineaceae > Mesolinea. The sequence goes on from WOZA01000013.1 coordinate 3,853, forward strand.
ACCTCAACCACGTATACGACGTCCGCGTGAAAGAACATCGCCTGCAGGCGCTTCTGCCGCAGGCGAATTTTCATTTCATCCGAGACGACATTACCGACCGCGATTTCATCGCCAGGCTGGCTGCCATGGTGCCCTCGGCGGATGCCGTTATTAATCTAGCGGCAATAGCCGGTGTGCGCGCCAGCACCACCGACCCCTGGAGCTACCTTAACACCAATACTCTCGGAAATCTGAACATGCTCGAGTATGCCCGCCACCAACGGGTGCCCAAGTTCATCCTGGCGTCCACTTCGAGCCTTTACGGGAATGAAGGCAAGCCTCCGCATGCCGAGACTGCCTCCACCGAGCATCCCCTGGCGCCTTATGCTGCCAGCAAAAAAGGCGCGGAGGCTTTTGCCTACGCCTATCATCACCTCTATGGCATCGATGTGACCGTTTTACGCTACTTCACGGTCTATGGTCCTGCCGGCAGACCAGATATGGTCATGTTCCGTTTCTGCCAATGGGTTGCTGAGGGAAAGCCCGTCACGATCACTGGCGACGGCGAACAATCCCGTGGGTTTACTTACGTGGATGACATTGCCCGCGGCACGCTGCTGGCGCTCAAGCCGGTTGGTTTTGATGTTTTCAACCTCGGAGGGCACGAGGTGATCACCATTAACCAGCTTTTGCACAAACTTGAGCACCTTCTGGGTAAAAAAGGAAATATCACCTACATTCCCTCCCATCCGGCAGATGTATTTGAAAACGTGGCCGATGTCACCAAAGCCCGCCGTGAACTGGGCTGGGAACCCCAGGTGCCGTTGGATGAAGGCATGAAACGCCTGGTGGATTGGTATCTCGCCAATCGCGATTGGGCGAAAGACGTTGAAACTCCCTGATCTGGCTGCATCACCCAGAAAATCGGTCAGCGCCTAAGTTATTCGGGTGAAATGCCGCGTTCATTCGCCGCTTCATAACATTTCGAAATAGTGGTTATAATTAGATTGTTCTCTTTGACTGCACCCTGCGCCGTCAACACAGGGCAAGAAAGGAGTTGACATGAAACGCTACCTTTGGCAAACAACCTTTCTCCTGGTTGTTGTGATAGTTTTGCTGCTTGCTTCCTGCAGCGGGATGCCCATCAGCCTGCCAACAGTTCCGCCCTCCGAAAACCCAACTCAAACCGCCATCGAACCAAGCCCCCAGCCACTGCCCACATTCGAGGCCCCACCCAAGGATACCCTTCTGGAATGGTCCGCGACATTAAGCGAGGATTACTGTAAATCAGGCAACCCTGGCCAGTTTAGCAGTTTTGTCTTCAACTCCGGCGCTTATTACAGCGTGCAAAGCGGCGACTCGCGCAGTGTCTGGCGTTATCTTCCAGATGAAGAGAGTGGGGTAAAAATTGCCGAACCTCTGGCGGAGGATGGCAAGTTTATCGAGGCGCTGCGGGTCAATGACCAGTGGCTGGTAATGCTGATATTTGATCACCCGATGCATGTGCAGGGTTGGCGCGTGGAAGTGCTCAATCTTGAAACTGATGACCAGCAACGCCTGGTTGATAATATCGAAGCCAACGAGAATATCGTTTATCTCGACATGGAACTGCAGGGAAACATGCTCTACTTCCTCACAAACACCGTTACCGAGGATAGTACCAGGCAACTTTCCACGATCCAAGCTTTCAACCTGGCTGAAGGCACTCAAGAAATCTTGCTAAGCTCGGAATCAAACCTGGTATACAACCAGCTGGCGATCTCTGAAAAGTACCTGATGATCAGCCAGAGCCCCACAGGCAAGGCGCCGAACGCAGATTTTCCCATCTTGTTTTACAGCT
>WOZA01000127.1 GCA_011620505.1 Anaerolineaceae bacterium
ATATTTAAGTTTATTTAATATCTTAATTATTGTATCAAACTGACAAATTCCCGCCTCGATGAGAGTCTCAAAATAATAATTTAGCCCATCCACGAGCGTATCAAAATGACATATTTGCGCGGGATCCAAAGTCTCATTCTGACATATTCCCGCGTCCACTAATGTCTCAAAATGACATAATCGTACCAGATTGGCTTCAGCGTTGCTCAACATAGCGCGCTGCCATTGGACATTGGAGGCATAAGTGCTGAGCAATTCCGGGCTGACCGGATCGGGAGGGGCGAAGAGGAAGGCATACAGCGCTTGTTTCAAGGACTCATCGGCAGCGGTCAGCTGCACCTCGGACACCTGCAAATGCCAGTCGGTACCGGTTTCGCTGGAACGCGTATCGAGTCGGCAAAGGTATTGGCTGGCGAGATCGCGATTTGCCTGCCGCCACTGCCTGGTATAGGCGGAATCAGGGCTGACATCAGCCGATTTCGGGCGGCCGCGTTTACTGGGTTTGGCATGGGGAATGCGTTTGGGAAGTGTTTCCGAACGAATCCAGCCCTGCAGGGTGGGCAGACCCCCAGGCACCCAGAAGGTGTTGCGGTCTTTGCCGCGCGCCCAGTCCACATAGCAGCAATTCTTGCACATGAGATAGAGCACGCCGAGGTCATCGCCCAGTTCAGGTAAGACCCGCTGGAACCAATACCAGGGCACCGCCAGGAAGCTCTCCGGGCGGATCAAATGGCTTGCAAGCCGGTCGCATAATCCAGCCAGGGTGGGATCCAAGGGTTTTGGCATCAGAGCACGGCTGACCACCTGATGCACGCTGGCCGGCTCAGTGAAGAGTGCAGACGCCTCTTCATCCGGAAGACGATAGGGGAATACAAGGATCTGGTCCCGGGGGATTGTGATCGCTTTGGAAAGCACCGCCAGAGGATCGAGCGAGAGACCCTGGGCAAGCAGCCAGTCATAGAGGTCCTGGGCATCGCCAGGGGTAAGGACCAAGCCACGATAGTGGTACGTGTTGGGTTCCCGCTGGATGTGCCCCTCAGAGATGCGGTGCTTTGGCTCGGCCCTTTGGACGAACCAATCCATATCACCCTGTTGGAAAATGCGGAAAAATTTAGCCCGGCTGATGACATTTCCGAGAGTTTTCAACAGCGACTGGACATTGATCGTAACCGTGTCATTCTGGCGCGGATAGAGTTGGTCAGCGCCATGCTCTCGAGAGGCTCGATAGAACGCCTGGCGCAGGGCAGTGGCAATTAATACCGCTGAAGAACCCACGTAAGGGACAAAACGCAGGAGATAGGAGGGCACAGCCGCGATCGAATCTGGTTTCAGGATCGCATCTGTCACGTTGGCGGCAGCGAGCTCAACCCGGAAGGAGGTTGATTCTGTGCCCATGGGCACACTTTTTTCCAGATTCAGGCGTAAATGCTTCCCGGTTTTATCCTGAATGAGGGTTTCGATCAGAGGGTAATACTGACACAGGCCGGAATAAACCAACTCATCGGCAGTAATCGTGAAATTGCCGTCAAAGCCGAGTTTGCTGGAATCTAACAATCCCTGAAGCTGCTCATTTTCCAGCCCAGCCAAGGATTCCAAGATCTCAGTCCAACCGTTTTCTTCCATTTTTCAGTTACACCGGTCATCTCCGGTCTAAAATCACCAATCTTACCCAGCAGCACCAGGACGGAACGGGAAGATACCCATCCTCAGACTGCCTTTTTGTTCCTCGAGCAGCTTTTCCAAATGCTCACTGCCCAGGCGCAAAGCCTCACTCAGCGAGCCATGTGATTGTTCTGCCAGGTTAAACATCGTTTCTTGTGGAATTAGCTTGAGCGGATCCGGATGCCCGGCGGACATCATACGCGCGTAGAGCAGGGAAGCCACTTCTACTACCTCCGGAGCGCGGAACGGCACATAAAGTCCCAGGAATTGATTGAGCGATCCGATATTACTGGTATTGTTATTGATATCCTGCAAGAAGATAATCGTCTTGATCTTCTTACTATGCTCCACCGACCAATCCAGCATCTGATTCAGGTAATCCTGATCAATTGGCGGGCCGTCCAATACAATCAAGAGCTGATCGTCGCTGCTTTCCAACCGCTCAAAAATGCTTTCAATCCGATTTGCGTTTGACCTGGAGGAGGGCAGGGAAAGGGTCTCTATCACGGCCATTAAGAAGTGGCGCGGTTCCGTAAGGATATTGGTGTTCATATAGAGCCCCAGCACCTGGCCTCTCTGCTCAAAAATGAAATGGGTTTCAGCCAGCTTCATTGCCAGCATGCTCTTTCCGCCTCCGCTTGGCCCAGCAATTACACCCAGGTTCTTGGAGGGGTCTTTCTGGTCCGCAATGAAACCATGAGCTACCTCCAGCACCTTGCGCTGCTCAGTCAGGTTTGGATAGAAAAAGCGCGTGTCACCATAACGCCTAAATGGATGTTCAAGAAATTGGGCATTCAAAAAGTCAGAGCTGGTTAACATCTTCACCGCCGTATTATTTGATGTTTGTAGCTTAGCACTCGCTTGGAGTTAAGTCAAGTACTTAATTATTATAGCTAAGTTCGACAAAGTGGGAAGAAAAAAAGATTCAAAAATCAAGACCGACTTGTAAAAATGAAAAACTAATGTAAAATAGAAGAGTGCGTTATCATGACAGGAATCGGGTGAGGATCTAATGGCAATTATATCTCTGATCAATCGTAAGGGGGGTGTTGGCAAGTCAACCATCAGCATCAATTTGGCTGCTGGTCTGGCAACCCATGGTTCCCGCAAACCCGGCAGCAAGCCAGTTCTCTTGATCGATATGGATGATCAGCTTTCGGCTACGATCACTGCCATGGGCGGTGGTTTCGATGATAAGTTTATCCCCGCAATCACCGCGGAGAACAACTATCCCCAGGCACTTGAGAATGGATACGGAGCAAGCGAATCGCTGATCGTAGATTCTTTGATCCCGCGTAATCGCAGCGAGAAAGTAAAACTATTTCGTACCAATAAAGCCAGGATGGAAAGTTTGGAAGCAGCACTTAAGGGGCGTGAAGATCCCGCCTTTCAGCTGACCTATTTTTTGGAACCCATCCGGGATGATTATTCTTACATCATCATCGATAATCCACCTTCGGCCGGGATGTTACCCATGAATTCATTGGTCGCCAGCAGTCACGTTTTGATACCAATCGAACCGGATGGGCTCAGCCTGATCGGATTGGCAGACATCCTGCGCATGGTTGAAAATGTGCGCAAAACCACCAACCCTGACCTGGAAGTCCTCGGCATCATTCCCTCACGCTACAGGATGATCAGACGGCAATCGCGCGATGTGATTGAAGACATGGAGCGCATGTACGGGCATCTGCTTCTACCCTACGTCAAAGATCTGGCGGATATTTCTGCCGCTACCACAGCAGGCTATGACGTTTTCTCGTTCTGCCCGGAGAAGTCACAGGCTTATCGCTGCCTTTCCAACCTGGTCGATGCCGTTTTAGGCAAACTCGGAGCAGCCTGATGTGCCCATGGGCACAGTGCGCGGCACAGAGCAGATCTGGCTTAATTACTTGAGGAGAAACCATGGTAAAAACTGAGAAACCCCGTTTCGGCGACCTGATAAACATCACTTCCGATGCTTTCAATGCCAGTGCTGAAAAACAGGAAGATTACGACCCCGATACTCCAAAGATGGTCAACAACCGCCAGAGTGTGTATCGCGTGCCTCTGTCCATGATTCGCCCTGATCGCTTTCAGGCGCGCCTGATCCTCCCACTCGAACTTCGCAAGGATTTCTACTCTGGCAGAACCCCCTGGAATGAGGTGGTTCGCAACTGGTTCGAATTGGCACGTAATGATCGCTTGATCGCGCAGGAAATCGCTGAACTCACTGTTTTAGGGGATTCTCTGCATGACACCGGCCAAATCAAACCGGTGACGGGGCAGGTTGTCAATGAGAATGGACATGATGTTTTCAGAATGTTGACCGGTGAACGCCGGTTCTGGGCAACCGCAATTAAAGCCGTGCTTGAAGACCAGCCCACTGAGCCATACGTGCTGGCGTTAATCGATAATCAGCCAACGATTGAGAAGCAAATCGCTGAAAACATGGCGTACAAAGCGCTTACGCCGGTTGGCAAAGCACGTGCCGCTGCCCGCCTGGTGCTTGACTCACACCAGATCTATCCTGGAGAAGGCGAATCTGAAACAACCTTCTTCCGCCGCGTGGCAGATGTGCGCCTTGATGATGGAACCAAAGAAATGTTGCAGAAAACCCTGCAAATGGAGCGCACGTACTATGGCAGGTTGATGAAATTTTTTGAACTGGATGAAAAAGAGCTCGAGATTGCAGATAAATCAGAAATGCCTGAGCGCGTTTTGCGGGAAATTATGCAGTACGACCGCGCGCTTTGGTCTGACGCGGTTGCCTTCTATGCCAGCCATGAAGGCCGCACCTACCAGGATGTGCACGCCTTCCTTGAACGCCAGTCAGGAAATGAGACTGGTCGCAAAGCGCGTATTCCCCTCGACCCTACCACTAAATCTGCCCGCAGCCTGCGCAGGTTGCTAAACAGCATTGAAGACCTACCGGATGATGACAAACCCGGATCGATTGCCGATGCCCTGCTGGGGGATGTGGACCGCGAGGAAGCCAGGCAGTTGGTTGCCCGTATGGAGAGCCTGACCGCAGCTATGAAGCGGCGCCTCGAAAGCTTGAAATAAGCGTTCAAAACTAGAAATAGCTGTTAGGCGGATTATTCATTTCATGCCGGCAGTTTTGTTGATTTAGCTTGATGTGGGCTGCCGTCGCCCCTTGAATGGATGTTCCTAAACTCTGTTTTTTTCAGCTTTGCACTTAGGAATTTTCTTTTCACGGCAACATCCCTTCTTTTAAACCCCTATACCCTGATGATTCCATTAGATCGCTGAATCAGACAGTCTACTTTTGTCTTTGATTTTGCCGATCCACCAAAGCTTCTGCCTGTCCGAAGGCAAGAGATGTTCAACAATGAGTGCGCGGTTCTAAACGGTGAACTCTATCCGGCGGCTACCCTGGGAATCGATGTACACCATAAACCAGTTGCATTGACTTTTGACATAGGCCTGTAAAGAACGCCCGAACATCCCCGTAAGGGAAGGGCCAAGGGCGATTTTATTCCAGTATCCAGTTCAGACAGCACTGTGCCCATGGGCACAATTTGGCTCTTGGACTAATGTGCGCCCCAATATGGTGAGCTATTAATGCGCATAGGTTAAACGTTCAGTAGCTATAGTCTCAAAATGACAATTTGTCTTACGAGGTGTTTGAAACTCTCAGGAAATCCTTCTATAAGGAGCACAAAACAATTAGAGGTGTCTCAATGGGGGAATTGTCCTCCTAAAATTAACAGAGCCAGTTTTGTCTATGGAAACAAATCCTCCAATAAGGGGTAGAAAATTGTGATTAAGCTGACAGGATGACCTCAGAGGAGGGTGGTAGATGGGTATACTAACTTAGCAGCCCTCCAGCGCCAAAAAAGCAGCCCAAAAACCCAACCCGGTTTGAATTCTTTACCCTCTTCCACTTTTGCCTGGGTTTATGAATTACTGACCGAAAACAGGTTTCCAGGTAAAAAAAA
>WOZA01000010.1 GCA_011620505.1 Anaerolineaceae bacterium
AAAGACCATCTTTTCAAATTTGACCTGCTGAAGATCTGCCATGCTCCAACTCTCCGATCTGTTTCGCCTTGATTCTACCTTAGTCGCGAGGGGAGGATGGGAAGCCTGGCTCATCCGAAAGCCAAATCTTGTTTTGGGTTGTTCTGGATCGAGGATTCACAATCTGATGCCTGGCATGTTCAGGAAGAGAGCTTTCCCTGTTCGAAATAACAGCCCACCTTTTTTCCACAAGTAAGCAGGGGACACGAACCCACAAAAATGCCGGTTAAAAGGCAACACTAAATCTGTTAAAGGCACTGGACAGATTTAAAACCATGTGTTATTATCACATATATGAATCTAAATGAACAAATGTGAGTTCAGGAGAAGCCTTGCCGCACAATAAAGTGAGCCCAGATCGATTGAACATCCTGGCAGATGCTGCAGAAATGTATTATCTCAAGGGACAATCACAATCCCAGATTGCGAAAAACTTGGGTGTATCTAGATCAATGGTTTCACGAATGCTGACAGATGCAAGAAGATTTGGTTTGGTTCAAATTCATATCGAACGCCCCGTCAATCACAATAAAGAACTCGAAAAACTTCTTTGCCAACAGTTTGGCCTAAAAAAAGCCATCGTTGTAGAGCAACGCAGTGGTCAAGCTCTGTTACCGTCATTGGGGAAGGCTGCTGCCCGGTACATTGAAGAAGAATTAAAGCCTGGTCAGACACTCGGTACTTCATGGGGCACGGCTATCAGTGCAACAGTGGATGAACTGCAGTTTGAACCACCTGTTCCCGGAATTCGCATCGTTCAGTTACTGGGTTCACTCGGTGCTCGCATCAAGCAATACCATGGGATTGCTATTGTTAACCGCTTAGTGGACAAATTGGGTGGTGAAGGGATCTACCTGAACGCCCCATTTCTGGTTGAAAGTACCCGACTAGCCAGTGTATTAAAAGAGAGTAAAGACATTCTTGAAACTTTTCAACTCGGCCGTCAATCTGATATAGCTTTATTAGGAATTGGCAGTGCCAAACCCGAAGTTTCACCTTACGTGTTAGCTGGCTATCTTCCAGAAGCGGAAATGCAGACAATTTGCGATTCGGGGGCAGTTGGTGACGTATGCGGAATATTCATAGATATTTTTGGTAATCCTTCACATTCTGAACTTCAGGATAGGACGATCGGTATATCCTTAGAAGATTTAAGAAATATACCACTGCGCATAGGCGTTTCCGGTGGTCCGCACAAAATCAGTCCAATTATTGGAGCTATTCGCGGTAAACATATAAACGTGTTAGTGACAGATACCAACACGGCGCAAGGCGTTATTAATAACGCAAAAGAATGAGAACAAGTTAATAGGATACAGAAGGAAGATTTATGACAACTTGGAAGAAAGAAGAGTTTGATAATTTTGAAACAACCGATGTGCTTGAAAAGTCAAGTGAATTAGGGATTAATCAAGAAAAACTGATCGATATGTATCGAACTATGGTCAAGATACGTATATTTGAAGAGATGGCGGACAAACAATACGCACTTGGCAAGGTTCACGGTACTATGCACCTCTCTGCTGGGCAGGAGGCTGTGGCGGTAGGGGCTGGATTTGCCATTAATAAGGGTGACTATTTACTTAACCATCATCGAGGACACGGGCATTTCATTGCTAGTGGTGCAGATGTGAACAAGATGATGGCAGAATTTTTGGGTAAGGATACTGGCTACTGTCACGGCCGCGGTGGATCGATGCATATTGCCGATGTAACTGCTAATAATCTGGGAGCCAATGGTATTGTAGGCGGAGGGTTGCAGCTTGCAGTAGGTGTCGGGTTGGCAGTTCAGATGAAGAAGACTGATCAGATCGTACTTACAATTTTTGGGGATGGGGCTGCCAATGAAGGCATTTTCCATGAGTCGCTTAATATGGCTGCAATTTGGAATTTGCCAATTTTGTACTTATGTGAAAACAATCAATACGGCATGTCTGCCAATGTAGTTCGTGTCTCAGCTAAAACACCTTTTAAGGATCGCGCGGCAGCTTATGGCATTCCAGGTTATTACATTGATGGAAATGATGTGCTGGCAGTATATGAATTCATTCGTAAGGCAGCCGATAATGCCCGCTCCGGGAAAGGGCCAGTATTTGTTGAAGCCCAGACCTATCGTTACTTTGGACATTCAAAAAGCGATCGTAATCTTTATCGCACTAAGGAGGAGATCGACTATTGGAAGTCAGTCGAAGATCCAATTATCCGTTTTGAAAAGTTGCTGTTAAATGCCAATCTAATTGACATCCAGTCTATTAATATGATTAAGGAAGAGATGAGCAAAGTAATTGATGAATCGGTGACATTTGCAGAAAATTCACCGGAACCAGATGTCAAAGACGTGACGGAGTGGGTTTATGCCTGAGATTACTTATCGTGAAGCCATCCACGACGCGATGGTTGAAGAAATGCGCCGCGATGAAAACGTATTCTTAATTGGAGAAGATATTGGCACTTATGGCGGCGCCTTTGGAGTAAGCGCGGGCATGCTTGCTGAGTTTGGGCCAGAGAGAATCCGTGAAACACCTATCTCAGAGTTAGCTATTGTTGGCGCAGCAGCAGGCGCGGCCATGGTGGGTATGAAACCAATTGCAGAGTTGATGTTTATGGACTTCATTTTGCTTGCTTTGGAACCACTGATGAACCAGGCTGCGAAGGCGCGATATATGTTTGGTGGTAAGGCAACCGTTCCCATGGTAGTGCGAATGCCCGGAGGTTCTGGCACTGGTGCGGCAGCTCAACATTCACAATCTCTCGAGAGCATACTGATGCACATCCCTGGGATCAAAGTGGTGGCTCCCAGTACTGCTTATGATGCCAAAGGTTTGTTGCTCAGTGCCATCAGAGATCCTAACCCGATTTGTTTCGTCGAACACAAGTTACTCTACAAGGTTAAGGGAGAGGTTCCAGTAGGCGAATATACAATTCCATTAGGTGTAGCGGATATCAAGCACCCTGGCGATGACATAACTGTTGTGACGTCTGGCATCATGGTTCAGAAATCTCTGGCGGTAGCCCAGAAACTGAATCAGGAAGGTATCAGCGTTGAGGTGCTGGACCTGCGCACCTTGAGACCGATGGACTCCCAAGCCATCATCAATTCAGTAAAGAAAACCGGTCGTTTGTTAGTCGTACACGAAGCAGTGCAGACCGGTGGTTGGGCTGGTGAGGTAATGGCAGTTGTATCTTCCAGTGAAGCCTTTGATTACCTGGATGCGCCAATGCGACGATTGGCTGGGAAAGACGTTCCCATACCCTACAATCGTTTCCTTGAAGCAGCTGCTGTTCCCCAGGAAGCTGATATCGAAGCTGAGATCCGCGCGATCGTTAGCAATAAATACTAGGAAAGGAAGCTGTTCATGCCTACCCCTTTTATTATGCCCAAGATGGATATGGACCAGGAAGTTGTTACCATCATTGCATGGTTAAAAAACGAAGGTGATCAGATCGAAAAAGGCGAACCGGTTATTGAAGTAGAAACCGATAAAATCACCAGCGAAATCGAAGCCCCTGAAAGTGGCATTCTGGCTAACATTCTTTACCACGAAAATGAAGAAGCCCCTGTTACCAAAGTTGTTGCTTATATTCTCAAAGAGGGCGAATCTCCGGATAGTATTCCTGAATTAGAGAAAAAAGTTGAGCCAACCCCCTCTAAATCAGAAGAGACATCAACGGAGGATGTGACCGTAAAACCGATATCGCACGCGACACCTTTGGCTGAAAAGGTGTCGAAAGATCTGGGTGTGCAACTTAAACAGGTTTCTCCGAGCGGTTCCAAGGTGACCCGCAAGGATGTTGAAGCCTTCGCTGAAAAATTGAAGGACCAGGTTATCCCACGTGTAAGTGTCCCAGCCACTCCTGCTGCACGCAGCCTGGCTGAAGAAAGGGGATTGGACCTGGAAAGTCTTTCAGGTTCCGGGCCAAGAGGTCGGATACAGGCAGCAGATGTACCCATGCAGGCACCATCACAACCTGAACAGGTTTTGGCTGAGACCGTCCAAGCTGCTGTTACGACCTCAATTCCGCTTGTTGGAAAGCGAAAACGCATCGCTGAACGGATGACAGCAAGTTATCAATCCACACCCCACATCTACCTTACAGTCGAAGTAGACATGACCGCTTCGGAATCTGCTAGAAAGCGGATCAATCTGTTGGCTGAAAAAGAAGGGCAATCTGCAATTTCTGTAACTGCCTTCCTGGCAAAAATGGTCGCTTGGGCACTGGGACGGCATCCTTACCTGAATGCTTCTCTGCAAGATGAAAAAATCTTTTTATCTGAAGATGCAAATATAGGGATCGCCACAGCTGTCGCTGACGGCTTAATTGTTCCAGTGATTCATGGTGCGAATAAGCTCACACTTCGTGAAATAAACATGAATCTCCAATATCTAACCAAACAAGCACGCGCTGGAGTCCTCACTGCCAATGAAGTATCAGGTGGAACTTTTACCATTTCCAATTTGGGGATGTACGGAATTACTTCGTTTACAGCCATCATCAATCCTCCGCAGTCTGCCATCCTGGCAGTCGGTGGACTGGTTCGAAAGCCTGTCGTGGTTGATGAAAATGACACTATTGCAGTTCGTCCGATGATGAATCTTACACTTGGTGCTGATCATCGCGTTGTAGATGGCGCGGTCGCGGCTGCTTTTCTGGCAGATCTGGTAAGGGCTTTGGAATCACCAGAATTGGTCCTTTATTGAGCTGAGAAGGAATCAGAGCATTTTTGATTGAAAGGTCACGGATTTAGGAGAAAAGATGTCATTAAGTAGGTATTTGAATGAATCAACAATTAGTCTTAATTTGGATGCCGAAACAAGTACAGATGTGATCTGTCACCTTGGCCAAAAACTGATGGATGTCGGGTTAGTAAAGGATAGTTTCATCGAAGCTGCACTTACTCGTGAAATTAGCTTTCCAACAGGGCTCCTATTAGATGGTGACATTCACGTAGCGATTCCCCATACAGATGTAGTTCATGTAAATAAATCAGGTGTTGCATTGGCGGTCCTAAAAAGACCTGTCGTTTTTCAGAATATGGAAATGCCGTCAGATCAAGTCATTGTCAGCATTGTTTTTTTGCTGGCGTTGGATGAGCCACACGCTCAGATCGAAATGCTACAGGAAATCGCGGAAGTAATTCAAAACCAGGAAATACTGCAACGATTCATGATGGCAAAAGATTCCGTAGATGTACTCGAGGCATTTGAAGCAAACAATGAAAAAGAGAATTAATTATTGACCCATGAAGGTGAAGTATTTCGATATTTTTCAAAATAGGAGCTATTAATGTCAGCCCAAAGGCGAATTCTTGTAGCGTGTGGTACCGCAGTTGCCACCTCGACTGTTGTAGGAAATGAGATTAAAAAAGCACTGGAAAAGCGCGG
>WOZA01000080.1 GCA_011620505.1 Anaerolineaceae bacterium
AGGATTGCATCCTGTATTTTCAAGGATTGAATCCTGTATTTTCAAGGATTATCGATTTCCCAACTGCTCCAGATTGAAGCATAAAAGATCTTGAATAAGCTCTTCGTTCAGCATCATGGAGTAGGGGATTTGAACGGCACCTTTGCTGGTTTTATAGCCCGCAAGCCTCACCGCGAATTGAGCAATGGCTGTCGGCGTTGGGTAGATGCCCGAGGGATTCTTCTAAGCTGCAAAATAAAGAATCGGCTCACCGTGTCTTTTGAAAGTGGGCACTTGGTAGCTGAGGGTCTGGGTCAGTTCCGGCTCGACCTCGAGCACAAGTTCTCACACACGGCGAAGGATATCCTGGACCTGCAATGGTGCTTTGGCAAAATAAGTCTTCATTACGTCGTTCGTCTCAGCTACTTTTTTTTCATTGGCTCGATAAACCCTATTTGCAAGTGATTAATTCAGAGTCAATTCAACTTGAAACACGTCCGCCAAGTTTTTTAACCCCTCAATCCCTGCTATAATCCAAAAAATGAACGTAGATATCCGTTCCACGGTAATTGTGATCAGCATCATGGCAGCCATCGCAGCTATCTGGCTGGCTTTCCGTGCGCGCAACGCTTTCCGTACCGGTAAAAAACTGCCGTTCTTCTTCAAGAAACGCCAGCAGTATGAGCTTGGTGCCCGCTTGCTGCTCGGCGTGTTGTTGCTACTTGCATTCGCTTATGCCAACTTACGCTGGGGTGAAGGCTTCGCCTATCGCTACTTTCCGCCCACCCTTACCCCCTCGCTGACGCCCACCATCACGCTCACCCCCACTATCACCCTCACACCCACCATCACGCTCACCCCTACGCTCACCAGCACCCCATCCGTAACTGGTACACCCTTCATCCCCGAGCATATCGCGACGGCATTCGAGTCCATTGTTACCCCCAAATCCGATTTCGCTTTCAGCCTGATCCAGTTTTCAAGAGAAGTTGACGAAGACTTGCAACCCATTGAGCCCGCGATCGAATTTGAGAATCCACTCAAGACGATCTACGGAACTTACAGTTACAATATGATGGATCCTGGCGTGCAGTGGACTGAAATCTGGGTGCGGGATGGAGAGGTTGTGCGCTACACCACCGGAACCTGGCAGGGAGGCAGTGGCGGCTATGGCGCAGCCCTGCTCGATCTCCCGCCCGACGAATGGCTGCCAGGGAACTACCAATTACAGTTTTTCATTGGGGAACAGTGGATCACGAGCGGTCATTTCCGCGTCTTGGGCAATCCCCCCACCAGCACTCCCACCATCACGCCTACCCCCTCGCGCACGCCCACCTTCACGCCCAGCCCGACTGCCACGCCGACACCGACCAGGACGCCCTTACCGACCGTGACCCCCTCACCGACTGCTACTCCGCGTCCCAGCAATACCCCTTAGAATTTGTGCCTAGATCTCCTGCACGAAATGTTGCGGGTTGCTCTTGGGGCGCATAAATCCCGCTACCTGCGCAGCCACTTTTGCATTGTTCAGTAGGAGGGCGATGTTGGTTTGCATGCTGCGACTGCCAGATAAAGCATTGACCTTTGCCAACAAGTAGGGCGTGGTGGCATTACCATGGATGCCATCCAATTCAGCCTGGCGCAGTGCTTCCTCGACCCATAGTTCTACTTCTTTGGCAGGGATTGCGGTCTCTTTCGGCGGAGGAACCACCAGTAAAATGCCCGATTTCAGCCCCAGGCTCCAGTGGGTTTCAGCAATCTTTGCCACTTCCTCGGCTGAATCCGCCCGCAAATTGAGTTTCATGCCGCTGGAGATGGAATAGAACGCTGGAAAATCGTTGGTTTGATAGCCAATCACTGGTACTCCCTGCGTTTCCAGGTACTCCATGGTAGCGGGCAGGTCCAGGATTGCCTTGGCGCCGGCGCAAACCACCAGCACCGGGCAGCGGGAAAGCTGCATCAGGTCGGCCGAGACATCAAACGGCACATTGCGGTGCACCCCGCCAATCCCGCCTGTGGCAAAAACCTTGATCCCCACCTTCTCAGCCACGAACATGGTGGCTGCCACAGTGGTGCCGCCAATCAGGCGCTTCTCCAATGCATACCCAAAATCGCGCAAGCTGACTTTATGCGGGTTTACAGCCCCTGCCAGCTGTTCGAGTTCCTCGCTGCTGAGCCCCACCCTGACCGATCCATCCATCAGGGCGATGGTGGCTGGTGTGGCGCCCTGGGCGCGCACAGAGGCTTCCATATCCTGCGCCACTTTCAGGTTTACAGGTTGCGGTAAACCATGGGTGATCACCGTCGATTCCAAGGCCACAATCGGCAGACCAAAATTCATGGCTTGTTGGACATCATGCTGGATATTGAATCGTGTCTTTTCCATAGTCTTTCCATTCGCTAATCTGTGCTTAATTCTACATGCATAATTCTTGGAGATGCCAATGAAACACAAGGTACAATTAGCAAATGACTGAAACCAAGCACACCTCCCCAAAAAAACGCTGGATTATCGCGCCACCCATTCCAAACGACATCAAGCAGGCCCTCAGAGATTACCCGCCTTTGCTGCGGCAGCTGCTCTTTAACCGCGGAATTACTACTGCTGAGGTTGCAAGCGCCTATCTGGGAACCGAATCTCCCACCTCAACCGATCCCTTCCTGATGCTCGGCATGCGTGAAGCAGTTGCTGTGATTGAACAGGCTTTGCAGGCAGACGAGAACATCACGATTTATGGCGACTACGATACCGACGGCGTCACCGCGTCTTCTCTGCTGTTTGAATTCTTCAACCAGCTTCGTCATGAACCACGGGTCTACATCCCCAATCGCTTTGATGAAGGCTACGGGCTAAATTTGGATGCAGTCGAACTGCTGGCAGCCGAAGGCACGCAGCTCCTCATCACTGTCGATTGCGGTATTCGCTCTCTGCAGGAAGTGCAGCGGGCTAAAGAACTGGGTATGCGCGTGATTGTTACCGATCACCACCAACCGGGTGATCATCTCCCCCAGGCTGATGCCGTGATTAACCCCCACCAACCTGCCGACCCCTACCCCTACAAGGAACTCGCGGGTGTGGGTTTGGCATATAAACTGGCTGAAGCCTGGCTCCAGACTCATCCAGATCCCGAGGTTGATCTCAACCAATGGCTCGACCTGGTAGCTATTGGCACCGTGGTGGACGTGGCTCCGCTGACCGGCGAAAATCGCTCGCTGGTCAAACGCGGTCTTGCGCTGATGCGCCAGCCAAAGCGGCAGGGCTTGTTCTCACTAGCCCAAGTAGCTTCTATTAACCCTGCCAAATTCAATGCCGGGCACCTTGGTTTTGTCATCGGTCCGCGGCTGAATGCTGCCGGGCGCATAGAGAGTGCCCTGGATGCCTTCCGCCTGCTTACCAGCCGGGATACCTTTGAGGCTGGTTGGCTTGCCCAGCAGCTCGACTCTCTTAACTCCAACCGCAAAGAGATTACCAATCAGATCATCGAATCGGCCATGCTCAGTATCGCAGCCCAAGACCCGGACGTACCGGTGCTGTTTTCTGCTTCGTCTGAGTACAATGCGGGTGTTGTGGGTTTGGCTGCGGGGCGGCTGACCGAGGCGTACTACAAACCCGCCATTATCGGTTCGGTGGAGGGCGACCTTATTAAAGCTTCCTGCCGCTCGATCCCGGAATTCGATATCAACCACGCCCTGGACCAATGCACCGATTTGCTGGTAAGGCATGGCGGTCACCCGATGGCGGCTGGTCTCACCGTGCGTACCGAAAACGCCCAGGCATTTCAGGAGCGCCTCATGGACATCGCGCGTGAATCCTTCATTGGGGTGGATCTGACGCCCGCGCTTCATATCGATTATGAAATCTCCCTCGAAAAATTACAGGCTGATCACTTTCCAGGCATTCTTGATGCAGTGGAACAATTGGAACCCACCGGTGCTTTCAACCCAAGCGCGCTGTTTTGCAGCCGCAACATCCGCGTCTTGCGTGCGAACACAGTCGGCAAGGGAGAACACCTCAAGCTCGTGCTCGGGGCGGGCAGCAATCAATTGGACGCCATCGCTTTCCGGCAGGGTGCCATGCATGAAAACTTACCGGATTACGTGGATATTGCTTATACCTTTGAGATCAATGAGTTTAACGGGCGCAGCACGGTGCAGCTGAATGTACGCGACATTCAACCTGCTGTCTCTTGACCTAGGTGGTTACCCGGATCAATTACGAAATGCTTTTCGCTCGTTTCGAGTCGTCCGTCTTTATAGGTAACGATTTCATGGGTGTCCAGGCGGACAACCTTGCCCGCAGCATTTGCCTCGCGGAGCAAGGATTGCAGTTCCTGGGTCCCTTCCGCCACTCGGTTCCCCTCTTCCATTCCAAAGCGGTAAGTAAAGAACGCCGGGTTAATCTTCAGGTAGTCCATAACCGCGTTGAGAGCAGTCTGCATGGCAGCTGTATCCACGATTCCATCCTGCTCATAAAGAGCCCCGACCGGAAGTTTCAGATTTTTCTTAAAGCTGTCCAGCAGCAATGGGGAATGTAAAAATCGGGCAAACGCCGACCCCCATGGCAGATCTGGTATTTCCTTGCCTGCCACTTTGAGTGAGAGCGAATAGTGAGCTTCCACGGGTAAGATGCTCTTCTCCTCTTCCGAAATCAAGGCATAAATTGCGTCCAGTACGTGCCGGGAATATGCCAGCAACTGGTCTTTGTTAACGCCGCCTTCAGAAGCTTCTAAGGCTGGGATTACTTCGCCAATCCTCATCATAAGCCTTGGGTGCTTCAACTGCAAGGCTTGCTGAAAGGATCCCTTCAGTCCGCTGAAACCAATAGGTACCACTGGCGCGCCAGCGCGCTGACTGAGCAGTGCCACGCCAATCTGAGGGGGCATCCTGCCCGGTGCCCAAACTCCGCCCTCCGGGAAGATGCCAATCACGCCATCCTGCTTGAGCACATCCAGCGCTTGATTCACCCCGGTTCTATCCAAATTGCCGCGGTTAACTGGGATGAAGCCATAATAGCCCACCAGCTTGTCGAGAATTCCTTCAAAAGGTAAATCACCCGCACCAATGGGCTCCACCAGCCGTTTGGGGATCACCGTCATCAGCACTGGCTCGAGGAAAGCAGCGTGATTTCCTGCCAGGATGACTGGTCCTTCCCTCGGGATGTTTTCAAGCCCTTCGATTTTTGTGCGGGTCAATAGCTTCAATAACCCTCGGGTCAGAAAGCGCAACAGCGTGCGTCTGGCCTGTAAACGCGGGTAGGGGATGCTGTATTGGGGCTTTGATTGGCTCATAGAAGCTCCGGTTAAACAAAAAGTGCCCCCACAGGAATTCGAATCCTGGTTTTGGCCTTGAGAGGGCCGCGTCCTGGGCCACTAGACGATGGGGGCGTCAAGGTAGAAATAATATCATGCAAAATTCGATGCGTCAAT
>WOZA01000163.1 GCA_011620505.1 Anaerolineaceae bacterium
ATTGCAGCCCGAGCAGCCCCCACGCCCGGATCTGGCATCGCAGACTAATCGATAGATGATCAACCCCACAATTACCGCAAGCACAACACTGATAATGATCGTTGGAACCATCTTAACCTCTCACACCCGCGTTCGCCTGCTTCAACGAGCCAACTGCCTTCGGTGACGGTCTAAAAAGCAGCCACAACATCAACCCCAACAATGCCAGGGCGATGCCTGTCCACGCAGAAAATGCACCACTCTGCAGCCACGTCCCGAGCTGATAAACCATCAGAGCTACTGAATAACCAATAGTGATCATATACCCGATTGCGAACGAGGTCCACGCGGCGCTGTTCATCTCGCGCCGGATTGAGCTGATCGTCGCGATGCAGGGCGCGGAGAGCAGCACAAAGATCAGGAATGATGTCGCGGAGAGGGGCGAAAACGCTGCCCGCAAACTACTCCAAATCTCTTGTCCACCTTCAGCAACTTCGCCAAATCCATAAAATATACCAAAACTGCTTACCACCGTTTCCTTTGCGACCAGCCCGCTCAATGCCGCCACCACCGGGCGCCACTCTCCCCAACCTAAAGGTTTAAAAATCCAGGCAATCGCGTTACCAATGGCAGCCACGATACTCTGATCGATTTGCCCACTTTGTAACATTCGGAACTGACCGTCCACCCAACCGAAATAAGTCATGAACCAGATCACAATGGCTGCCAGGAGGATGATGGTGGACGCTTTTTTGACAAAGGATGAAACTCTATCCCAGGTGGTAACAAAAATGTTTTTCAATGAAGGCCAGCGGTAAGCAGGCAATTCCATCACAAAAGGTGCAGCCTCTCCCTGGAATAGGGGAGTTTTTTTCAGGATGATTCCTGAGATGACCACGGCCGCAATCCCTAAAAAGTAAGCTCCAAAAGCCACCCAACCCTTGCCCCCAAAAAAGGCACCTGCAATCATTGCAATCACCGGCAGTTTCGCGCCGCAAGGGATAAAGGATGTTGTAATGATCGTCATGCGCCTGTCATGTTCATTTTCAATCGTGCGTGCCGCCATAATTGCGGGCACGCTGCAGCCACTGCCGATCAGCATCGGGATAAAACTTTTCCCTGAAAGCCCAAATTTGCGGAACATGCGATCCATGATGAACGCCACCCGCGCCATGTACCCGCTAAATTCGAGCAAGCCCAGGAACAGGAATAAGACTACCATCTGGGGCAAAAAGCTCAGCACCGACCCAACTCCCGCCAGGATGCCGTCTACCAGCAAGCCTTGCAGCCAGCTTGCCACCCCCCAATCCGCCAGCGCTCCGCTGATCGCAGGCAGGATAATCTGCCCAAACAGCCGGTCGTTGGTCCATTCGGACATTGTCGCCCCAACTGTGTTTACCGAAACGTAGTAGACGAGAAACATCATCACCGCAAAGATCGGCAAAGCCAGCCAGCGGTTGGTCACAATCCGATCGATCCGATCAGAAGGCGACATCTCGCCCGCCTTTTTGCGCACGGTAACTTTCTCGAGCACGTCTTCAATAAAGTTATATCTTTCTGCGGCAATGATGCTGTCGGAATCGTCGTCGTATTCCAGTTCGCACTGGCGAATATCCTGTTCAATATGCGCCTTTAACTCCGCAGAGAGGCCTAGTTCTGCTTCTACCAGCTCGTTGCGTTCGAAAAGCTTGACCGCATACCAGCGCTGTTTGTGCTCTGGCTGTTGATGCAGGGCAACTTCTTCGATGTGCCCCAAGGCGTGCTCTACCCCGCCGCTGAAACGGTGCAATGGCAGGGGGTGCCCTTTTTTCTGAGCTGCTAACGTGGCAATCCTGGCAAGTTCATCGATCTGCGTCTCGCGTAGTGCCGATATTTCCACCACCGGCACGCCAAAAGCGTTGCCAAGTGCCGCCCCGTCAATCTTCGCCCCGCTTTTCTCGACTTCGTCCATCATATTGATTGCCAGAACCATCGGGATGCCCAACTCCGCCAGTTGCGTCGTCAGGTAAAGATTCCGTTCCAGGTTCGTGCCGTCTACGATGTTTATGATTGCGTCAGGATTGGACTCGAGCAGGTAATCTCTGGCTAATTCTTCTTCCAGGGAATTCGTCGAGAGTGAATAGATCCCCGGCAGGTCCACCAATACCACCTCCGGGTGTCCGATCAACACACCCTCCTTCTTCTCAACCGTTACACCAGGCCAGTTGCCAACGTATTGGTTTAAACCGGTGAGAGCGTTGAAAAGCGTAGTTTTACCAGAATTTGGATTTCCCGCGACAGCGATGGTTATGGGCATAGTGGCATTCATTAATAGAAGATATTGGTGAACTAACTTCGATGATTTCAGCGTCGTCCTTACGCAGGCTTAGCTCGTAGCCGCGCAAATTGACTTCGATAGGGTCTCCCAGCGGCGCGGCTTTACGCACGAAGATCTCAACATTTTTGGTGATGCCCATATCCATTACCCGGCGGCGAATTCTTCCCTGTCCGTGGACTTTTACCACCCGGGCTGATTCCCCTATCCGAACATCTTTCAAAGTCTTCATCTGGTCTTCCTCTTGGTCTGAACAAGCCTTCGTCTGACCGCATTTTTTTGTTAGGCTTACCTAACAAGTTAAATGTTAGTCCAACCTAACTAATCTGTCAAGGTTTTCGGTGTTAAAATTGAAGGGAGTGTTTTATTAAAGGAAGAAGAGCGACCGCATGAACCTACAAGAATCCGCTGAGATGTACCTCGAGACGATCCTCATCCTTGAGAAGAAAAATAGGAATGTCCGCGCCATCGACATTGCCCGTCAGATGCAGTTCTCCCGCCCAACCATCAGCCAGCAGATCAAACGACTTGCTGCTGACGGCTACCTGGAGCTGGACGATAACAAACATATCTCTCTTACGCCTAAAGGCCGCCAAATTGCTGAAGAGACTTACAGCCGCCACAACAGCCTGGCGGAAATTTTCATCTGGATGGGGGTCAGCGAGCAAACCGCCTTTGAGGATGCCTGCCGCATCGAGCACTACATCAGCGCGGAAACCTTCGACTGTTTGCGCCGGCATTATGAGAACACGCGCAATAATGCGAATGCAAGTGACTTGGGCTGATAGCCGCCTTATTTAATGGTATAAACCCTGCCATGACCTACAAACCAGACCTCGATATTGCCAGGCTCTACGCCAGCTTTGCTTCGCCGATTGCCGAAGTTGACTGCGGCAGGCTATGCGCACCCCATAATCCTTCCGGCAAACCCTTCTGCTGCGACATCTGCGTGGCAGTACCCGTGGCATTAAAAGAGGAATGGGCTTACCTCAAGCCCAACACCCAGCTTTGGCATCGCTTGCGCGGCGATGAATGCCCCACTGATCCCATCGATGTGCCTAAGATGAAAGCAGAAACGCCGGGCTACATGCACCTGATGGCTTGCCGGGGTCCTGAATATTGCGAGCGCGACTTCCGCACCCTCAGCTGCCGCCAGTTTCCCTTCTCTCCCTATATCACAGCCGACGACCGCTTCATCGGGCTTACTTACAACTGGGACTTCGAGCAGGTCTGCTGGGTCATCAGCAATCTCCACCAAGTCACCTCTGCCTACCGCCGGGAATTCATCGACATTTACGATCGCCTGCTCTACGAATACCCCAAGGAGTACGACAGCTACTACTTTCTCTCAGAGGACATGCGCGAAGCCTTCAAGAAGCGCCACCGCCGCATTCCAATTCTCCACCGGGATGGATGGGATTACCTGCTCAGCCCCGCCACCGACCGCCTCACGCGCGTGCCCGCCGCCCAATTCCGCAAATTCGGTCCTTATAGAAGATCCTGAATACTGCTAAATGATCATCCTTATATAAAATGGAGAGGGATTGGCAAAATCGCTCAATCCCTTTCCATTATTCCAGAAATCTTATGCCGTTACGTCCGGCACTTGATTGTCAGGAGTTGCTTTTTTTTCTGTCAAGCTGCGTCTGATTTCCTCTTTTAGCCTGTCAGTTTCCTCACTGGGCTGTCTCTGCCCGGCGTTCACCTCCAGGTTCAGCTTATCTGAGAGCAACAGGGTGAGCAGTCCTTCCATGATGCTGCTGCCAGTCACGCCGCCTTCGCTGCTGCCGCCCACCACCACCCTTGGCACCACGTCCACGCGGGATTGCTGCACGGCTTCCGCGAAGCGATTCATGACCTGCTGGGTCACCTGGAACTGCGGGCCGCCATAAGCGGCAACCTGTTCCTCAGTGGCGATAGCCTGAGCAATACCGGTGCGGGCAATTCTCTCGGCTTCAGCCTCCGCCAGGGTGCGGATCTGGGCAGCTTGCTGCACTGCCCGGGCATAATCAGCCTTGCCCTGGTTGGAAAGCACCGTAATGCTCACCTCCGACTCGGTAATGTTGCGCTGCTGCTCTGCGCGAGCCTGGGCTTCGCGTAGCTCTCTTTCCTTTTGTGCAGCAACTTGCTGGCGCTGGAAGGTTTCGATTTGTTCCACCGCTATCTGCCGCGAGCGCAGTTGGTTAAGAATGATCTCCATATTCTTGTCATCGCCTGCTGTCGTCGGCGTGCCAATCAGCACTTCCTCCAGCTCCAGGTTGTAATGCAGGAACTTATCTTTCATCTCCTGGCTGGACTGGCGCTGGATTTCGTTGCGCTCATGGATGAGCTCGATCAGGGTGCGAGTTTGACCAATGTTTTTGAAGTACGCCGACACCATCGGGTCGAGAGTCTGCTCCACCAGTTTCTTGACGTCCCCAAAGCGCTGCACCACGAGCGGAGCTTTCTGGTAATCAATATGAATGACAACCGAAAGCGGCAGAGAGGGCTCAAAAGCATCTTTGGTGATCAGGGAGACTTCCGAAAGATTTTCATCCAAATTATGGGAACCCACCTCGGACTTAATCCACTTGAGGATGATATTGGTAGTTGGTACCATCACCACTTTGCCAGCATAGGTATTGAACGCGTATTTGCCGGGTAAGAGCGGGTCACTCCAAACCCCGCGGCTGCCTGTGCTGACCAACTCGCCGTGGCGGTAATCCAAACCGGAAAGGTCTTCGCTGAGTTTGCCCGTGTAAGACACCACCACGCCCACAAAACCAACCTCGACGACTGTTTTTTGAATCATTTCCACGGTGGCAAAGAGTCGGTTGAGGTAATAAGTGCCTTCCACCAAAACCTGCAGTTGACGCCCGCGCAAACCCGAGGCGTTGATAAACCTGTCTGGCATCTGGAAATTGTTATGATAGGTCACGCTGTCTGTCATGTCGGAGCCGACAATTGGCGCGATAATCTCACCAGATGGCAGTGAAGGTCCATCATGCACGGTCACAATCCCAATCATGTCGTCAGAGTCCTTGATAACTACGGGGGTAAAACCTTTGCGTTCTCTGATGACCGAGGTCATGCTTTCGATGACCATCTGGTCATCCTTGCTGAGGGGGAGGTAATAAACCCGTTCTTCAGTAATGACCACAAACTGCGCCAGGTTGATGGCGTAAGTACCTTCGCGCAGGATCTGCCTCTGCGGACCGCGCTGACCGCCGTGGGTCAAAAAGTCGGTCACATCCTGAAAATCATGTGCGGTAATATTGGATGCCAGGACCTGCATGGCGCTCAGAGGCTCACCGTCACGCGCGAAAACATATCCGATTTTCCCCTGGGCAATGGTCACCAGGGGGGAAATGAGCACCCGGTATTGAAAGGGCATCAGGAAGTGCAAACCACCGCGGAGAACGTTGGGCTGATAGCCCGCTTCACCGTTCAGAGCGATAAAACCCGATTTGAGGGAGCGGCGACCAAAGCGTTTCTCCACAATTCCTATGCGGTTATTGGGTATGAAGCGTTCGCCGGAAAGCAAAACCAGCAGCACCAACACGCCCACGATGAGCGGTACGAGTATATTATTAGGCATTGTATCTCCTTGAGAATGTTTACGATATTGAACGCTTTTAGTCTACACCCTCTCACAAGGGAAGACTATAGATAATATAGGCTTTGCTCTGCAAAACAAGCATGATGCAAAACGGTGCCCCTCCCCAATTTTTCTACATTCTCCCGGCCAAGGAGTTGACGCAATTCTAAAAAATTTTCCTGGAATACTCTCCCGCATCGTCCCGCACGATGGTAATTCTCCCAATACGGCAAGATGGTGGGGCTTACACCCTGCTCAGCACAATCTTCCCATCCATCGCGTGCAAACGCACCCGCTCAAGCCCTTCGGATTTTTCCATCATTTCTGCGCCTTCACAGCGGTATCCGTGCAACGTCAACCCGGCATCGAACTGGTCCTGCGCTGCCTTTAGCGTGATGGTCAGGCCTTCGCGCACCACCTCGCGGATTTCTGCGCTGGCATAATCCAGGCGCACGTCCGCCGCAAGCTGCCAGCCCAGCGGTAGAATCGCTCCGCGGCGGGCAGGAAGGCGAACCGGACTGCCGCCAAAGAGCGGCTCGCCGGCAAACTTGATCACGCTGGCAATTGGGTCATCCTGATAGTTGCTGACGAACAGGAAGCTGCCGCGCTCGCCGACGCTCAGGCGCGTGTCGGCCCATTCGCTGGTTTCAAACAGTGCCTGGCAACCCATCTTCAGCGCCATCTGGTTGACAACGTCGCTGTCCTCGAGCGTGAAAGCGCCAAATGCCGCGCCAAATACCAGCGCCTTGCCTGAGCCCAGCGATTTGATGAAGCCCACCACGCGACCGTCGTCATGCGAGGCGATAACTTCATCAAAGCTGCCCGTGTAGGTCTGCATGAACGAAACCGGGATATCGCCATACTGGAAGGCATTGATCTCGTTATACGAAAAAGGCGCGTCATCCTCAATCTGGCGCAGGTCGAGTGCATCCTTGAGGATTGTGCAGGGCTGACCCGTAAAATCCTGCTCGCACATGCGCCCGGCCAGCACCAGTTTGCCGCCGCCGGTCACATAATCCACCAGCTTTTGCTGCGTGGCGGCGTCGCACTGTTTCTCCATCATCACCCACAGCAGCGGGGTACGCTCCGGGTTCAGCGGCGCGCTGGCCAGTTCAAGCGCGTCAAACGGGCGGTGGCTGAGTGCCAACCCACGGGCCAGGAAATCAAACAACACGGTGTCACGCTGGTGAGTGATGATGTCGGTGTCCCTTTTGGTGGCTGTGTTGTACACCTCGGTCTTGAAATAATCCAACAGGAACCCAATGGTGGTCACGGTTTTGGGCTGTGCCAGAACCAGGTCAACGCCGTAGGCGTTTAATGTGCTGGAAAGTTGCGGGTAGCGGAAGTAATGCCGACGCAGCGTGCCGTCCTTGTGCACTGGATGGCCCCAATCGTGCCGTTTGACCGGGCTGAGCACCGGGTCGTTTTCGCCGTCGCAGAACAGGTAATGGTTGATCGCCCGCAGGCCGTTGGAAATGCACAGCCGGCTATACAGGTCATTGAAAGACGACTGCGCGTTGCTGTGATCCTGGCAGCCGCCAGCCTGGAACTCAATAGAAAACAGCGGTTGATCGGGGTTTTGAACTGCCTTGATCATCTCGTTCACCAGCAGCAGTTGGTGATAGTTGCCTTCACCAATGCCCCCCGGGTACACGTCGATGGCGCTGATCATGTCGTCCATGCGAATCACGTCGATCAACTGTGAAATGCCAATCGGGAAGGTCTTGCCGCCGTTGGCAAAGCCGTGGATGTTGATCACCTCCGGCACATCCAGCCCATTGGCACGCGCTTCCTTGCGCAGGAATTCGGTATATTCGCGCAGGTAGACGCGATAGAAATCCTTGTAATCCTCAAGCCCCTGGGCTGCGCAGGGATGCGTGGGAATGCTGAGTGCGTCGCGCAGCGTATCAATCAGCGATCCTCCAGGGTAGCGTTCAAGAGCCGCATCGCCATAACGCGCCCGCACATAGGCCGCCATCCGCGCCAGCGTATCCGGGTTGACGTCCAGCATGTTGCGAACCCACTGGATCATGCCCATTTCATTATCAAGCTGCACCATGATGATTTTGCCGCCGTGGGTGATTTGGCGCGGCGTCAGCACCTCAAACACCGCCCGGTACCAACGGGCCACACAAGACAGGTAGTCAGGATGCTGGTAGCTGACAAAGTCATTGACGGGCTCACCGCGGTTGACAACCGCCACCTGCGGATAATGGTTGAGAACCCACGGGGGAATGCCCTCGTCGATCGTCTCAGCATTGATGTACGGCCCCGGCCGGGCGATAACCCACAGCCCCATCTCCGCCGCCAGATCCAAAAAGCCGGCCAGGTCGCGCATCGGGTGACTGTGCCCGTCCAGGTCTGTCACACCTTCTTCCACCTCGTGCCACAGCCAGGGAATGTAAGAAGCAACCGCATTAAATCCGGTCGATTTCAACAAATCCAGGCGCTGGCGCCATTCTGCCCTGGGGGTGCGAAAATAATGAAATTCGCCCGACTGAATCAACACCGGTTGGCCATCCAGCCAGAACTGGCCATTCTTTGCATAGAATTTGCTCATACATTAAACTCCTGATTTTTTTTAGTAAATTGCAATATTGTCAACGATTTTTGAATCAGGTCGCTGTCGGTGTAGGTTTTCCAGACCATCCCACTCAGATAATTGTCGATCATGATCATTGAACAACCCTTGTCGATGCCGTACAGCGAGGTGCTGTACCACGCTGGATTCACGTCCAGGTTATAGGCATCGCAAAAGCCGAAGTTTCCCCAGGTGCGCGGCTGCTGGTGATAGAGATAATCGGTCAGCGCCAGCGTTTCTTCCGGGATGAAGGGCAGGCAGCCAAGCGCGGCATAAATGGAAATCGTACCGTCGTGCCAGGGCTCGCTCTTGCAGGGAGAGCTGCCGTAAACGCCATAACCGCGCGGGCAGTCACCCGCGCTGAGCCCCCAGCTGTTGGCATGATAGGTCTTGAACTTATCCGAGTTCTCGATGCAAAAACTGCGGT
The DNA here is from genome assembly GCA_011620505.1 of Anaerolineaceae bacterium. Classification (GTDB taxonomy): domain Bacteria; phylum Chloroflexota; class Anaerolineae; order Anaerolineales; family Anaerolineaceae; genus Mesolinea. The sequence goes on from WOZA01000163.1 coordinate 8,879, forward strand.
TGGCCAGCGCCGCCTGGCGGGTATTTTCAAACCAGTCCACACCGTCCGGATCCAAGTAGCGGCCAAAATCCATCCAGGCTTCGCTGAACAGGTAGGCAAACAGGCTGCCACCGGGAATGAAGATGACCGGTTTGCCCTGGTAGAAAACGGTGTCGCGCGAGAAGCCAGCGTATAACCGCCGAGCTGCTTCGGGTGCGACAAACGGCGCAGCCTGCAGGTACATCATCTTCTGCTCGGCCGACATATCCCACTGCGAGATAAAGCCGGGCTCGCCTTCCACGTAGTCGCCGTGCCGGTCGGGGTTATAGGCCATGTGAAAGAGCATCCGACCATCGCGTTCAAACACCAACCAGTTCCAATCCACCCGCTCCAGCAATCGGCTCGCCAGGTCCTGGATTTCTGCATCCTGGAAGTAGGCTGCCGCGGTAATCACCCCGTTCAGGCAAATGGCTGTGTCGATGGTCGAATACTCACAGGCTCTGTAACGCAAACCAGTGTGAATATCGAGATAGTGGGCAAAAAAGCCGCGGTGGTGGCTGACACGCTCGTTTAACGTGCGTAGCGTCCCGCGCGTGATCTCAACTGCCTGCTGCTCTTGGAGGTAGCCGCGTGCATGCCCGATCACCCAGGCAGTCAGCGCAAATCCGGTCGAGGCGATGGAAGCGAGCTGCGGATGCTTTGTCGAATCGACGGTCAAACCAAAGCCCGGGCTGCCCCTTTCGATGTTGGTGTTATTTAGATAAAACTCGACCGACCCCCTCAACTCAGATTCGATAATTTCTGAAACACGCATATACACTCTCCGCTTTTTCTGGTGTGATATCTCAGTGTTTAACAGAAGACTCGCGCGGGATCAATTTAACAGGTACGCGGTATAGAGGAAAGGGCGTGTCATGATCGAGAAAGTCGATCAGCCAGGTCGCGGCCAGCGAGCCCCAGAGAAAACGCGGCGCGCCAATCGTCGTCAGGCTTGGGTGGGTAAATTTTGAAACCTGCACATCGTCAAATCCCACCACCGCAATATCCCGCGGCGCGATTAATTGATGATTTTCCATCGCCCGCAGAAACCCAAGCGCCATCTGATCGTTAGCGCAAAAGACCGCTTCGGGGATATTTTTGGATTCAATAATCGTATTGGCAATTTCATAGCCTGATTCTTCGGTAAAATTGCCGTCAAAAACGGGAACGGACAGATCGTGCTGCTGGCTTTCTTCCAGAAAGGCTTTCATACGCTCGGCGTTGTCAAAAGAATCGCTGGCGCCGGCAATGTAAAAGATTTTTCGCAATCCCTGGTCATACAGGTGGTGAAACGCCTCCTTAACGCCGGACTGGTTATCAAGCAGCAGGGGAAAAACATAATCTGCTTCCAGGCGGCGGTCCAGCACGACGATGGGGTAGCCCTTGGTGGCGAGCTTGAGGATGGTTTCGTTTTTTACCTTGACATCGAACACGATGGCGCCATCGACCTGGCGCTGCCCGAGGATATTGCGCTTCGACCGGCTCTCGGGGCAGACGATTAATTCGTAATCCGTCTTCAAGACGGCATCGTGAATGCCCTCCAGGATGTCTTCATAGAAGGAGCCACCAAAACGGGTGATAAAAACCCCAATGGTATTCGTCTTGCGATTTTTGAGGTTACGGGCAAACGCGTTGGCGTGATAATTCAGCTCATCGGCAGCCTGCAAAACGCGCTGGCGGGTGGCCTCGCTGATGGTGCCGACCCCGTTCAACGCGTAGGATGCCGAAGTGACGCTCACTTTTGCCCGATTGGCAACATCCTTGATCGTGATCATTATTCCGAATTGCGACTCCTAGTTTCCGCTGATTTGCAGGCGTTCCAACCCCTGTAGCAGGTTCTTGTTTTCCATCGTGATCTTGTATACCATATCTTCCTGGTAATTTGCCAACATCAGCAGGCTGATGCCTTTGTCGATGCCGATGACGTCGCTGGCAAACCAATCCCTGCTCAGGTTGAAGGCGTCCTTGAAACCGTATGGGCCTTTAAGATCCTCGAGCGAGTAGTAATACAGCATGGCCCGTTGCGCCGGCTCGGGGACGAAGATGATTGAACCGATCGCACCGGAGGGCGGAATCGTATCATCGATGAAATGTTGCTGGTTATCAAACCCCGACGGCGGCGCGCCGTACCGGCCGTTGTAACCATCCGGCCCATCACAAGCGGTCAGACCCCAGGCGTTCGGCCCCAGCGTGGAGTATTCCTCGTCCATGTTGGTCGCAAAACTCACCTGAGCCAGAGAGGCTTCCACTGAGTTGTCAAACCAGTTCGTGTCCTTCTTGTCAGTGCGCCCACGGAAGTCAATCCAGGCGTGGCTGAACTGGTACGTGAACAGCGAGCCGAACCACGAATGGATGAAAGGCTGACCGTCGCCATATTTAGCATAGTGCCGCGTGAATGCATAGTAGGGCATCTGGTCGGTTGGGTGGGTGTCCGAGCCGGCCGCCAGCACGTAGAGCATCAACTGCTCAGCATAAAAATCCCAGTAGCCTTCAAAACCTTTCTCCGGGCGATAGGCCATGTAGAACATGTTCCGGTCGGGGTCGATGAACCACGGCCAGTTGACCGCGTCATAGATTTGTTGGGCCTTGGTTTGAACCTCGCCGCCGAAGTATTCGCCCGCCGAGAGCACGCCCATCAACAAAATCGCTGTGTCGATGCTGGAAATTTCGCTATTCCAGGCTCGCTTGCCGGTTTGCATGTCAACGAAGTGGTAATAAAAACCCTCCTCACGCTCCATGCTAAGCAGTGTATCCAGTGTGCGCGTCACACGGTCGAGACCCTGCTCGTAGGTGATGTAGCCCTTTTCGATGCCGATCAGGTAGGCAGTCAGGCCGTAGCCGACCGAGGCTATGCTGGCGACACCTTCCGAGCCGGGGTAACGGTCGCGGATCAAGCCGTAGCCGGGGCTGTTTTCATCCGTGTTGGTGCGCTCCCAGAAGAAGTCGAACGAGCCTTTCATTTCCCACTCGATGACTTCGGCGATACTTGCTGCGGCTTCGGTTTCAGCCGGCACAGGTGCTGGCGTCGCCGTCGGGGCAGGCAGACTGGTGAGCGTCGGTTCAACCTTTACCTGGGTGGTCACCGCTGGAGCTGCGCATCCGGTCAGGAGCAGCAGCAGAATGAGAACAGCCGCAAGTCGCTTATTCACCGGTAATACCTGAGCGATCCACCGATTCGACGAACCATTTCTGTAGAAGGAAGTACATTACCAGCAGCGGCAAAATGTTCAGGAAGGTGCCGGCCAGCTTGACTGCTTCGTTCAACCGGTCAAAGATGTTGACCATGCCTGGCGGATATAGATTCTCGTAAGCCTGCGTAAATTTGCCAAGCTGCATCGGCAGTGTTTGAATGCCGCCCTCCAGGAAGATGGACGTCAGGTACGTCTCGTTCCAGTACCACACGGTGGAAAAGATGATCGAGATAATGAAGGCCGGTGCCGCGGCGGGCAGGGCAACTTGAAAGAAGATTCTCAAATCCGATGCGCCGTCCAGGCGGGCTGCTTCCTCCAGCACCTTGGGAAAGGACAGGAAGGTTTGATAGAAGATCAGAATAAAGATCGCGCTGCGGTAGCCCTGGCCGAACAGGGCCGGCAATATCAACGAGAGAATGTTGCCGAGCAGCCCCAGGTTTTTGTACATCAGCATCTGGGGAATGACCGTGTTTTGCGCTGGGATGATGAAGGTCGCCAGGATCAGTGCAAAGATGATGTTCTTGCCGGCGAACCTGTAGCGTGCCAACCCGTACCCCACCAGCGAACAGACCGCTGCCGTGATCAGCGAGGGTAGTACGCTGACCAGGATGGAAGAGACCAGCGTATTGGAATAGTCCAGCACGCGGAGAGCTTTTTCGTAATTGCCCAGGTATAGGGTTGTGGGTACCCACTGCACCATTGGATTCAACAAATCCGTCGGACTTTTCATGCTGGTAACTAACATGAACAGCAGCGGATAGAGATATACAAAGCCGATGGCTATCAGCAGCGCATACAGCAGCACAGTGAAGACCATGCCGTAATTGGTGCGGCTGCCGAGTAGAAAAGTTTTGATTTTTGTGAGATCAGGTTTTTTCACCCTTAGGTTACCTTCCATCAGCGCCTCTTCTCTCTGCGTGGGGATAGGACCAGGAACATGACCGCCAGCAGCAACAGCAACACGAAGAAATACAGGAAAGACATTGCGCCTGCATACCCAATGCCGCCTTGCACGGCATAAGTCTGGTTGTAAATGTATTTGATGACCTTGTTTTCAGAGAAATGCGACAGGGTGATAATTGTGTATGCCGCGTTGATGAGCGTTGTAGTCGAAAGCGAGGGCAGCGTGATCTTCCAGAATGATTCCCAGGCCGAGGCTCCATCGATCGATGCGGCTTCGTACAAGCTCTTATCAATCTTTTGCAGGCTGGAGAGATAAATGAGAATTTGGACGCCAGAGAACCACAGGATCTGGATGAACGACGTTAGCAGGTATTCCACCGGATTGCTCAGGTAACTGGGAAGCGTTGACAGGAATTCCGTGATGGCCCCCAGGTTGGCAACTCCCGGAACCGATGTGGCACCCTGGGCAGTCAATTCCTGGATGACCGGGCCGCTGGTGATGACCACCGGCAGGAAGAAGATGGTGCGGAAAAAGCCCTTGAACTTGAAATTCATATTCAGGAACAGGGCGATGACCAGCGAAAAGATGATCGCGATGGGAACTGAAACCAACGTTTCGATGACATATTCGATTAGCAGTCCCACAAAGGTCGGGTCGGTGACCAGGGCACGTGAGTAGTTGTCCCATTGCACCGGTCGCAGGTCGATGCCGGTGGCTGTGACCGTAACCTGGTTCACGCTGAATAAGAATGTCTGCACCAGCGGAACCATGGTGAAGACAACAAACCCGATGATCCACAGGAAGACGAATCCGTACCCGTATAGATTCTCACGCGTGCGTAATCCAATTCCCTTGAAGTGGAAGAGCTTGCGTTTGGTCATGGTACCACCTCCCGGATGACTGCATCCTTTGCATTCACCACCGTTCCGTCCGCGTTGAAGGGCTGATCGGTGTAATTGACCAGGATTTGCTTGCCGTTTTCGTAGGTGACAGCTGCCACACCCTCCGCCAGCATTTCACGGGCAATGATACTTTGGCCTTTAAACGGCCCCAGCAGCGCGTTTAACCACTGGTAGGTTTGATTGATTTCGCTGCCCCATTGTTGGTAGGATGAGGTGTACAGCCAGCTGGATCGCGTGTTGATGATCTTGCCGGTCACTTCCTGGGTGAGGAAGAAAGACGGGTAAACGCCGTATTCCACGTGACGCAGCAGGTCAGTTTGCGGATCCGAAGAGAAATTTATCGCCGGACCGTAATACGGGACATATCCTGAAAGGACAATCTGGAGGAAGGGCACGGCTTCGCTGGTGTAGATATAGCCATTGTTCGAAATCGGCATGTCATAATACGCGTCCATGAAACCGAACATGTAATCGTTCGGTATATAAAAAGCCTTCCTGCCCGGATTTGCTTCCATCAGCGAACGGTAGCGGGTGATAGCTTGCTCGCGGTTGAGGAAGTTACCGTCTTTAAAATCGCTGTACAGCGTCGATCCGATCCCGTCCAGGGCTAATCCGGCATTCAGCTGGGAAGTCACATCCGCGTTGAGGTTGGATAAGCGCTGGCTGACCGCTTCATAATTCAGATAGTAGTTGACTGTGTGGCGGTTGTAGCCAATCATATTGACGTTGGTGATCGCCATGGCCAGGTCGTAGCGCGGCGAGTATCCACCCTCCTGGGGGAGCGCGGCTTGCGGATTCAGGTAAAGCGAGAAATTGCCGCCTTCCGATTGCACCTTTTCCACCAGTTCGCCTAGCTGTTCCAGGCTGCCCAGACCACCGTCGATCTCCAGGGATTTTGGCGGCATGCTCGATGCGCCCAACGGCTGCCAGCCGTAATACACCACGTCCGGGTTCTCGATCTCCAATGCATCCAGGATGGCTGCCATTTGCTCCACCGTTGTCATGGGAATCAGCCGCCACCAAAACAGGACTTTCTCCTTCTCGCCGCCCAAGAATTCCAGCTTGATGCCGATATCCTCGCCCTCGTCGGTTATTTTTTTCAGCTGCCCGCGTTCAACCAGGTATTGTTGATAGCTGCGCGCCATCCCGACGTAATCGCTGTCCTCACCGGTCAGGAAACGGTAATGGATTTTGATATCGAAAGCGTTGGTTTTTTGCTGCAGGGTGGTTACACCGGCTCCGGAGCGATTGGTAGCTTGGAAGTAACTCTGGTTGTAAATAAACATGTTATAGATGAAATTGAAGTTGGTAATGATCCCTGCCGGGTGGGCCTGGATTTCCCCATAGGAAGCGCCCTTTTCGACAATGGCAATATACCCGTTTTGCTTCTCGCCATGGACCATGCCGTACACGGGTACCGAAATGTGCATTGCCCGGTTGACGGCCGGGTCGTAGGGCAGCTCGACCAGCATGCCCAGGTCGGGGCCGTAATAACGCCCGTAATACATATTGGTCGCTTTGGTCGTCTCGGCAAAACGGATCAGACTGCCAGAGCCGTCCGGGATGAACATGTACCCCGGCGTGACGGCGTCACGGGTGTAGCCCAGGAACGGATAAACGTACACCTGTCCAAGCTTGTAGGCCGGGTCTGCTTCCTGGATGGTGTCAAAAGGAATCTCAACGCTGACACCGGCATCTTCCAGCATAACGCGCAGCAGCAGCGAGATGGATGGATCGGGGAAGGTGACCGTAGCCTCAAAACCCTGACCGGTAGGGTTGAACTGAATGACCGGCTCGGAATCGGTGATGGATAAGCGCTCGGATGCGGTTTTTTCATCCAGGTAATCGATGCTGATGCCGCTGGAGGCAAAGGCAGTCCATGTTTTATTCAACCGGTCGCCGTCGATCTTTTCATCGAGGTTGGAATGCCAGATGTATCCGCTGCGCCGGTCGACGACTTTGAACGCCAGCGAAGCGCGGTTGGCATACAACTGATAATTGGCGTTCTCACCCATCAGTTCGTACGTTTCCGGGATTTCCTGGCCAAGCTGCCCGGCGGGGTGGGATGCTTGCAAGCCTCCTTGCGCTTTGACTGCCTGCGGTACGGGGACTAACCCCAGAACCAACAGGAGCGTGATCAAAACCTGGAGGAGTAAATGTCTTTTAGCCACGTAATCTGACCTCCTGGAAAATCGCCGAGATAAAGTCGAACAACTGGTTGAACAGGACGTAAAGGATGTAACCGGTCAGGACAAACAGCGCCATCGTGAAGATGGTGATGAGCACGTTGCGCACTGTTTCCCAGAAGGAATAGTTTTGGATCTCCTTGACCATGATGAACAACATCAGACCTGTCCACGCCAACACAAGGTTCATCGTGAACGAGTAGAGGAATGCTTCGTTCAGCGATAAGACATTCGTCAGCAGCGCGATGGGTAGCATGAACAATGCATAGGGGAACAAACTGTAGGCAGTGCCGATAATCACATCGCGCACGCGCCCTTCCCCATCGCTGATGGTGGAGATCAGATAGTTGGCTGCGTTCCAAAGGATAATCAGCAGCAACGTCATCACGATCTCGTTGCCCACCGGGATAAACGCCACGTCCGGGTAGGAGTTGAAGACGAAGCCGGTCAGGTACAAGCTGAGCACGCGCACCGCCACTACCCACACATAGATGATCCCGGCAAACAAAAGGCTGCCGCGTTCCTTCTTTTTGATGTAATAAAAGCTGTCGGAGGGCTGCCCGATGAAGCGAAACATGAAGATAAAGTCATCGATCAGCTTGATCTGCGTCAACCCGTGCAGCCATTTGCGCACAGGATCCAGCCAGCGGTAGCGCTTGTCCAACCGCCCGAATACCGACGAGCCCACCCACAGTCCGCCAATCCAGAGGATAGCCGAGGTGAGCGAGCTCTGCAGGGCTTGGTTGCGCAGTTCCCAGTAGGCCTGCGAGTAGCCGTTTCGGTCCTCGGCATAGCGGTAATAAGTCAGAGCTTCGGTGTAATTGCGGTCTTTATAGTAGGCATCCGCGATGGCCTGGTACGCCATAATGTAAGAACCATTGGCGTTCAACACCTCTTCAAAATATGGCTTGGCTTCCTGGTAATAGCCTTCCATGTACAAACTGACACCCGCGTGCACCTGCCGGGCGAATGCCGTCGTTTGATAGGTGACGATGGCATTCTTATCCTTGTCCAGCACGTAGATGAATTCGCCATGGCGCACGATGGCTGTCGGATTGCGCAACGTGCCCAGGCGCTGGTCGCCCTTGTCTTGCGCACCAAACACAAACAGCAGGGTCCCGCTCAGGTCGTATTCATAAATCTGGCCGTTTGCGTCCACCGCCAGCACCAAACCGGTATCGCTGACATCGATGTCGCGGAACGTGGTGGAGCCATATGCTTCCGGGAAGATATTCTTGCCAGAAATGGTGAACTTGCGGATGCTTTTGAAGCGGTCAGTGCCGGCTGTTATAGTGTAGACCATGGCTTGATGGTCAATGGCAATATTCGAAGGGGAAGCCGCTTCGTTCTTCACGAACTGATCGAGCTGCTCTTTTGTCAGAAACAACCGCTGCGCGATCATCTTAAACGACATCGTGGCTGTATTGGCACCAAAGTAGCCGATAAAATTACCATCAGTGTTGAGCTGGACGATGCCGTCAGCCGAGCCTTCGCTGATTACATACAGGTTCTTGCGGGCGTCCACTGCAATTTTGCGTGGCAGGAAATCGCGATTCTTGCCAAACAGCGGTTCGGTCGGCCGGCCTATTTCTTTGAGCAAATTGCCGTCCGCGTCAAAGATGAAGACCTTGTTCAGTTTTGCGTCGGCCACGTATAGTACGCCGTCTTCATCTACAAACAGACCGGTCGGTCCCTCAAGAACATCTTCGCCATAGGTGGCTACGATCTCGAAATTTTCCAGCCGGACAATCCTCCCATTGCCGGTGTCGGCAATGTATAGCGTGCCATCCGGCGTCACCACCATTTCTTCGGCGGCGGAGATGGGCAAATCCACCTCCTCTGCCGGGCTGTAGGCATCCTGGGTCATGGTGAGAACGCCACCCGGCCCTTGTGCCCAGGTCGTATAAGGAGATTCTGCGCTGACTTTTAAGGGCATCAGCAAAAGAATCGCAACGACAGAAATGAGCAGGAGAATCTTTTTCATCATTTGAGACCCGAATGTGCCATTGTGCTCATTACTTGACTCTGCAGGAAGAAAAACATGATCAGGTTGGGCAAAAACATGATCAGTGAGGCTGCCGCGGCCATTCCCTGGCCAGCAACAGTGTTCGCACCGGCTGAAGTGGAGGTGAGCGTCGTGAGGTAAAAAGCAAAGGTCTTCAAACTTTCATCATTGATAAAAAGGGAGGAGGTTTCCGCGTTATTCCAAGTCGCCTGGAAGGTGAGGATGGCAATGGTGGCGAGGGCAGGTTTGATCATTGGCAGGATGATCTGGAAGTAGATGGACAAATCGTTAGCGCCATCGATACGGGCAGCTTCAATGATCTCGTCGGGAATGCCGTCGATGAACTGCTTGATCAGGAACAACCCCACCGGCATCGCCAGCGCCGGCAGCACATGCACCCAGAAGGTGTCCATCAATCCCAACCTTTGGATGACCAGAAAGCGCGGGATGGTGACCGCGATGGGGACAAACATAAGTGCCACGGTGTTGATGGCAAACAATGCCTGCTTAAGTTTGAAGCGCTTTTTCGATAGCGCGTAAGCCGCGGTGGAGGACACCAGGATGGAAGCGGCAATGGTCACGCCGGTAACGACGACGCTGTTAAACAGGTAGCGGCTGACCGGTACGCCCGAACTGGACATCTTCGAGAACAGGTCAGTGAAGTTCTTGAAGGTTGGATTGATAACAAAGAAACGCGGCGGGTAAGCGAACAACTCATCTGGCGGTTTGAAAGCGTGCGAAAAGATGAACACCATCGGCAGCAGCATGAACGCCGCCAGCGGCAAAAGGATTATGTAAAACTTGAGCTGGCTGGGATGGTAACCTTTGGGGTTTATGCCGCTATATTGGATCCCGGTATGTCGTTTGCGTTTGAAAATGCTCATAGTCTCACCTACTCGTTGCTGCCAAATAAGCTATTGGCAACTCTGGCGAAAAGCAGCACCATCAGCAGCAGCACCACCGAAACCGCTGCTGCATAGCCCATCTCGTAGCGCAAAAAGCCGTAGTCTTCAATATGGTTGACGATCAACTGCCCGGCATATTGCGGCGTAGGGTTGGCGCCGGAAAGCGTGACCCCAATAGCACCTGCCTGGAAGGTGGCGACGATCGCCATCACCGCGCCGAACAACATTTGTGGCCGCATCGATGGGATGGTGATGTAAATAATTTCCTGAAAGCGGTTGCTAATCCCGTCCAACGCACCAGCCTCGTACATCTCCGGGTTGATCTCCAGGATGCCGGCGAGCATGGCCAGGAAGCCCACCCCCATGCTGCTCCACAGGGTGACGATAATCATAATGGTCATCAAATACTGCGGCGATTGCAGCCATTGGATGGGTGCCTGGATAAGGTTGTAATTGAGCAACAGGCTGTTCAGGTAGCCGTTTTGATCGCCGCTGAAGATGGTCAACCACACCACCGCCATGGCAATGCTCGAAGTCATCGAGGGTGAGTAAAGAATGAGCGCCATAATGGTGCGAGGCAGTTTAGGCAATTGCGCCAAAATCCAGGCCAGTATGAACGACAGGATGTATCCGCCCGGGCCAACGATCACTGCAAATTCGATCGTGTTGGGCAAGACGTACTTCATGAAGATGTCGTCCTGGGTTAGCAGCGTGATGTAATTTTTCAACCCGATGAACTTGGGGAACTGGATGGTGTCAAACAGCGTAAAGGAGAGCAGTCCGGCCATCAGCACGGGCACCACGATGAAGATGATGAACATTAACGCGTACCCGGAAAGGAACCCGTACGCGCTCCCCTCTTTGTTGAGCCAAAGTTTAAATTTCGATTCGCGTTGAATGTGGTTATTGACCATTTTTACCCATCCAGTTCTCGACGGTTTCAATCGTGGGAATCTTAAATTCCTTCATCTTCACGCCGTTTTGCAGGTAGCCGAACTCTTCTAACTTGCGAGCGATTTCGCGGTTGATTATGATGATCGATTCGTCGATGGCCACCCGGGGGTTGACGCCGTCGAAGACGATCTTGTTCCAGGCATTGCTCAACTCGCGTTCCTGCATGTAGCTCCCGGGCAGCTTGACCGGTTCCTGCAGCCATTTCCACTGCTCCAGGATCACCTCGCGGTGGTGTTCGGAGATGGGCGAATACTGGAACGCTTCCAAATTGGCCGAGTTCCACAAGTATTCCAGGCCGTAGTTGAGGATGAGCTGTTGCTGGAAATCAATCTGGGTCTCAGTGGACATCCACCACTTCATAAACTCCCAGGATTCCTCCGGCCTGTCGGTTGATCCAAACATGATGCAGGCTTGCGCCGAGCCGGTGGCGTAGCGCAGTTCCCTGCCGTCAGGCAGCACCGTGGCCGGGTACAGGTCGATATCCCACAACCCGGCGATCTCCGGCGCGGCGGTGAGCAGCTTGATGTAGGTTTCAAAGTTGGAAACGCCGATCGGCAGGCTTCCGTAGCGGAAGCTGTCATAAAAATTGGAGGTCGTCAGCGGCATACCGTAGATGGTGAAGCTCTCGGCCATGAATTTGATCGCCTGGATGGCTTCGTCGCTGCCCAGCCCGGTTTCAAAGCCGTCAGCGCTGTAGAGTTCTGCGCCGTAATTGAAGATATAAGGCGCAGTCATCAGGTACGGCTTGGAGCCGCTACCGCTGGAAAGTGGGGTGTTGTAGTTCATGCCTTGGCGTTGCAGTTCCGGCAGAATTTCAATGACCTCCTGCCAGGTGTGCGGGATGGGAATGCCCAACGACTCCATGATGTCAGTGCGGTAGAAGGTCACCCAGAAGTCCTGCGTTTCGGGGATGGCGTAGACCGAATCGTTGATGATATAGCTAAGTAGCGAACCGGGGGAATAGATGTGGATGAACTCATCAAAATCCGGGAAGCTGCGCAGGTCCTTCAGCGCGTTGCGCACGGCCAGCTCGTAGGGCTGGTTGGTGCTGACGCCCAGAGCTACGTCCGGCTGAATACCGGCTGCATTTGCCAGGATCAGTTTGGATTCGTTCGGCATAATCGAAAATTTGACGCGAATGCCGGTATCCGGCGTAAAGCCCTCATCCGTCATCGTCTGCAGCAGGTCGACATACTGGCGCGGGCGGTTGACCCACACCTCAATTTCATCCTCGGCGGCACCGATGGATTGGTAAGGGTTCGGTCGGAACGAATAGAAGAAGCGTTTGATGCCGTCGACAAAGGAGGTCACAAATGGCACCTGAACCTGCCCGGGGGCCGAGTCAGGCGAGTGTATGTAGACTTTATCCAATGCCAGCGGTTGGCCCTGCAGCAGCGGCAGCACGTTACCAAGCAGTTGGGCGGCTGAACCAGAGCCTTCGGAGAACCGGTTCATCCGGGATGGGATCTTATCGGGGTCGGCGGCCAAAGAGCGGATGTTGTCAATCGCCATCTGATAAGAAAGCACTTCCTGTGAACCGCCGCCCTGGTTAATCGATTCGAGCATACCCAGGTCTTGTTCCAGGTCCACCGCGATGGCAATCAACTGGTCTTGGATGTCCGGGATGTAATCGGAGATAACCCATTCCTTGAACTGGTCGGTCTGGTTGCCGGTAAGCTTTTTGATCTGCAGCGAGAGAACGTTAATATCGATCAAGACCTTTTTAATTTTCTCTATGGCCGAGTTGTAAGGCGCATCATTGGCTTCGATACCGAGGACGTGCCTGCCCTGGGTCAGGTAAATTTTGAACGGCATATCGCCGCCCAGGGTGATGTTGGCCCACTGCGTGGAATATGGGAATGGGATTTGGTCCAGTTCGTCGTATGGCAACTGGCCATCGATGGTGATTTTCCGGAAAACGGTGAAGTTGTTCTTAAAGTTCTGCAGCGCTCGCAGGGTAATGTTGTACATGCCGTCCTGCGGTACTTCAAATTCATAGTAGACGGCGCTGCCGCTGCGTTCCCAGCTTTCGCCGCCAATCGTGTTCAACAGCAGCTTATAGGTATCATATGGAGTCACTTCCAGGCTGCGGCTGTTGACGGGGCGGATGGAGGTGTCATTCTTGTAACTGGGGAACTCGGCTTCCAATTCGATCAGCACGCCGGAGGAATCCGCCTTGGGATTCGCCGCCAGGTACTCCGTGTAGGTTGGGTTAGGCGCAAACGGCGCCAGGTAAATGCTGCCCAGCAGCATCGATTCGCGCGTCACTTTGAATTCAAATTCATGCTCGCCGGCGGTCAGGAAGAGTTGCGGAGGGTATTTTTGACTGAAATTCACGTCCCGCAGGACGACCTTCACCCAGCGCAGCAGGCGTTCCTGCCGGATGAGAGCGTCGTTACCATAACGATCCTGCGGAAACGTATCGCGGGAGTTTTGATAGAAAATCGGGAACACAATCCGTTGGGTATCCACCATCGGGAAAGCGCCGTCGACCAGCAGCTGGCCTTCGGGAGCGTTGATGTAAGACTCGGTAGCCGCCATGTCAAACGCGACGGTATATTGCCCGTCTGCCGGGATGGATACGGTAAACTGGATGGCGTCACCCGGCCCCAGGAATACGCTCGGTTTGTCATATTCAGCGGCGATCGCGTGATCGCTTTGCGGCATTCCGAATGAATCTGCGCGGATTTCGATCTCGCCCTCGGCAGCCGCCTGGGGCAGCGGTGCAATCTGGCTGGCAGAGTCCAGCCCCTCCGCCGAAACCGGCACAGCCGACAAAAGGAGGACAGCAGCGACCAGCAATCTAAGTAATCGGATAACCCTCATTGGAAACTCCAGCCGTGAGATCAAATAAGGTCTAATTCCTGAAATGGGCGTCGTGTTTCCACGACGCCCGTCTCCTTTACTGGTTCTTGTTCATTTCCGCGGCAGCGTCTGCCAGGATCTTGTTGGCAAACTCTTCCAATTTCGCGGCGTAGTCCTCATATTTGTATCGGCCCTCGTTCGCAAAATTGAACATGTACCACATATTGACATCCTGGTCTTCACCAATGTCAATACCGGGTTTGCCTTCCCAGCGAGCATCGATGTAGCCGGGCACAATCTTGGCCAGTGATTCGATCATGCTGTTGTCCAGGTTTTCCAGCGCAGCCAGGATACCAGGCTTATCCACGAACTCTTTGTAGAGTGCCAGCGAAGCGTCGTCAACCGAAACGGGGATCTTTGGTGCAGAACCCGCGGCTCTGGCCAGTTCAGCTTCCTTCATGTAGGCTTCTTTCGAGAAAGTCATCCACTTGGCGAAGTTGTAGGCTTCTTCCAGGTTGGCAGTCGTCTTGGAAACTACCATCACGTCGAAGACAATAGCTTGGTTGCCGCCCGGAACGCCGACAAAGTCCCAATCAAAGGTGGCGCCCGAAACATAACCCGGCACTGACCACGAGGCATCCCAGCGCATGCCGACTTCCTGGTTTAGGAACAGTTCCCCTGGGCCGGTAGATTTGAAGTTAGCCTTCTGCTCCTCGGTCAGGCCTTGCCAGGTGTACGGCTTCATTTCACCGGTCTTGGCAATAGCCTCCTTGAAAGCAACGGAGTTGTAATTCATCTTTTCACCGTCGTAGCTGAACCACTTCAAATTCGGATCAATGGCATTGGGATACCAGCCCGTAATAAATTCCTGCTCGTCCAGGCCCAGGATGCCCTTGGAAACATTGTGCAAACCAATCACAGCGTCATTCCACTCTTCCAGGGTGAAACCATATTCGGGGGCGTCCATATTAGCGGCTTCATATAGGTCTTTATTGACAAAGTAGCCCATCACGAATTGGGCAGCTGGCAGACCAAAGACTTTGCCGGAGTAGGTGAAGGAATCCTTCAATACCTCGGGCACATCCGCCCAGTCGGGGTCATCGGCAGTGAACTCGGAAAGATCAGCCACCCAGTCGTTCTGAACATAAAGCGGCACGTTGTTGGCCATGAACACATCGGGCAGTTCGCCCTTGGCTGCATAGGCCGTCAGGTTGGCTTCCCAGCCGCCCTCGGCAGACATGTCCACGAACTCGATGGTCACGTTCGGGTGCAGGTCAGTATAAGCCTTGACCAACTGCCGCTGGATATTGTTTTCCTCTTCAGTACCCAGGTTCCAGTTAGCATAGGTCAGCGTCACTGGTTCAGCGGCAGGAGGTTCGGCGGCGGGTGGTTCGGTGGCAGGCGGTTCGACGGCGGGCGGTTCGGTGGGCACTGCGGTCGGTTCTGCCGGTGCAGTGGGCGGAGTCGTAACGGTTGGGGTCGCAGCGGTAGAGCAAGCGGCCAGCACAAAGACAGCGATTAGGGTCAGACTAATTAACATAGTAAACTTTTTCATGTTATTTATCTCCTCTTGAATATTGAGCAAATTGTGAAAGTCAAAAAAACGTTGGTGGTCATTGTTGCTAATTTTCTCTTTATCTCTCCTTTTCTTACCCATTCATGCAACTAAATGGGTGTATTTTCAGGTTAGCCCAACAAAACTTCAACCACGTGATTCTTTCCGTCCGCAAAGACCGGGATCAACTGGTTGCCTACGGGATTTCCATCCACGCGCATGGATTGCACGCCGTGGTTCAAGTGGGCGGGGTTCTGAACGGTAATTTGATAAGTGGCGCCTTGGAACCTTCGCGTGACCTTGAAGCCGTCCCACTGCGCCGGAATGGATGGGTCCACCAGCAGTCCGTCCGGCTGCGGCCGGATCCCCAGGATCCAGTGTGTGACCACGCGGTGCATCCACTGCGAGGAACCTGTGTACCAGGTCCACCCGCCCCGGCCGTAATACTCGGAGAGTGGCCCGTCGATGTTGCCCGGCGTCACATAAGGCTCGGCTTTGTAGGTATCAATATCCTGGCTGCGGTTGGGCGGACAGATTTTGCGGAAGGCTTCATAAGCTCGCTCGGGCTGCCCCGCCAGCGTATAGGCCCACACCGACCAGGTGGCCGCGTGCGTATACACGCCGCCGTTCTCGCGCAAGCCGGGGGCGTACCGCGTGATGTAGCCAATGTCTGCCCGCGGCTTGGTGAAGGCGGGATAATTCAGCAGGGTGCCAAAATCCTTCAACAAGTATTTCGTCACCGAGTCCATGGCTGTTTGTACGCGATCCTCTGGCGCAATCCCGCTGATTACCGCCCAGTTGTTGGGCATGAGGAAAATTTTGCCCTCTTCGTTGCCTTCGGAGCCCAGCAGCAGGCCATCGTCGGTGGTCGCCTGCAGGTACCAGGCGCCGTCCCAGCCGTAGCGGTTGAGCGCATCCTTCAGGCTCTCGCGCACCACGGCGCATTTTTCAGCAAACGCGCTGTCACCGCGCGCCTGGGCCAGCGGGATGAAATTGCCCAGGATCATGTAGAGAAACTCGCCGACCCAGAAGCTCTCACCCTTCATCAGAGTGCCGACCGCGCTCAATCCGTCGTTCCAGTCGTGGTCGCCCATCAGCGGCACGCCGCGCGGCGAGAAGCGTGAGAAGGAGCGCTCGATGGCGCGCTTGCAGTGGTCGTAGAGCGGCTCAGCCGGGCCGTTCAGGTAAGGGACTTTTTCATCCAGGATGGCAAAATCGGCCGTTTCCATAAGATAGGCATCCAGGATGAAGGGCAGCCACAACAAATCATCGGAACAGTTGGTGCGCGGCCCGCCACCGCGGATGGAAAACCACCAGTGGTATACGTCACCCTCAATAAACTGGTGCGCCGCGTGCAACAGCAGTTGTTTTTTGGTGTATTCCGGTTCACTGACCAGGAAAATCTGGCTGTCCTGCAGTTGGTCGCGGTAGCCGATGCCTGCCGAAACCTGGTAGAGCCCCGATTTTCCCCACAGCCGACCGGAAATCGACTGGTACTTGAGCCAGTAATTCGTCATGAAGTTCAGGGCTTCGTCAGGGGTTTCCACTACTTCGGTGTCGATGAAGCGCGACCAGAAGGCCTTCACTTCCTGCAGGGCCTGCGCGCTTTTGGCCGGCGCTGTATAGCGGTGAATCAGTTCGTCGGCATCTTCCTTACCGTCCTCGGCTGCGCCAAGCGTGAACACGATGGTTTTCGACTCGCCGGGAGCCAGGGTTAGCTGCACCTGCAGAGCGGCGATGGCATCGGTAAAGCGCCCACTTCGGCCAGCCAGTTGGCTGTCCAGCATGGCCTGCGGCCGGTCGTCGTTGCGGTACATGCCGATGAACGACTCTTTATCGCAATCGAACGACTTCACCGGCTCGCTTACCGCCAAGAAGGCGGTATATGGCCAGTCGATGTTGTTGTACCGACCCTTATCGTCCGCGAAACCCCATAGGTATTTGCGCGCGTAAAGCGTGCTGGCGCCCAGGTTAGCCGAGGTATTGATGAACAACTTGTGAAACTCGCGGTGCTCATCTGGCGCGAACCCCAACAGCCATTCAACGTAAGAGGTTACGTCCAGTTTGCGCGTTTCGGCGCTCTGGTTGGTCAGTTTAAGCTCAAAAATCTCCACCGGGTCACTGGCGGAGACAAAATTGGTCAATTCGCTTTCGATATCTTCAATGGTCTGGAAAAATTTGGAATAGCCGATGCCGTGAATGACTTTGAACGCCTGATATGGGTGCATCACCGGCTTATAGGTCGCCGACCAATAGACATTGCGCTCAAGGTCGCGGATGTAAAAATACTTGCCCCAGTTATCCTTGACCAGGTCCTGGAAGGAGCGCGTCAGGCGATTTTGACCAGCGTTTCCGCGCCAGCTGAAACCAGACCCGGTTTGTGAAACCAGCATGCCATAATCGCCGTTGCTGATCACATTTCCCCAAGGTTTGGGTGTCAACGGGTTCGTGATTACATATTCTCTGCCATCTTCCGAAAAATAACCATAAGGGTTCGAAAATTTCATCCGGTTGACCTCGAAGGAAGAAGAATATCAATTGTGGAAGCTACGAAACCTCGCCAAATGCAATTTTTCCGCAGCCGCCTGGCGTTAGGTGAAACGTTTCACTGGTACATATATTTATAACAACTTTTTGTTAAAAAGTCAATAACATTACGATATTGAATGCTTTAAGTCTACCCGCCTTCACAAGAAAAGACTATCGAATATATAAGCTTTG
>WOZA01000099.1 GCA_011620505.1 Anaerolineaceae bacterium
ACTGGCTTTACCCCCGACATCGGCGATTCCATCCCCGGCGGCTTCGGCAGCGCGGAATTCAGCGGAATTACTGACTTTGTGAACGGTGGTGATTTGACTGCCATCCTGGACACCATTGCGGCAGCCCAAGCTGACGCGTTGGCTCAGTAGTTCAATCTAAATTGGAGGCGCCATTTTGGCGCCTCCTCTCTTAAATTCATGGGGAGGTAGCATGGCAAGAGCAATCGCATTACCCGTGATGAAGCAGAAGAAGGGAGTTCCCTGGCTTTATTTGCTTCCCGCACTGATCATCATGAGCATTTTCATCCTTTACCCAATGATTAACACAATTGGGTTGAGTTTTCAAAATGCGGACAGTACGGCATCTGCAGCAACCACCTGTAGAGAGGGTCAACCTTGCTGGGGAGTAATGGAGAATTACCGTTACGCGCTCACCAACGAATTGAACACGGAATCAGCTCAGACCACCTGGGAAAGTTTCTGGATCTCATCCTATGGCAATACCATCAAGTGGCTGCTAGTTATGGTCACTGGTACTGTAGGCTTGGGTTTGATTTTTGCGGTATTGGTCGACCGCATCAAATTGGAATCCCTGGCTAAATCCATCATCTTCATGCCGATGGCGATTTCCTTTGTCGGGGCAGGTGTGATCTGGAAATTTGTCTATAACTACGGCACCACCCAGGTGCAAACCGGGATCTTGAACGCCGCTATCACCAGCCTGGGTTTTGAACCGATAGCCTGGCTTTCGAAAATACCGCTCAACACTTTCATGCTGATCGTGGTTGGCATCTGGATGTGGACCGGATTCTGTATGACCCTGCTTTCATCGGCGATTAAAGGTATACCAGAAGAGATTATTGAAGCCTCCAGAATTGATGGCGCGACCAACTTTCAAATTTTCTCCAGAATCCAGGTGCCGATTATCGCACCGACTATCGTGGTTGTTATTACCACGATGGTGATCAACGTGCTGAAACTATTCGATATTGTTTACGTGATGACTGGCGGAAACTTCGGAACCAACGTTATAGCCACCCGTATGTACACTGAAATGTATACCAACGCGCAGTACGGACGCGGCACAGCTATCGCAGTGATTTTGATTTTGTTCATTGTGCCCTTTATCATTATGAACATTCGCCGCTTTACCAAACAGGAGGCCATGCGATGACCACCGCCACACTTTCAAAGCCTATTTCAAAACCCCGCAAGCGTCGTCAGCCCAGCAATCTTGGAACTAGCATCGGGATAGTTATCATTCTGATTATTTGGCTAATTCCTACCGTTGGTCTGCTGGTAACTTCATTTAGACCTATTAGTCTTATTAACACCACTGGATGGTGGACAGCACTAAACGTCAATAACGGTCCGGTAAGCGCCCAACATCCAGATCCAAATGCCGGTTATGTTGAAAAGCTGAGCACACGCTTTACGATCGATAACTATGTGGACGCGTTGACTGGTTATCGAGGTACCGGTACCTACCTGGATGCCTGCGCCAGCGGGATAACGCCGTTGGGAATGAAGTGTAATATCACCGACCTGGTCAACCCGCGCGGCATGGGACGCGCGTTCCTAAATAGCCTGATCGTGACAATTCCCTCCACGATCCTGCCTATTGTTGTTGCCATGTTCGCAGCCTACGCCTTTTCTTGGATGGATTTCAAAGGGCGCTATGCCATCTTTGCGATCCTGGTGGGTCTGCAGGTTGTCCCCATTCAGATGACACTGGTGCCGGTGCTGCGCATGTTCGCGGGAATGGGTATCAATGGGACCTTCCCGGCAGTCTGGCTATTCCATACTGGATTTGGACTGCCTTATGCCATCTACATGTTGCGTAATTCGATGAGTTCGCTGCCAAAAGACCTGTTCGAATCCGCCTATCTCGATGGCGCCGATCATTGGCAGGTATTTACCAAGATTGTTATGCCTCTGATCACCCCGGCGATTGCTTCGCTGGCGATTTTCCAGTTCCTGTGGGTCTGGAACGATCTGCTGGTTTCGCTAGTCTTCCTGGGCGGCAGCAAACCCGTGATGACCTATCAGATCAGTAATATGGTCACCTCGCTGGGCGCAGGCTGGCACCTGTTGACCGCCGCCGCGTTCCTTTCCATGCTGCTGCCGATGATCGTCTTCTTCACACTTCAGAGATACTTTGTACGCGGTATGATGGCTGGAGCGGTGAAGGGATAACTTTCTGGTGGCATATTGTTAGTTTTTCGTCGGTAATTGCACACTGCTCACCCCCTCGCAAGAGGGGGTGAGGGGATTCTATTTGCAGAAAAATTGACGTGGACGGAAGAGGAGATAAATGTCACAGGAAACTCCGTGGTACAAAGATGCCATTTTCATGGAACTCAACACCCGCGCCTATAAGGATTCAAACGCTGATGGCTGGGGCGACCTGCCTGGCTTGACGTCCAAACTGGACTACATCAAAGACCTGGGAGTGGACGCGATCTGGCTTTTGCCGATCATGCCATCCCCGCTGCGGGATGATGGCTATGACGTGAGCGACTTTTATGGTATTTTCCCAGCCTATGGCGATCTGGACGACTTCAAAAATCTGATTGAACAGGCCCACGAACGGGGTCTGAAGATTATCGTGGAGATCATTCCGAACCACACCTCCGATCAACATTATTGGTTCCAGGCATCCCACGATCCGAAGCACCCGGAGCATGCGAAGTATCGGGATTGGTACGTGTGGTCTGATACTGATCAGAAGTACAAAGACGCAAGAATTATCTTTACTGATTCGGAAACTTCCAACTGGACCTTTGATCCACTGAGAGGGCAGTATTTCTGGCACAGGTTTTATTCGACCCAGCCTGACCTGAATTATGACAACGAGGAAGTCCAGCAGGCGATGTTGGATGTGGTCAAGTTCTGGATTGATTTGGGTGCGGATGGGCTGCGCGTGGATGCGCCGCCGTACCTGTTTGAGCGGGAAGGGACAAACTGCGAAAATTTGCCTGAAACGCATGCTTATCTGAAACGGATGCGCAAATTTGTGGACGAATACAGCCCCGACACACTTTTACTGAGCGAAGCCAACCAGTGGCCAGAGGATGTAATCGAATATTTCGGTGTCGGCGATGAAATGCACATGAATTTCCACTTTCCGCTTATGCCGCGGCTTTTCATGGCGTTGGCAAAGGCGGACCGCACGCCGATTGAAGAGATCCTGGCGCGCACGCCAGCTCTGCCGGAAGGCTGCCAGTGGGGGAGCTTCTTGCGCTGCCATGACGAATTGACGCTCGAGATGGTGACGCCGGAGGAGCGCCAGTGGATGTGGGAGTTTTATGCGCCTGATCCCAAGCAGCGGATCAACCTGGGAATTCGCCGAAGGTTGGCGCCTTTACTGGATAATGACCAGCGGAAAATCTTATTGATGCACTCGATGCTACTGACGATGGTGGGATCGCCCTTCCTATACTATGGGGATGAAATTGGCATGGGGGATAATGTGAGCCTGTTTGACCGGAACGGATTGCGTACGCCAATGCAGTGGGATGGCTCGCTGAACGCCGGATTTTCAGACGCGGATCCTGAGAAGCTCTATGCGCCAGTGATCAAAGACGACGTCTACGGGTTTCAGCGGGTAAACGTGGCGGCACAGGAAGCCAACCCGGATTCTTTACTCAACCGCCTGCGCCACATGATCAGAGTGCGAAAGGAACACGCCCTTTTTGGCAGAGGGGACTTTGCCTGGAAGGCCTTCAGTTTTGATTCCAAGGCTGTTGTGGCGTACCAGCGATCCTGGCAAGGGGAACGGGTGGTGGTGCTGAATAACCTGAGTGGGGAGGAAATCCGTGGCTGGATCCCGGAGACCGCGCTGAGTTTCGAAGACCTCCTGACCCGAGAAATTGTGTTGCCGGGAGATTACTCACTCCCGCCTTACGGATACGTTTGGCTGAAACCGGTCATTGAGAATACCGAAAACCTGCCGAGCGGTCCGAACGCAAAGCAGCCGGGCTACCTGGGCTCAGATAAACAATAGTTAAGCATGTATTGTGATTCCTGCGACCTTGGCAAATCTCTTGACCAAAGAGCAGGTAAATGCTAAGCTTGAGTTATGACTACCCTCTCCCTAACAACTGATTTTGGCAATTTAAACGGTTTTGTCGGCACAATGAAAGGGGTAATTTGGGGGATTGCTCCGGATGTCAATATCGCTGACATCAGCCATGAGATCCCCGCCCAGGATATTCGGACGGGATCGATCGCTCTTTGGCGGGCATCGGCATACTTTCCCGCTGGTTCGATCCATGTGGCTGTGATCGATCCCGGCGTGGGAACTAAACGTCGGGCTATCGCAGCAAAACTGGGCGACCAGTTTTTCGTGATGCCGGATAATGGTTTGATCACTCCGATGCTTGAGGATGCTGAGGAGGCTGGTCTGGAGGTTCGCATAGTGCACTTGGACAAGCCCGAATACTGGCTGCCGCGGGTGTATACGACCTTCCACGGGCGGGATATTTTTGCGCCTGTTGGCGCGCATCTGGCTGCAGGCGTCCCGCTCGAGATGCTTGGAACAGTGATCAACGACCCGGTGCGATTGCCATTGCCCAAACCTGTGAGAACGGATGATGGGATTGAGGGAAGCATCGTCGTCATTGACGTATTTGGCAACTGTTCAACCAACATCCGTGTGTCAGAGGTTGCTGACCTCGAAAGTGCCACGCTTACTATTGCTGGGCAGGTCATCCATGGAGTGCTGCCTTCTTACGGGCACGCCAAAATCGGCGAACTTGTAGCCGTGACGGACAGTGAGGGTTTCATCGAGATTGCCGTGGTGAATGGCAGTGCAGCAAAGACTTATGGGATCAAACTGGACGATACTGTAAGGGTTCGGTTCGATGACTGAGCATCAGCCTCTGCCTCTCGTTGTTCGAGATCTTGGTTTCCGCTATAACTCACGCCGAACACCAGCGATTGAGGACATCAACCTTCAATTGGAACCAGGACAGTTGGTTTTGCTGGCTGGGTCTTCGGGCTGCGGTAAGACGACCTTGATGCGCTGCGTGAACGGACTCATCCCACACACCTATCGGGGATTTATGCAGGGCGAGATAGAACTGTATGGAAAATCAGTAAAAGGGATGGGACTTGCGGATATCTCGAGGCATGTGGGGACCTTGCTGCAGGACCCGGAACGGCAGATTTTGGGTACCTACGTGATCAATGAGGTCTGTTTTGGGCTTGAATCGCTGGGGATGCCCCGCGAAGAGATGATCCCAAGGGCTGAGATGGCATTGGAGCGGCTGCATATTTTACACCTGAGGGACAAAGAGACCCATTACACATCCGGTGGTGAGAAACAAAAA
>WOZA01000158.1 GCA_011620505.1 Anaerolineaceae bacterium
CAGGTCACCGACCCCCTCCACGAGGGGGTAAAAAGAGACACGACCAGCCCATTAGAAGGGGTCCGAGAGCGGTAGAGAACGGGGGGGGCGATCAGTTTTGCCAAAATCCTACAATTCTGACTAATGAGATAAAATAAGGTTTGATTTTAAGAATCCGAAAGAAATGATAATGGTTAATGACCTATGAAAAAGAAACCTAACTACAAGTTGATTATCGGTGGGATCGTGATCGTGATCGCACTGGTATATCTACTAATCTCCGCGACCCGCTCAAATACGCAATATTTTTTGACCGTGGACGAAATGCTCAGCCAAAAAAGCGAATTACAGGGGCAGAAACTGCGCATGTCTGGTGCTGTGGTGGGGGAAAGCATCCAATACAATCCCGCCACGCTTGATCTGAGCTTCGTGGTTGCCCAAATCCCTGGCGATCACCGCCTGATCGAGGAAATGGGCGGGATGGCAAAGGTTTTGGCAGACGCGGTGGCAGACCCGAACTCCGCCCGCATGACGATCCATTACTATGGTGTCAAACCCGACCTGCTTAAGGACGAAGCGCAGGCAATCATTACCGGCTCTCTTGACGCGGAGGGTGTTTTCCAGGCAACAGAACTGCTGATGAAGTGCCCTTCAAAATATGAATCTGTGCTTCCAGATCAGGCAGGAGACTAAGCTATGTTTTTCTTTGGATTGGGCACTTTTGTTCTCGCGGCAGTCCTTATGCTGCTCTGCCTGGCACTTACCGCCTGGCAGCTTTTTCACAAACAACACGAAATCAGCACAGCAGTTCGTTTTCTGACCAACCTTGGTTTTGGGCTGCACTCGTTGAGCCTGATCGCGCTGCTCATCATGCAGTTGAGCCAGGATTACAGCAACGCTTACGTGGTGGGTGTG
The DNA here is from genome assembly GCA_011620505.1 of Anaerolineaceae bacterium. Lineage (GTDB taxonomy): Bacteria > Chloroflexota > Anaerolineae > Anaerolineales > Anaerolineaceae > Mesolinea. The sequence goes on from WOZA01000158.1 coordinate 895, forward strand.
ATCAACCCGGCGCTGCCGACCTATTTGAAGGCGACGGCATTGTGGGGTGGGCAGGCAGGTTCATTGTTCCTCTGGAGCTGGATCATCAACCTGTGCCTGGTGATCGCTATGAACCGCCGGCACATCCTCAGGGATAACTGGGGCTACCTGTTCGCGCTGATCAACCTGATCTTCTTTAGCGGAATTTCAATGTTCCTCGAAAACCCCTTCAGCAGAGTTTGGCAATTGAGCGATGGCAGCCTGACAGACAGTCTTTTCATCCCGGCTGCCGGCGCCAAGGTCTATGCCGGTCTGATCGGGACAGGGCTCAACCCGCTCTTGCGGCATTGGGGCATGATCATTCACCCGCCGGTGCTTTACATCGGCTTTGGCGCCTTCCTGCTGCCTTTCGCGGAGACACTTTCGCACCTGTTTGTCAAAGGTGATGGCGAAGGGCTGATTGCGCGCTTGCGCCCCTGGCTGCTGATTGCCTGGATTTTCCTGACCGCGGGTATCGTTTTGGGCAGCTGGTGGTCATATGACGTACTGGGGTGGGGTGGATACTGGGCATGGGACCCGGTGGAGACTTCGTCTTTGATCCCCTGGTTGGTCAGCACCGGTTTGCTGCACAGTATGTTTTTGCAGCAGAAGCGGGATATTTTCAAACGTATAAATGTAATCCTGATCCTGGGCAGCTATTTGCTGGTCATCTTCAGCATCCTGATGACCCGCGCTGGTTTGATCAGCTCGGTACACGCCTTCGGAGAAAGCACCATCTCTATCCCGCTGATTGTGTTTTTGCTGGTCTTCCTGGCGCTGTCGGTCGGGTTGGTAGCCTGGCGCTGGAAAAAGATGGATAGCGGCTGGGAGTTCCAATCCTGGTTCTCCCGGGATTCGCTCTTTCTCTATACCCTGGTGCTGCTCGTGGCAATAGCCCTGGTGTGTATGTGGGGACTGCTTTACCCACTGGCGACGCGGGGGCTAACCGGTACCGAGATAACCCTCGACCGGGGTTTTTATGACCGGGCGGTCACACCACTTTTTATCCTGTTGGTGCTGATGATGGCAGTTTGCCCGCTGGTGGGTTGGTCGCTTTCCAGCTTGAAAAAGCTGGGAAAGCGCGCCCTGATCCCGTTGGTGGCGGCTGTGTTGGCGACCGCGGCAGCTTTCATTTGGCTCAGTAAGTCCTGGGTGGCACTGCTTGCGATTTTCATTGTCGCGCTGGGTCTGGCGGTATTGATCACTACAACAGTCCGCGATCTGCGCAAAGCTGAGAAACCGCTGGGCACTTTCTGGAAAATGCGTTCACGTTACGGTGCTTTTTTGGTGCATACCGGTATCCTTTTGATCATGTTGGGCATCGTGGGGGTTGAAGGACTTTCCCAAAGCATCCAGGGAACGCTGATTCCCGGGGACAAAATGCCTTTGGGTAGCTATGGCGTGGAGTTTATCGAGATTACGGAAAATTATGAGAGCCCCGAGTACCTGAGCGTGCGCGCCCAGATCGATTTGTGGCGGGGTGATCAACTCGTGGGTCGTTTGACCCCTGGTCAGGATGTATACCAGAGCCGCAGCCAATATGTGAGCATTCCAGGCAAACGCAGTACGCTTGCCGGCGATTTTTACACGATCATGCTCGATTACGATTCCACCATGGGCTATGTTTCCATCCAGGCAACCATTAACCCGCTGGTCAACTTTATGTGGATCGGCGCATTATGCCTATGCCTGGGGGCTGCATTTAGCCTGAGCTCTCCAATCGTGCGTGAACAGGCACTGCGGGAAAGCAACGATCGCGAAGAGGAAGAAAAAGTTGACTCAGATTGAGCTGCAGGGAATCAGCAAGTCTTATGGTCGCCTGGCAGTCCTGAAAAATTGCGACCTGGCAATGCAGAGTGGGCAACTTCTGTGCTTATTAGGCAATAACGGGGCTGGCAAGACCACTTTTTTGCGGATCGTGAGTGGGCTGCTGAGCGCTGACAAGGGTAAATTGCTGATTGATGGCGAAGAATGGTCGCTAAAGAGCCCGGAATGGCGTCGGAAGTGTGCCCTAGTGGCGCACAAGACTTTTCTCTATCAAAACCTGAGCGGCTTGGAAAACATGCGCTTTTTTTCAAGGCTTTACCAGCGTGAATTTTCTGAAGAAGAACTGCGAAAAAGACTTGCTGATACCGGGCTGACACGCTCAGCGGACAAACAGGTGCGCCTTTATAGCCGGGGCATGCAGCAGCGCCTGACGCTCGCGCGGGCACTGCTGAGCGATCCGGATTTCGTCATCATGGACGAGCCTTTTACCGGATTGGATAAGGACGGCAGCGCGTTGTTGGTACGTATGCTTGCAGAGCTGAAACAGCAGGGAGCGATGATTTTGATGACAAGTCACGACCCGCAGGCGGCATTTGCAGTCACGGACGGCTTTGTGCGCTTGAGCATGGGTGTTTTTGGCAAGGTCAGTTTGGTAGATGGCAAGGGTTGGAATGAACTTGAACCCAGCCTTTATCCGCAGAACACGCCCGAGGGACAGACGGCATGAAGAACTGGCTCAGTACCCTTAAAACCCTGATCTGGAAAGATCTGTTACAGGAATGGCGCAGCAAGGATATGCTGACAGCCATGCTGGCGTTCGCCATCCTGAGCATTTTCATTTTCAACTATGCCATGGAGCTGGACCCCCGCCAAAGGGCTGAGCTGGCACCGGGTATTTTGTGGGTGGTGATCACCTTTTCGGGCACGCTGGGCTTGAACCGCTCTTTTGTGGCAGAGCAGGAACAGGGTAGTTTTGACGCCCTGGTCATGGCGGTGCCGGGTTTGGCGAGCATCTGGTTCGCGAAACAAATCAGCAATTTTTTGATGATGCTGGTGCTGATCGTGATCGTTCTGCCGATCTACAGCCTGCTTTATAACCAAAACTTGTTTATCCCCGGTTTGTGGTTGACACTTATTTTGGGGGCATGGTCCTTCAGCGCAGCCGGCACGCTTTTGGCAAGCATGACCGCCCAGACCCGCATGCGCGACCTGCTCCTGCCGGTTTTGCTTTTCCCGATCTTGATGCCAGTCAATATGGCGGTGGTCAAGGCTGGCACGGGGATCATGACCGGCGCGGCGTTGGCGAGCTACCAGGTCTGGCTGTCTATTCTGCTCGTTTACGGTATTATTATGACTACTATCTCATTTATGGTGTTTGATTATGTTATCCTGGAATAAAAAATTAACTTTTTTGGCAATATTATCGGGCGCGTTAGTGCTGATCGCGTTTGCATTGGTGCTTTTTTACGCACCTGTGGAACAAAACATGGGCGTGGTGCAGAAGGTTTTCTACTTCCATGTCGCCGCCGCCTGGTTGGGAATGCTCGGTTTTTTGGTAGCAGCGGTGTGCTCCGTGATGTATTTGAGCAAGGGGAACCCAAACCTGGACGCTGTCGCAGCGTCTTCGGTGGAAATCGGGCTGCTTTTTACAGCAATCGCCAATTTTAGCGGCATGATCTGGGCGCGTCCGGCTTGGAACACGTGGTGGACCTGGGATCCACGCCTGACTACGATGACGATCATGGCATTTACCTACATTGCTTACTTTTTGCTGCGCAGGGGCATTGATGACCCGGCAAAGAAGGCTCGTTTCGGCTCGATCTACCTGATCATTGGTTTTGCGACCGTACCGCTGACTTTCTTTTCGGCACGTTTGCTGCGCACCATCCACCCGACTATCTTTGGCAGTGCCGGTACGGGCGATATGGCGATGACGCCGGCGATGTACCAAACAATGGGCTTAAGTATTTTTGCGTTTTCGGTCCTATTCGCGCTGCTCCTGATCGTGCGGAGCAGGTTGAGGTTGAATGAGCAGTGGCTGGAAGAACAGGAAGCCATGGAGCAGGAAGAAGAATTTGGCGAGGTGGTCAATGGCTGATACCTTTAACTATTTTGTAGCAGGCTACGTAGTGATATTTGGTCTTTTGGGGGCGTATATTGGGTGGTTGGTGCTGTTAAACCGCCGGATCCAGAAGAAGATTTCAAAAAGACGAGAAGAAGAGTAAGTCACTCTCGCATACAGTGAGGGCACCGGCGCGAGCAAAGGTTGAGCGGATGGGCTTTACCACAAAACGATAGTTGCTCACTAACCCACCCCTCTTAAGAGGGGTTAAACACAACAAAAAGCCGGGTTCAAGAACAGAACCCGGCTTATAAAAAACAAATAGCCTTTCGTACGGATGGGCTTTAGTCCATCCGCATCCTTCATCATGAATGTATGACTTAGTAACATATCCCGCAAGCGGAGGATTCTTTGATTTCGGCGTTTTCAAGACCGCGCGAGGTCGTTGACCGGCGGGTCTCAAGTGTGTGGATTACCACGGGTAGGTAGAGTAGTCTGCTCCCAGCAGAATCAAAGACCGGGATAAGAGCTATCCCGGTCTGAGGCATTGATCCAAAAGAGTTGTGCTTACTTGATCATTATCGG
>WOZA01000022.1 GCA_011620505.1 Anaerolineaceae bacterium
GAGTTGCAGTGACTTCCACGGCACACTGGCTGCCAGAATCGCGCCCAAAATCATCAATAGCGCGCCTATCCACATAAAGTTGACCAGGGGATTATCGGACGCCTGGATGGTCACATACCCCATCATGCTGTTGTAATCCAACAATAGCGTGTAGAAATCCCCTCTCAAGGTGGACTGTTTACCTGGAATGCTCACATATTGGCCACGATCCTCGTAAAGGTGCTGCCCGGGAAAGAGCTTATCAACCACTTTACCATCTTTCCAGAGGACCAGTTCGGCTTCAATCGTCAGGTACTCGGGGTTTTCATACTCCGTGGTGAGCTGAACAAATTCCACCTCGTAGGAACGGAGAGGCATTTTGTCACCGGGGATCATGGTACCCTGGATGCTTGCTTCAAGGCCCTCCATACCCACGATGCCAAGAGCAATCAGGAGAACCCCAGCATGGACAAACCATGCACCATGGCGGGCACGCTGACCCCACCAACGTTTGGCAGCCTCACGTGGGGACTTGCATTCGCGCAGGGTGAGAGCCAGCATCAGCAGCAAACCAAAGCTGACAATGAAGAGCACCAGCAGCGCCAGCCAGGATTTTGTCAGGAAAAAATAGCAGGCACCCGTAATTAGGATTGACAGAATGAGGGGGGTACGAGCAGTCTTCCCTAACTGCCGGACTGCATTGACCGTCCAGCCACTGATCGGGCAGATTGCCATCAGGATAGCCAAAAGGATGAAAAGGGGCGTCGCGGCTTTATCAAAGAAAGTTCGATCCAGCCCAATCTGGGTGCCAGTAATTGCGCCTGTGATGAGGGGGTAAGCCAGACCATAGAAACACACGATCGTGAGAGAGATCAGGATGACATTGGTGTAGAGGAAAGCAGCATCGCGGGTGACCAGAGATGTGAGCTCCCAACCGGAATGGAGGAGACGCCAGCGCCAGGCGAGCAAGGCAACGGAAACCACAAAAAGGGCGAGCGTCAGAAGCGTAAGGGGAAGGGAAATCTTACTCTCTCCAAAGGCATGCACAGAATTGAGCAAGCCAGCCCGGGTAATGAGAATACTGAAAATGACCAGAACGTAAGTCAAAAGGATAAGAACAAAATTAAATCGCTTGAAGATTTTTCGCTGCTTCTGCAGCAGCAGACTGTGAAGCAAACCGGTGCTGGTGAGCCAGGGGAGAAGCGAGGCAGTTTCCACCGGGTCCCATGCCCAGTAGCCGCCCCAGCCTAATACATCGTAGGACCACCAGCTGCCCAGGGCGATACCTGCGGTCAGCAGGATCCAGCCGGAGAGCAGCCAAAGGCGCGTTTCGCCCAGCAAACCTTCATCAGATTCACCCCTGATGAGGTGGGAGATGGCGACGCAGAAGGGTATCAGGAAGAGAGCAAAACCGAGATAAAGAATGGGCGGATGGATAACCATCCCCCAGTGGCGCAGGAGAGGGTTCAGCCCAAAACCGGAAATTCCACCGTAGACGGTTGCGCCCGCAGCAGGTGAAAAAACACCTTCGAGGATATCTCCGGATTCGGTCATCCAGACTCTGCTGAAGGGATTTTCAGCAAAGAGGGATAGCGCGCCAAAAAAGAGCAGGTTTAAAGCAGTGAACAAAAAAGACCAACTGTCCTGAATCTGACGGCGAACATGCAGCGAGATGAACAGAACCAGATTGAGCGTCCAGCCCCAGAAAAAGAGAGAACCAGCCTGACCACCCCAGACTGCTGTCATTTTCAGAATGGTAGGCATGGCAGAGTTCACCACAGAAACGACATAGCTGTTGGAATAATCCTGAAGCACTTGCATCGCCATCAGGGTGAGGAGACTGAGAGTATGCAGACCGAAGGACAAACTTGCCAGAGTGTTGATCGGCTTCGTCAGGGCGGTCTGGTGTTTGAAAAGTTGGAAGACGGTGAGAATGAGAGCGATGAGGATCGCCAGCATGGAAGCAGCAAAGGAAATCAGACCCAAGTGGAACATGGTTACCTTTTCAGAGGGATTAGTTCCCGACCTGATTTGGCAGGTCGGATTCGTATTTTGAGGGGCATTTCAATAGCAATTCTTTTGCCTGAAAAACTCCGTTGGCGTCGAGAGAGCCCGAGACGATAGCCTGGGCTTCATGCTTCAGAAGGTCTGGCTTGACACCGTTGTAATGGACGGTGATACGCGGAAGAGAGGGGTCTGCAGCCGCTTGTTCAAGGACCAGTGCCATTCCACCCATCTCCTCGATGACGCGATGATCGCCAGGGATCTGGGCGACCTCAAAGGTGAGGTCAAGGGTTTGGGGGTCATAGACGATGGTATCACCCAGAACGACCCCAGACATGCGGACGTTGCGACCGACCATGTCAGTCTCCCCTGATTGGAGCTCAGAGACAGTTAAAAAATATTGAGTGCTGGAGCGGGTTGTGGCAATCAGAAGGGCGACCAGGGCAACCGTGATCACCAGCACTGCTATGATAGTTTTCCGATTTGTTTTCTTCAAAAGATATCCTCAGGTTATTTTTTATCTATTCTATCGCATTTACTAAAAGTTCTGATTGTTTCCAGGTGGGTAATGTTTCCACGTGGGTAAAATAAACGCGGTTTCTCAAATGATATTTTCAATCAAAGAATCAGGAATTGTTTAGATTGTAATATTTTTCACACATTGACACCCAGCAAGATACATTTATAATAGTAATTGCATGAATTTTTGACTGTCAGCTATTTTAACAACTTCCAAGGAGAAAATTGAATGAAGAAAAAAAGCTTTTTTTTGTTGATCGCTGTCTTTGCAGCAGCGCTGTTGGTGTGGGTAGGCTGCACGACGATGCAAGCCACAGACACCGCGAAAGCATCAGTCAGTGAAATTACAACCAAGTGGGAAGGGTCAGGTCACGCTGACATTACTTCTGAAACCTTCAATCATTGGAATGAAGATGATCCTGCTGAAGTTCCCCCTGTCTGCGCAAAGTGCCATAGCACTTCTGGTTTCCGCGATTTTGTCGGAGCGGACGGCTCTGCGGCTGGCTCGGTTGAAATGGCTGGTAAGATCCAGGATCCTGTCAACTGCACCGCTTGCCACAGCACAGCCACGCACGAACTGGATTCAGTGACATTCCCCTCTGGTACGGAAATAACCGGAACCGGCTCATCTTCAGCCTGTATGACTTGTCATGGCGGTATGGGATCTGGTCAGGATGTCGCAAAAGCTACTGAAGGCAAGCCAGAAGACGAACCCATCGGCGATCAGGCAATCATAGGCAACCACTACTTCGCAGCAGCTGCGGTACGTGCTGGCTCCGATGGCGGCAACGGTTATGAGTACGAAGGTAAAACGTATGTCGGCACCTTCACTCACGCTCCAGGCGTAGAAACCTGCACCACCTGTCATGATCCTCACTCGCTGCACGCACGCGAACCTGAAAACTCTGACACGTCTCTTTGCCAGACCTGCCACTCCAATGTAACCGGCTATCAAGAATACAAGACCGTCTCCATGTCTAAGGTTGATTACGATGGCGATGGTGCTGTTGAGAGCATGTACGATGAAATCGAAGGCATGAAAGTCTTGCTGCATCAGGCGATGAGCCAGTATTCAGCGAATGTTGGTGATGGAACCATGTTTGGTTTCTATGGAGATGTATATCCTTATTCATTCATCGACACTAACAAAGACGGTCAAATTACTGAAGACGAAGCCACCTTCCCGAACCAGTACAAATTGTTTACGCCTCGTCTGCTGAAGGCTGCCTATAACTACATGTTCACTGTCAAAGAACCCGGCGCCTATATTCACAACGGCCAGTATGTGCTTCAGTTGATGTATGACTCAATCGAAGATCTCTCCGCTATAAGCGGCGTGACCACAACCGGCCTGACGCGACCATAGGCAGATCGAAAGGAAAATGGATAATCCCATGAAATCTGCAACGAGAAGGGTCATCTTTTACATCATTTACTTCGTCTTGCTGCTTTTGCCGGCAGTTGCGATGATGATTGTCTGGATTCCACGTGACATCATCGTCAATGTATCGGTTCTACTGGGCTTCATCGGCCTGGCATTGGCTGGTCTCCAGTTGGTTCCTATCGCCAAGATGAACTGGTTGGCAGACGCTTTAGACATGGACAAGGTCTACAGCACGCATCACCTCATTTCGATTTTGGCAATTGTGCTCGTGCTGCTTCACCCGGTGATTCTGCTGATTACTGGTAAGGTCTTTCGCAGCGGTTTTACCCTGACCGCAGGTTGGATTGGTCTGGCTGGATTGGTATTGATCGGCCTGACCTCAGCCCTGCGAAAAAATATCAAACTGGATTATGTGGCCTGGTTAGGGCTCCACAATCTCTTGACCGCGATCATCCTGGTCTTTGGTCTCTGGCACATGTTCCAGGTCAACTATTACATGGAGATCCCGCTTGTAAGGTGGGTCTGGTACATCGAAATAGCGATCTGGGCTTTGTTGATCATCTATATCCGCGTCCTTCATCCAATCGCCGTAGGGAGAAAACCTTACAAGGTCGAGTCAGTGGTAGCAGAACCGAACGCGGTTTACACCCTCAACCTGCTGCCTGACGGGCATGCCGGCGTTCCGTTCAAAGCTGGCCAGATTGCCTGGATCAGCACGGGTAAAAGCCCATGGGTTTTGAGCCGCAATCCTTTCAGCTACGCTGGTTCTGATGCCGCCCCCGATGGACGTATCCGGTTTGCGATCAAAGAAGCGGGTGACTTCACCAGCTCTATTAAAAACCTCAAGCCGGGAGACCGGGTATTCGTGGACGGTCCCTACGGACATTTCAACCTGCAGCTCGACAAAACCCAGAAAGGCATCGTTTTGCTTGCTGGTGGCATTGGTGTGGCGCCAGTAATGTCAATCGTGAACTCTTTGGCAGACACGAATGACAAGCGTCCGGTATATGTGTTCTATGGCGATTACAACGAGGACACAGCTCTGTACCAGGATGAGTTTGCTGCCGCTGCAAAGAAGATCAATCTAAAGCTCTTCACCGTACTTGAAAAACCACTGAGCAAAGACTATCCCTACTCCGGTTACATCACATCTGATCTGATGGCGAGCGTACTTCCGGAAAATTACAAGGACCTGTTCTACTTCGTCTGCGGTCCCGAACCAATGCTGAGAGCGATGGAGAAAAATTTCGTTAAACTTGGAATCGCCAAAAGCAACGTGCATTTTGGTATCAAGTCCAGCCAGGTTCACATCGAAAATTTCGAGATGGCATAAGCAATCTACTAAGTCCAAAAGA
>WOZA01000081.1 GCA_011620505.1 Anaerolineaceae bacterium
CTTTTTCTTTATTTCCGATCCGTGACAGAACCTATTTGGGGTATACTAACCACTTGGAAAACTAAACAAATTACTTCCGGAGGAAAAAGTGGATCCAATTATTAATGCTGTTCTCAAACCCAAGAGCATCGCTGTCATCGGTGCATCAACCAACCCCGAGAAGATCGGTTACAAAGTTGTTGAAAACCTCAAAAACTGTGGTTATCAGGGCGCTGTCTATCCGATCAATCTCGAAGCTGAAGAAATTTTGGGCTACAAATGCTATCCGAACATCAAGGATGTACCTTTTGTAGTCGACACCGCCGTTATTACCGTTCCGGCCAAGATTGTGCCAAAGGTTGTTCTGGAAGCTGGCGAAAAAGGCGTGAAGGGTCTGAGCATCATCACCTCCGGTTTTAGTGAAGTGGGTGATCACGCACTTGAGGACGAAATTGTCCGAATTGCCCGTGAGTATGGCATGCGCATCATCGGTCCGAACATCATCGGCGTGCTCTCAAACAGCGACAAGATGAATGCCTCCTTCACCAACTTCCTCCCGCTCGAAGGCAAGGCCGCTCTGGTCTCCCAAAGTGGTGCACTTCTGATCGCCATGGACGCCGCCACCTACACCCGCCGTGTTGGCTTCGACAAGATGATCTCCATCGGCAACCAGGCAGACCTCGACTTCGCTGATCTGATCGCCTATCTAAACGAGGACGAAAACACCACCTGTATCACCCTCTACATTGAAGGTATCAAAGATGGTCCGCGCTTCATGGAAGAAGCCCGCAAGTGCACCAAACCGATCATCGCCCTCAAAGCTGGTTCCTCTGCCCATGGCGCGGCCGCTGCCGCATCTCACACCGGCTCGTTGGCTGGTAGTGCCAAGGTTTACGAAGCGGCTTTCGAGCAGGCAGGCGTTTCCCAGGCGCAAGATCTGAATGACATGTTTGATACCACCCTGGCGCTCTCCCTGCAGCCCACCATGAAAGGCGACAACCTCCTGATCGTCACCAATGGCGGCGGCGTTGGCGTTTTGGCAACCGACGCAGCCGAAAAATACGGTCTGCCCCTCAAGTTCGCTCCTGAAGACGTGCAGGCTGAATTGCGCAAGCATATGCCCTCCTTCGGTTCTGCCAAGAACCCGGTAGATATCACTGGTCAGGCTGGTTTGGAAGGCTACTACGAAGGTGTCAAATATGCCTACGCACACCCCTGGGTCGATGGAATGGTTGTGCTTTATTGCGAAACCTCCGTCACCAACCCGCAGGAAATCGCCGAAGCTATTTACAATGCCCTGCAGGAATCTGGTGCAAGTGGCAAACCTGTGGCTGTCTCCTTAATCGGTGGTGAGCGCTGCGAAACTGCAATGAAATGGCTGATCGAGCGTGACATCCCTACTTACAACGCCCCCGACCTGGCTGTCAAGGCTATGGCATCCCTGCGCAAACAGGACCAAATGCTGAAAACCGCTCACAATGGCATGTACAAACCCACCAATGTTGACAGCGAAAAAGCCCGCCAAATCATTGCCGCTGCCCGCGCCAAGGGTCGGGACGCCCTTACCGAAGTCGAAGCTAAGCATGTCTTCAAGGCTTACGGATTGCCCGTAACCTCGACGGACCTTGCTAAGACTGAAGAAGAGGCGATCCGCATGGCCCAGGAAATCGGTTTTCCGGTTGTAATGAAGATCGTCTCCCCCGATATCCTGCACAAGTCCGACGCTGGCGCCGTCAAAGTCAATATCAAGAACGAGGAGGGTGTCCGCGATGCCTGGAAGGTTATCATGGAGAACTCCTTGAATTACAAAGCTGATGCGGAGATTGACGGTGTCGCGGTGCAGGAAATGGCTCCCTGGGCAACCGAAGTGATTGTTGGTTCCGTTAATGACGCCACTTTTGGTCCGACTCTGATGTTCGGTCTCGGCGGCATCTTTGTTGAGGTCATGAAAGACGTGACCTTCAAAGTTGCTCCGATCGACGAAGCCACCGCTCTGGATATGCAGTCTGAGATCAAAAGCTCCAAGATCCTGCAGGGCGCTCGCGGTGATTCACCCCGCGATCAGAAAGCGCTTGCAGATGTTTTGGCGCACTATTCCTACATGGTCTACGATCTGCGGGATGAAATCGCTGAATCCGACGCCAACCCTGTCATTGTCTACGAAGAAGGCAAAGGCGTTGCGGTTGTGGATGCCCGCATTATTCTGACCAAGAAGTAAACCTTCAACTTAATTCGTAATATCAAGCCACTGTTGGTAAAATCAGCAGTGGCTTTAATTATTAAGATTGGAATGGCTGGATGAGTGATATGAAAAAGAGTTTCCTGATTGACATGGACGGTGTCCTCGTACATGGATCAAAACCGATTCCAGGCGCCAAGGAATTTATCGAAACTTCATTGGATCAAAAACGCAAGTTCCTGGTTGTGACGAATAATGCGCTCTATACCACGCGCGATCTGGCTCACCTCCTGCAACTTGCAGATTTGGACATCCCTGAAGATAACATCTACACCTCCGCAGTTGCGACCGCTGAATTCTTAGACGCCCAACTACCACAAGGCAAAGCATTTGTGATTGGTGAGGTCGGGCTAACCGAAGCAATCCACCGTATAGGTTACGTGCAGACACCGATGAACCCGGATTACGTAGTTTTAGGGGAGACGAAGAATTACAGTTTTGACCAGATAACGATTGCCATCCGCCTGATCAATGACGGTGCGAGATTCATTGCCACCAACCCGGATCTAACCGGACCAAGCGAGCAAGGCATTATACCGTCAACCGGCGCAATGGCTGCTCTGATTGAAGCTGCAACGGGCAAATCCCCTTTTTATATCGGCAAACCAAATGCCCTGATGATGCGTTCTGCTCTCAACCACCTCGGGGTACATTCCGAAAACAGTTACATGATCGGCGACAACATGCGCACTGATATCCTGGCAGGTATTTCAGCAGGCATGGAGACTGTGCTTGTGCTGACCGGCATGACGAAAGAAAACCATATCTCCGATTTTCCTTATCGCCCGAAATATGTGTTTAACTCAATTGGAGACATCAACCTGGAGGATCTGGATTGATAGACCTTTCACGACGCGATTTTCTCAAATTCGGTGCCCTGGCTTTAGGCACTGCGGCGGTCTTACCCAATGCTGAAGCTGGCGCAAGCTGGAGCAAACCGCGTTTTATGCTGGTTGGCGAGAAATCCGGCGTAAGCATCTATAAAGAACCGGACGAGTCGAGTGTGATCCTCTACCAGCGCCAATACATGGATATTATTAACGTCTATGAAGAGGTGATTGGTCCGAATGGACCCGCTTGGAATCCGATTTGGTATCGCTGCTGGGGTGGCTTCGTCTTTAGTGGGCTCCTCTATGAAGTCAAATACGAATTAAACGAGCCCACAGAACCAAAACGCAGCACTGGTCAACTGGCTGAAATCACCGTCCCCTACACCCGCTCGTTCTACCATCAGGCCTACGATGGCTGGGTTCCACTCTGGATGTATTACTACCGCTCGGCCCATTGGGTCGTTGACGTTGTGCAGGGGCCAGATAAGCAACCCTGGTACAAAATCCAGGACGAGCTTGGACATACAGAAACGATTGTGCGGGCTGAGCATATGCGTTTCATTGAAGATGAGGAATTTGCGCCAATTTCTCCGGACGTACCTGGGAGCGAGAAGTCAATTGACGTTTCGCTTCCCCTGCAGCGACTGCAGGCTTTTGAGGGTGATAACCTGGTGAAAGAATATAAGGTCTCAACTGGCTTCCCCACAGGTGAAGGCCTATACGCAATCAAGACGAAAATGCCGTCCAAACACATGGGTGATGCCGTCTTGAGCAGTAACGTTCGCGAAAGGATCTGGATGGGAGTACCCTGGACCTGTTTCTTTGAAATGGAGATCGGGCTCGCAACGCATGGTACGTTCTGGCACTCAAATTTCGGCACACCCATGAGTGCCGGGTGTATCAACATGGCAAATGATGATGCTAAATGGGTTTACCGCTGGACTTTACCCCAGGCCGGACCCGAAGATTGGGCTAAACACGGTTGGGGAACCTCCATCAGGGTCCACAAGTAATTACACGAATTCCTGAAAAACCTGGTTGCCAAGTAGCGCTCCACCCCTGGTGAGCACCAGATGAGGACCATCGGGGAAGTTCCGCCACTCCGCAAGTTTCCTGGCAATAATTCGTTTTACCTCTTTTGGGAAAACATCCTGGATCGCTTCACCAAATCGGTTCTTGAATTCAAAGTCAGAAACGCCTTCCCTCGTCAGGCGCATCCCCAACATCATCGTCTCCTGTTGTACAGTATACGGATCCAACTTGATCGTTTCCACTGCAGCCGGGAAAGTGTCTTCGCCTTTGGATTTCAAATCGCTCATTTTTTGGATGTAATCCTCTATTGAAAACGTATTGGCTACGCGCATCCCATTGAGGCTGCTATGTGCACCTGCCCCCACCCCGAGGTAAGGCTGGTTCTTCCAATAGATCTTGTTATGCTTTGCCTCAAAGGCGTCGCTCCTTGCCCAGTTCGAGATTTCATATTGAGAAAAACCTTCCTGAGCCAGGGTATCCATTGCCAACTCGTACATATCAGCACTTAAGTCTTCTGAAACAGGTTGGATCTTGCCTGCCTGAACATCATCATAGAGTCGCGTACCGGGTTCAAGTATCAAGGAGTAGAGTGAAAGGTGATCTGGTCGAAGGGCAACCGCCTGCTGCAGATTTGCCTGCCAGTCTGCAAGGCTTTGCCCCGGGATGCCGAATATCAGATCAAGGCTGATGTTGGTAAATCCTACCCGGCGGGCTGAAAGAATGGCGTCGCATGCCTGGGAGGGGTTGTGGATCCTGCCCAGAAGTGCTAGATCACGCTCAACGAAAGATTGGACGCCGATGCTGAGTCTGTTCACTCCAGCTTCAAGCAATCTGGCAGTAAATCCAAGCGTAAGCGTTCCTGGGTTTGCTTCCAATGAAATTTCAGCCTCATCTGCCAAACCATATTCGCTGCGTACGCAGTCGATCAGGGCTTCGATCCACTCGACTTTCAATAAAGAAGGCGTTCCACCGCCAAAAAAGATCGTTTCCACCTGGTTCGGCAGATCCTGAAGGCTGGCCGCCTGGTGCTGTAGTTCTGACATTAATGCAGCATAATATCCTGGCATTAATTCGTCTTTGCCAGCATACGTGATAAAATCACAATAATTACACCTTCTGCGACAGAAGGGAATATGGAGATAGATACCAAACATTGAGCCAATTTTACCAATTTCTGTTGGCTCGGTTATTAGAAGCTTATGAAAAAAATCCAAACTGAAAAAATTAGTCGAGGGACTCAGAATTGCCCCGTCTGCGGCACCCGGATCTCTGAAAGCGCCACTCGCTGCCTTGTCTGTGGTACAGCTCTTGATGGAGGCGCCAGTGTAAAGAAAGAAAGCCCGATCGATTCCAAACGCATTCCCGAGGTAAAAGTAAGCCTGGGGGCGTTGATTGGATTGGGGGTTTTGTTTCTGGCTTTAGTTGGAGTGGTGATTTTTATGGTAATTAACCAGAATCGTGCTGGCACTCCGGCTGCTTTAGCCACCGAGGAACCGACCCAAACGCTCACTCCCACGATGACACTCAGCCCTACCAATACTCCGACGCTTCAACCGGAACCCACTTGGACGCCCTTACCGGACCTGGATTACGTGGTAAAAGCCAATGAAACCTGCACTGATATTGCTGCCCAATTCCAGGTGTCCGTACAAAGCATCATTCTTGCCAACAACCTGGGTACTGACTGCCTGCTCAGCGAGGGGCGCGCGCTGAAGATTCCCCAACCAACCCTGACCCCTTCTCCAGTGCCCACTGCAACCCCTGAAGCCATCGGGGTAGCAGCAGATATCTGCACCAACACGGTCTCGATCGTTGTCTCCTCAAGCGATACCCTGCAAGGGATTGCCTTAAACTACAATGTTTCGATGAAGGACATCCAGGATTTCAATAAACTAACCGATACGATTGTCCGCCAGGGTCAAACCCTCATCATCCCCTTGTGCGACCGACTTCCTACTCCCGGTCCAACCTTGACCCCCACGCCGTTGCCGCCGTACCCGGCGCCAAACCTGCTCCTTCCGCGCTCGGGCGCTTCCTTCTCAGCAACAGACGAAGGTGTCACCTTGCAATGGGCCGCAGTGGCAGCCTTGCGCACGAATGAGGTTTATCGGGTAAAAGTGCAGGATCTTACTTCAGTCGAGGAAAAGATTCTGGTGGCCTATGTCACGGATACCAAGTACATCCTGCCTTCAACTTTCCGCCCAACAGATGGCAACCCCCACATCATCCAGTGGAGTGTGACCGTTGCCCGCCAAATTAACCAGGATAATGAGAATCCAATTTATGAAGAAGCCGGTGCGACGAGTGCGTTCAGGGTATTCAGTTGGATTGGTACCGGTACACAACCAACCACGTCACCTTAGGCGAGCTTAAAACCCGCATGACATCGTTTCGAGACAGCGCGTAGCAGAAATTGCTGCGGCTGCCCCCATCCCCGCCGAGGTGACAACCTGACGAAAATGCGGATCGGCAATCTCGCCGGCGGCAAAAACGCCTTTTTTGTTGGTCTCCATGAGTTCGTTGACCTTCAACGTGCCACCCGGTTCCATCTCAAGTTGCCCTTCAAAAAACTTGGTATTCGGACTGTGACCGATGAAAATGAAGATACCGTCAGTGGGTATGATGTTTTTTTCACCTGTCTTTACATTTTCAACCAGGAGTTCATCCACGCTTTCATGCCCCCTGATTTCTTTGACAACCGAATCCAAAAGAAAACTGATCTTTGGGTTGGTTCGGGCGCGATTTTCCAGGATCGGTCCAGCTCGCAAGGTGTCACGCCGGTGAATAATGGTCACACTGTGAGCAAAACGAGTCAGAAATATAGCTTCCTCAAGCGCGCTGTCCCCACCGCCAACAACGTGAATATCCTTGTCTCTGTAGAACCAGCTATCACAAGTGCCGCAGTAAGAAACACCTCTCCCGATGAATTCCTCCTCACCGGGGACATTGAGCCTCTTGTTGTTTGCTCCCATGGCGATGATCAACGCGTCAGTTGTATAGTCTCCACCATAGACACTTACAGTATAGGGGCGTTTTGAAAGGTCAACCGCTTGAACTTCATCAAACAAAAATTCTGTGCCGAAGGCTTTTGCCTGTTCCTCAAAAAGCTGACCAAGCTGCATTCCTCCGATCCCATTTGGGAATCCAGGATAGTTTTCGATTGCGTAGGTCAACGACGCCTGTCCATAAAGAACCATCCCGGTTATCACCAGGGGTTTTAGATCTGCCCGGGCAGCATAAATCGCGGCGGATAGCCCTGCAGGTCCAGCGCCCAGAATAATCAATTGTCTATGCTCAATCAAACCCATTTGTTAAATGCACCTTTCCAGCCAGGAGATTGTCATCAACGGAAGAAGAATACTTATCAATCACGCTGAACATCTCATAATGTTGTTTGTTCATGACGATTTTAGGGGAAATCACCACAAGCATGTTACCATTATCCTTGATAATGATGACATTTTCAATGAGTCGGTCATTACATAGCTTCAATATTTTATTTTGTGTGGCCAATAACCTGAAATCATTGCCTATGCTATCACAATTTTGAGCCAAATGGCATATAATCAGAAAAAAATTTGAGGGAAGAACATGTCCAGAACCCAACAAGCAATCCAGGAGTTTGAAAACTCAGAAGCTGAAAAGATGCGCATCTTTGACGCATTCTTACGGATTCCATCTGTTTCCGCAGACCCGGAAATGAAACCAAACCTACAGCAAGCAGCTGAATTCTTAAAGTCTTATTTTGAGAAACTCGGCATGGATGAGGTCAGAATTTATCCGACCGACTTACACCCCGTTGTTTTTGCCGAGAAGCGCTCAAGCCTGCCAGCTGCAAAAACCCTTCTGATCTATGGCCATTACGATGTGCAGCCACCGGATCCACTGGACTCCTGGATAACACCTGCGTTTGAGCCCACCATTCGGGGTGAGAACCTTTATGCGCGGGGATCTTCGGACATGAAAGGTCAAATCATGGCGACCGTCTTCGCACTTGAGAGCGTTTTGAAGACTGGAGAACTTCCGATCAACATAAAGTTCATTCTCGAAGGCGAAGAGGAGATCGGTTCCCCATCTCTGGACGACTTTATTCGTGATAATGCCGATTTACTGAAATGTGACATGATCCTCAACCCGGATGCGGGCATGATAGACAAGGATCATCCCACCATTGTCTTCGGTTTGCGCGGACTGGTTTACTTTGAAGTGCGCATTGATGGCCCGAAAATGGATCTGCACTCCGGACTATTTGGCGGAAATGTAGCCAACCCTGCCAACGTTCTGGCAAAGATCATCGCCCAACTGCATAACCCGGATGGAACTGTGGCAATTCCAGGATTCTATGACCGTGTTCGACCTCTAACTGAAGAAGATCGTAAGAAAATCGCCATGAATCCGACCAGCGAAGCTGATTTTCTGGAAGTAACCGGCGCACCTGCTTTAGCTGGCGAGCAAGGATATTCAATTCTTGAGCGCCAGGGAGCAAGACCAACTTTGGACGTGAACGGTCTCTATGCGGGTTTCATCGGCGAAGGTGCAAAAACCATCATTCCTGCTTATGCCAAAGCGAAAATCTCCTGCCGGTTGGTTCCAGACCAGGACCCTGATGAAATCTACGAACTTGCTGAAAAGTACATTCGTTCCCTTGTTCCTGCGACAGTGAAAGTCAGCTTCATCAAGCACTCAGGCGGCCCCTCCTACCTGGCAGACGATGCTCCGGGATTACCTAACCTGATCCATGCTTTCAAGGAAACCTGGCAGAATGACGTGATCTTCAAGCGTGAAGGCGGAAGTATCCCCGTCGCGACGGTCATGCAGGAAGTTTTGGGTGTGAAGTCGATCCTCACCGGGCTTGGACTGCCCGATGACGGGATCCATTCCCCAAATGAGCATCTCCACCTGCCCACCTGGCGAAAAGGCATAAAAGCCTATATCCGGTTCCTGACCAGCTTCGAGGCTTAAGCATGGCGGGTAATCAAAAAGAGTTAAGACTGCCTTCCTACGGCGGCCAAGCCGTAATGGAAGGGGTCATGATGCGCGGCAAACAGCATGTTGCCATGGCTGTGCGCGCGCCGGATGGTCAGATCCTCACTTACGAGGAGACACTCCCCGCTCTTTACCGCTCAAAATGGATGAGTATTCCATTTCTGAGAGGCGTTTTAGGTTTGTGGGATTCTTTGAACCTGGGTATGCGCTTCCTTACCAAGTCCTCCAACATGGTCAATGGGGAAGATGAACAAATCGAAGGCAAGGATCTCGCACTTGCGATTTTGCTTTCCCTTGGGCTGGGTATTGGTCTCTTTTTCCTTTTACCAGCCCTGGTTACGGGTTGGTTGGACGGACCGCTCGGAATCGACCAATGGGGAACGCTTGGCAACTGGCTGAGCAACCTGCTGGAAGGGTTGATTCGTCTCACCCTCCTGGTGGTTTACCTTGCGGTGGTTGGCAGAATGCCGGAAATTCGACGGGTTTTTTCCTATCATGGCGCGGAACACAAAACCATCAACGCTTTTGAAGCCGGTGCGGAACTGACCCCGAAAAACGTGAGCGAATTCAGCCTCGTTCATCCGCGCTGCGGCACATCTTTTATGCTCACGCTGGTGTTGATCTCAATTCTGTTTTTCAGCCTGCTTGGTCCTTTACCCCTGCATTGGCGCTTGCTGACACGCATCCTGCTGCTACCGGTGGTTTCGGGACTGGCTTATGAATATATCCGTTTTGCTGCCAGGCACATGGATGATTCCGCGCTTGTGCGCGCGTTGATCAAGCCCAATCTCGCCTTGCAGAAGTTGACCACCCGTGAGCCCTCGGAAGACATGCTTGAGGTATCCATTAAAGCCTTCAACCTGATGTACGAGGCAGAACAGAAAGGCTCTGAAGTCACGTCCGCATGAAGCCCTGGCAGCAGACTTTGGCCGGCTTTTTGCTCGGGTTGGTTGTGGTGGGCGCCATCCTCCTGGTGGTTTCCCCTCAAAGAGGGCAACCACTGGTGCTCGTCACTCACACACCCAACCTGACGCCAGACCCTACCGCTACGCCCAAACTTATCCGTATCCACGTAACTGGTTTAGTCAACATTCCGGGTGTCTACACCCTGCCAGAAACTGCGCGGTTGGAAGACGCAATCCAAGCCGCAGGCGGACTACTGGAGGAAGCTGATGCCCAGTCGCTCAATCTTGCAGCCGCGTTAGAGGATGGTCAAAGGTTATACATTCCACCAGCACAGGATGCGACATTGACGACTGACGATAGAGGATTGAGTATAGAAACATCCGCATTGGTGAACATTAACACTGCCAGCTTTGCAGAATTGGACAGTCTGCCAGGAATCGGAGAGGTAAAAGCGCAGGCTATTCTTGATTACAGGCAGAAAAACGGTCTTTTCACCGCACTGGAAGATTTGATGAAAGTGGAAGGTATCAGTCAATCGCTTTTTGAAAAGCTCGAGGGGATCATCACTCTCGGTGAATGAGAGAACAGGCAGAGACAGGTATAATAAAACTATGAATATAAAAGAACGCTTGCAAACAGACCTAATCCAAGCCATGAAAACTCACGACGAAACCAAAAAGTGGGTAATCAAAATGATCAAAGCAGCTATTCAACTCGCAGAAGTTGCCAAGGGCCAGGAACTTGACCAGGACGAAATCATGGCAATCATTCAGAAGGAAATCAAAACCCGCCAGGAAGCCAAGGCTGACGCAGAGAAGGCTCATCGTGAAGATCTGGTGGCGCAAGCTGACCAGGAAATTGCCTGCTTAAAGACTTACCTGCCAGCACAATTGAACGCGGAAGAACTGAAAGAGCTGGTACGCAGCGTGATCGCAGAATGCAATGCGACCTCGATCAAGGACATGGGTGTTGTAATGAAGACTCTCCAACCTCTACTGGCAGGAAGAGCCAGCAATGCTGAAGCCAGCCAAGTGGTGCGGGAACTTCTGACAGGATAGTTGCATGGCAAGAAAGTCAACCACAGACAAATTAAGCGAAACAAGCACCCATGGAGTGATCAACGGCATCATTCTGGCACTTGCATGCTTATTAGCCTTTGGTTGCCTTGTGTTGCCTGATATCCTGAGCGACCAAAACGAGGCAGTCCGGATCGGCCAGGTTGCCCCACAGGAAATTACCGCTCCCTTTTCAATCACATTTGAATCCAAGGTCTTCACTGATCAGGCTCGCAAAGAAGCAGCAGCCGAAGTGGAACCAGTTTTTCTTCCGGCAGATCCAAGCATCGCAAAAGCGCAGCTTGAAACCTTGAATAATGCTCTCTACTTCTTCACGTCCGTTCGCAACGACAAATTTTCGACCCGACAGCAAAAAATTAACGACATGCGTTCAGCTGACAAGCTTACGCTTAAGGATGAGGCTTACGAAGCTATTTTGAATCTCACGGATGAAGATTGGCAAGCCATCAGCGCGGAAGCAAATCGAGTGCTCGAGTTGGTTTTGCGCGACAGCATACGCAACGACCAGATCGGTCGTACGCGCAGCAATCTGCCGGCTGTCATCGATTTCGGATTCAAAAGCGATCAAACCCAGTTGATTACCATGATCGTCTCGCCCCTGATCGTCCCGACCAGTTTGTTCAGCGAAGAACAGACCCAGCAAGCCAGGGAAGTAGCCAGAAACAGTGTGGAACCAATCACCAGGCAGATTATGGCCGGTGAGGTCCTGGTGCGTCGGGGTCAAATTATTGGGCCAGCTGACCTGGAAGCCTTGAATGTTTTCGGATTAGGTGAACCAGAGAACCGCAGCGATCTGTTGATCACCAGCGGAATCCTGGTTGCCATCTGCGGATTGATCTGCGCGATGTACTACAATCGTCAACGGAAGATTCCAGTCCTGACAGAAACCAGGACGATCATCCTGGTGGCTGCATTCTTCCTGGTGTTTCTCGGATTGGCACGCTTCCTGGTTATAGACCGTACCGTTATTCCCTGGCTCTTTCCAATCGCAGCCTTTGGTTTGACCATCGCTATTGTTTTGCGGCTTGACACTGGCATGCTTTTGAGCTTGCTATTGGCCGTCCTGACTGTCTTTGGTCATCCGCGAGACATGGAACTGGCTCTTTTTTACATTCTGCCGACCTTTGCTGGTATCTTCGTGATCGGGCGGGCGAGAAGGGTCAGCTCTTTTCTTGGTGCCGGCGCGGTTGTGAGCCTGGTCGGAACGGCGATTGTACTCATTTTCCGAATCGGCGATAACTTCACGGATTCGTGGGGGTTAGTTTCGCTCACAGCTTCAGCATTGTTAAATGGGCTTGCAGCTGGCACCCTGGCGATTCTCCTGGAATACATTTTCTCTTTTGTCCTGGATGTCCCCACTGCTCTGCAATTAATGGATATTTCCCGACCCGATCACCCCTTGATGCAGCATGTGCTTCAAACCATGCCTGGGTCCTACCAACACAGTCTGCAGGTTTCAAACCTGGCAGAACAGGCTGCTGAAGCCATCGGAGCGGACAGGCTTCTTGTCAGAGTTGGTGCACTCTACCACGACGTTGGAAAATCCGAGAACCCGGGTTTTTTCATCGAAAATCAAGTGCGGGGCAATGTGGACCCCCACGATGATATTCCCCCGGAAGTTGCCGCTGCGACCATCATCAAGCACGTCACAGATGGGGTCGCCCTTGCCAAACGGTATCGCCTGCCATCCAGGGTGATTGACTTCATCCGGGAACACCATGGTACATTGATGACCCGTTACCAGTATGGGAAAGCCCTGGCGAAAGCTGAAAATCCCGATGATGTCGATCAAACATTGTTTCGGTACCCAGGTCCAGCTCCCCGATCTAAAGAGACTGCCATCCTGATGCTCGCTGATGGCACCGAAGCCAGGTCTCGTGCTGAGAATGCCAGAACAGATGAAGAGATAATGGAAGTCATCAATTCGGTTATAAACGCCTGCAAGGACGCTGGTCAACTTGACAATACCGACCTGACACTCAAAGACCTGAGCACCATTCGAGACTCGTTCTTCCACACACTTCAGCGTTCCTACCATCCTCGCATTAAATATCCTGAAACCCGGCGCGGAAAGACTGAACCGGTTCACATAACCAGTCAGACGCAAACCCCTGTTGAGAAATAGCATGCTCACTATAAAATCACGCCAGGCAATCCGAAAAGAATTAGATATAAAACGATTACAAAGAGCCGGTTCCACCGCCTGCAATCTGCTCGGGTTTGACCCCCAACCAGAAATCACCCTACAGCTCACGGATGATCGGACCATTCGGGAATTCAACCGCCAATATCGTGGCATTGACGAAGCCACGGATGTACTTTCCTTCGAAAATGCTTTCATTGATCCTGAAAGCGGCGAAACGTACCTTGGTGACATCCTGATCTCATACGAAACGGCAAGGAGACAGGCAGAGGCCCGCGGATTAGAAATGATGGCGGAGATTGAAATGCTGCTGGTACATGGCATATTGCACCTGGCAGGTATGGATCATGCTTCGCGCTCCGAATGGGAAGAGATGTCCGCCCTGCAGGATGCCATCCTTAAAGAGTTGAACAATCCGATTCATAAAAGTATTCACGAACCCGTTTAGTTCTTGTTTTTTTTGTTTGTAAAATCCCATTTTTCCCACTCAGCTAACAGGTTTTCCTTCCTCGATCAAGCTGAAAGCAATTTGTCTGGTACAATCCATCCAGGCGATCGCACGGATCTTTATTTTCGTGCGATTCTGTTCAACTTGCCAAATAAAAAAGGAGACCGTAGGAGTATATATGCATAAAGATTTCTTGGACATCATCGATTACACCCCCGAAGAGCTACTCGCATTGCTCGATTTAGCCGTTGAGCTGAAGAAGGAGTACCAGGAAGGTGGCAATCAGCCTACCCTGAAAGGTAAAGTGTTGGCAATGATTTTTCAGAAGCCTTCACTGCGTACCCGTGTCAGTTTTGACATGGGCATGCGCCACCTCGGTGGAGACGCGCTTTACCTCTCGCCAAATGAGATTGGTTTGGGCAAACGCGAATCCATTGCCGACATCGCCAGGGTACTCTCAGGCATGGTGCACGGCATCATGGCGCGCGTTTTTGAGCACCAACACGTGCTCGAGCTCGCGAAATGGGCATCCATTCCGGTTATCAATGGTCTGAGTGATTACAGTCATCCCTGCCAGGCCATGGCAGATATCATGACCGTCTATGAAGAATTCGGCAAAATCAAAGATGTAAATATCACCTATGTGGGCGATGGCAATAACGTGGCTGTTTCGCTGATGCAGATCGCTGCCAAACTGGGCGCGAATTTCACGATCGCAAATCCCGTGGATTACGACATGCCAGCACAAGCAATCGAAACTGTCAAACCGATTGCGGCTGCCAGCGGCAGCAAACTGACTTTCCTGCGCGATCCTCACGAAGCGGTTCACGGTGCTCAAGTAATCTATACGGACACCTGGACCAGCATGGGCCAGGAAGAAGAAAGCGCTAAACGTGAATTGGTCTTCCCTCCATACCAGGTGAACGATCAGTTGGTCGCGGAAGCCAATCCGGAAGTCATTGTTATGCACTGTCTGCCCGCTCACCGAAACCAGGAAATTACAGACGAAGTCGCCGACGGACCGCACTCACGCTTGTTTCCGCAGGCACACAATCGTCTGCATGCACAAAAGGCTATTCTGCAAACACTACTAGGAGAGAAATAAATGAATACAAAAGACTACATTGAGCTCGAAGACAAATACGGCGTAAATAACTACAAACCGCTGGATGTCGTACTTACTGAGGGTAAAGGCGTTTGGGTTTGGGACGTGGAAGGTAAAAAATACCTGGACTGCCTGAGTGCCTATTCTGCTCTCAACCAGGGCCATTGCCATCCGCACATCGTCGAGGCGATGCTCGAACAGTCACAAAAACTTGCCTTGACCTCGCGCGCATTCCGTAACGACAAGCTCGGTCTGTTCTACAAAAAACTGGTGGATCTCACCGGTTATGAGCGCGTGCTGCCAATGAACAGCGGCGCCGAAGCGGTTGAGTCAGCAATTAAGATTGCCCGCAAATGGGCTTACGTGACCAAGGGTGTGCCGAAGTATGAAGCCGAAATCATTGTCGCTGCTGGAAACTTCCACGGACGTACTGTTACGATTGTGTCCTTCTCTAGCGAAGAATTTTATAGAGAAGCTTTCGGACCCTTTACACCAGGGTTCAAGATTGTCACCTATGGCAACATCGAAGAGATAAAAGCCGCCATCACACCCAATACAGCTGCTGTCATGCTCGAGCCTATTCAGGGCGAAAATGGCGTCATTATTCCACCTGATGGCTACCTCAAAGCTGTCGCTGAGTTGTGTAAAGAAAACAACGTTTTGTTTATTGCTGACGAGATCCAGACTGGTCTTTGTCGAACTGGCAAGTGGTTCGCTGCGCAGCATGAAGGCGTTCGCCCTGATGTCACCATTATTGGCAAAGCCCTCTCCGGTGGTATGTATCCCATCTCGGCAGTACTGGCAGATGACCCAGTTTTGGGTCTTTTCCTGCCTGGCGAGCATGGTTCCACATTCGGCGGCAGCCCGCTCGCCGCGGCTGTGGCTGTGGCAGCCCTCGAGGTTCTGGACGAAGAACACCTTGCAGAACGCGCAAACGAACTCGGCAATTATTTTATGGCGAAACTGCGCGAAATCGACGCGCCCATGGTAAAGGAAATCCGCGGGCGCGGTTTGCTGATTGGGGTTGAACTCTATCCCGAAGCTGGCGGCGCCCGCCGCTACTGCGAAATGCTGCAGGAAGCTGGCATCCTCGCCAAAGAAACACACGACCACGTAATCCGCTTTGCCCCTCCTCTGATCATCGAGAAAGAAACCCTCGACTGGGCACTCGAAATCATTGCGGATGTCTTGAAAAGATAAGGATAAAACTATGTACCGGTTTGCCAAGATCGTCGCCACGTTAGGTCCCAGCAGCTCAGATGAAGCCGTGCTGGTAGAGATGGTGAAGGCAGGCATGGATGTCTGCCGTTTGAATTTTTCACATGGGTCCCACGAAGACCACGGCGAGAAGATCAAGCTGATCCGCAAAATCTCAAAAGATCTTGGCAAACCTGTGTCCATCCTAATGGACCTCCAGGGTCCAAAACTACGCATCGGCGTTCTACCAGATGGAGGGATTAAGCTCCGGTCAGGGCAAGAAGTCGCATTGAGTTCCCGCGAAGATCCACAGAACCTGCCTGAAGGAGTGGTTTTTATTCCTTTTGACGTCCCCAAACTTCATGAAGCACTTGTTCCTGGCAACCACATCCTCCTGGATGATGGTCAACTCGAGTTTGAGGTCCTGCGCCTGGATGGCGAAAACATTTTTGCCAAAGTCATCCTTGGTGGAAACCTGAAATCCCACAAAGGCGTCAACCTTCCCGGTTCTAATCTCGACATTCCTGTTCTTACTCCCAAAGACCTCGAAGACATGAAGTTTGGACTCGAAGCTGGTATTGACCTTGTGGCCATTTCATTTGTTAAGAAGGCATCGGACATTGAAATGGCGCGAGATACTATGCGCAATTTGATTGGTAATCGGCGATTACCCCCAATTATTGCCAAATTAGAGCGCCCTGAAGCCATCACCAACCTCGAAGAAATTATCAAAGTGACGGATGGTGTAATGGTTGCCCGCGGCGACCTGGGCGTGGAGATTTCACCCGCGCTGGTGCCTACTGTGCAAAAGGAGATCATCAAAAAAGCAAATAACTACGGCAAATTTGTGATCACAGCCACGCAAATGCTCGAGTCGATGATCAACAATCCCCGCCCCACCCGCGCTGAAGCAGCCGACGTTGCGAATGCTATCTTCGATGGCACCGATGCCGTCATGCTCTCAGCTGAATCAGCTGCCGGCAAGTATCCAGTACAGAGTATCCGCATGATGGCAAACATCATTTTGGAGTCCGAACGCCATTCAGCCGATTGGGGACACCACAACATTCTGCAAGCCGACATCTTGAACAATGATGCCGTCGTCATCTCCCATGCCGCCCGCGACATGGCGCAAGATAAAAACGTATCCGCCATTGTGGTCTTCACCCGTTCCGGGATGTCTGCCCTTTGGATCAGTAAAACCAAACCAAACGTGCCAATTTTTGCATTCACCCCCGAAGCCAGCACCTACCAATGGCTGGGAATTTGCTGGGGCATTACGCCCTTCCGCGTTCCGCACGCCGACACTCTGGAAACCATGGTAACGCATGTTGAGACTGCACTGACCGCTGCAACTCCACTTAAAGGTGGCGACCAGGTTGTCATCATCTCTGGTTTTCCCGTTGGTGCATTTACTAGCCCTAATCTTGCATTACTTTATACACTTAAAGGGTAGTATTAAGTCGTAGAACCGTCATTCCGAAGAACCCGCGAATCTAAAATTGGAAATAAAAAAACCGGCCTTGTTCAGACCGGTTCTGTAAAATTCTATTGTACTAAAATAGTGAGACGTTTATTGCCTCAAGAGACTCTTGGCTCGGGCGCAAGCGATCTGGAGTGAGGCGGTTAAACGGTTCAGCAGGAAGATCGTACTGCTCCTGGATAGCAGGTGGGACCTCAGAGAAGTAAATCAACCCTGTAGCAAAGTAGTGATACTTGTAGGACTCAGTCAGCAGGTCAAGCGCAGCATTGAGATCAGTAGGGTCATAATCCTTTTCGATCTTCTTCAGAACGATGTAGGATCCATCCGGCAGTTCGATTTCACGATATGTGCCTTCTTCAAAATTTTCAAGCTGCATATCTTCACGGCTGCTAAAAAATGTGATTCCCTGGATAGGCGCTTCATGTTCACGCCCCCAAGAGTAAGACTGCAGCGCGTCATCGCGATTATTAAAAGTAACACATGGGCTGATGACGTCGATCACAGCGATGCCGGTTTGAGAAATAGCAGCTTTGATCAACTCTTTCATTTGTTTAACATCCCCAGAGAAGGTGCGAGCCACAAAAGACGCGCCACTGATGAGAGCTTCCATGCAAAGGTCAAGCGGGGGAAGCAAATTGACACCCTGGTGCTTCAGAACCAGACCCTGGTCGGATGTGGCAGAGAATTGTCCCTTGGTGAGGCCATAACAGCCGTTGTTTTCAATGATGTAAACCATGGGCACATTTCGTCTGATAACGTGTTTGAAATGCCCCATGCCGATACTGGCTGTGTCTCCGTCACCGGAGATACCAAGGATCTTGATCGAGGAATCACCAAAACTAGCACCAGTGGCCAGAGTGGGCATACGCCCATGCAATCCGTTGAAACCAAAAGAGCGGTTGAGGAAGTAGTTTGGGCTTTTGCTCGAGCAGCCAATGCCGCTTAGTTTCATCACCTTTTCGGGGGCGAGTCCGAGCTCCCAGATGGCTGCCTGGATCTGGTTTGCAATGGCATTATGACCACAGCCCGGGCAAAGGGTTGAAGGTTTTCCTTTATAGTCAGCTAGCGCAAGGCCTAATCGATTTAGCTCAACAGTTTTTTCCATTATGTTTCTCCTTTGCGAAGATATTCTCCGCTGTCCATGCTGCGGGGAGAGGCAAACCGCCAATTTCCGAGATGGAAATCAATTTTTCAGAATATTCGGAAATCTCCAGCGAGAGGATCTGCCGCAGCTGCCCATCGCGGTTGAGCTCCACAACGTAGTTGCGGGCATGGCTGGCGATAAACTCCCTCACTTCGGTATTGGCAGGCAGGGAACGAACGCGCATATAATCCGCCTGGATGCCCATCTCAGCCAGGATGTCCTGGGCTTCAATCATGGCATCATGGGTGGAGCCCATGCCGATAATTCCGATATCAGCGTCAGCCTTCGCCCTGCGGATTATTGGTCCGGGCAAGTCCTTGACCACACCCTCCAGCTTCGCTCCGATGCGATTTAGCATATCGGACCAATTTTTTGGGTCCTCGCTGTAATTACCATACTCATCGTGCCCGGTCCCGCGGGCAAAGTATGCTGCTTTCTTACTCATATTGCCAACTACGGTACGGTAAGGAATGCCATCGCCATCAAGATCCTTATACCGCCCCCAGTCCTTGATTTGCTCAAGTTGTTCTTCCCAGATAATCTTGCCCCGCTCGATAGGCTGATTGGGATATTCAAACCGCTTAGTGACCCAGGCGTTCATGCCCAGATCAAGATCAGAAAGCACAAAAATTGGGGTTTGGTACTTTTCAGCGATGTCAAGCGAGCGCCAGCCAAATTCGAAACACTCCGTAACTGTTCCTGGGATGAGGATCACGTGTTTTGTGTCTCCGTGACCGAGGGTGTAAAGCATGGAAAGATCGCCCTGGGCTGTGCGGGTGGGTAAGCCGGTGCTCGGCCCAACGCGCTGCACGTCCCAAATGACCATCGGGGTTTCCGTGAAGTAAGCCAGACCGATATTTTCTGTCATCAGGCTGATACCAGGACCAGAAGTCGCTGTCATCGACCGCAACCCTGCCCAGCCAGCTCCCAAAGCGGCACCAGCGGCAGCAAGCTCATCCTCGACCTGCAAAATCACACAGGTGTTCTTTCCAGTTTTCGGGTCTTTGCGCAACTTGCCTACCTGGTCGATCGCTGATTCAACCAGACTTGTTGCCGGGGTGATCGGATACCAGGCGCAAAATTGCAGACCACCATAGAGCGATCCGAGTGCACCAGCATTATTGCCATCTGTCAGAATGTAATCACTCAGTTCTGGCAGCTGCTGCAGATAGTAGCGGTCCTTCTTCTCAATATTCTCAAGCGCGTATTGGAACCCAAGTTTAACGATATTAAAATTGGATTCAGCAACAGCTGGTTTACTGCGAAACTGGTGCTCAATGGTCGCTTTCAGGATCTCCTCGGGGATGCGAAGCACCTGGCCTACAATTCCAACATAAAGCATGTTCTCCATGTAACTTTGCAGATTTCGCGGCACGTCCACTTGCTTCATCAGAGTCTTGATGGGCATGGGATAGATAATAACCTCTTTGTCCGTGATTTCGGGCTTTTCCAAGTGGTCAGCGTAGAACAGCACCCCACCATTTCGGAGGTAAGAGACATCCTTCTGGATGGTAGCCGGGTTTATCGCCACGACCACGTCATCGTACTCTACCCGCCCGGTGTATCCACGAGCGGAAGCACGGATCACAAACCAGGTTGGCAAGCCTTTGATATTAGACGGGAAGATATTCTTCCCTGAGGTCAGGATCCCCATGCGGAACAAAGCTCGATATAAGATGTTGTTCGCCGTGGCACTGCCGGATCCGTTGACTGTGCAGATGGTCATACATACTTCGTTGACAATCTGCTCATTGCCCTGCACGGAATCTTGTGTGGTATCTAGCATTACGACAATTTCTCCTTTTACTCGAACCTTTGGCGAAGGTCCGCTTTCTTGAATGTTTTCATCAAATCAAAATGGGTCACCAAGGCTTCATACCCTTTTTCATAAGCCTTACTTGCGATGGCTTCAAGCATCTGGCGATGATAGCTCCAGACACTCTCAAGGTATTCATGGTCGCGATAATAATTGATTTGGGATGCCTCATAGAGGTCCCAGTAGGTTTCAAGGACACTATTGAGAACACGATTATTCAACGGTCGATAGATCGTCAAGTGAAATCTTCGGTGCTCCATGACTGGTATCACAACTGGGCGCTGATTAATTTTCCAATTGGCGCGCTCTTGGAGCCTTTGGAGCTCCTGGATATCAGTTTTCTCAAGCAAAGCACAGGCTTCATACCAGTAGGCAATTTCGAGCTTCCGCCGGAGAGATGCATACTCCTGGAAAAGCTCAGGATCGATCTGCAAACCGTAGGTCATTGAAAGTGTAAGGGGACGGGTGAGGCAGAAATCATGTTTCTGAATACCGGTTCGTGTGCGCACCTCGACGAAACCCAGTTGCTTTGGGACTTCAAGCTGCTCGCGTACACTAGCTTTGGAGATGCCAAGTTGCGCGCTTAGCTCTGATATACTGGGTATAGGCTCATCCTGACGGGCGGCATCTGCGATATACTTGAGAACTGGACTTAGTTCGTTAACCATATTAATCCGATTAATAATATTAATTACTCTTTGATTGTACATGCAGATTTCAAATTAGTCAAGCAAAATACTTTCTCCAATTGCTGTGAGGAGCCCCATTTCCCAGTTGGAAACGGAAAAAAGATCAAAATACCCCCTAAATGATAAGCTTCGGGTAAAATAACGGTTTGATAACTTTTAGGTTATCGGATTAACCATGGCAATTAGTGAATTCAGTATTCCATTTCGATACAAAACCAAACGCAACAATGCGGTTAGCTGGGTGGCATCCCATGCTTTACGCCACTGGTATATCTTCCTGGTGGGTATTATTGGAGCGATCGGCAACGCTGCCCTGGCTTCAGTTCCAGCACTTCAATACGGTCTCGTTTTCGAAAACTTAACCAACGGAAATCCCTCGCCTTCGGTTTTTTTACGAGCAGGTGCAATAGTCGGAATTTCTCAGGTCAGCCGTGGTTTCCTGCAATTTTTACGCAATTTTGGTTTCGAAGTCACTGCCCAACGCATTGAACGCGATGTGCGGGATGAGTTTTACATCAGTCTGCTCGGAAAGAGCATGACCTTCCATTCCTTGCAGTCCGTCGGCGATTTAATGGCGCGAGCCACCAACGACATACGGGAAGTCAATTATATTTTCAGTCCCGGACTCAACACGGTGCTGGGTTCAATCAACTTCCTTTTCATTCCCCTCGGCATTGCCGTGTCTATTCACCCTGCCCTGCTGCTGACGCCTGTCTTGTTCATCATTTTCTATTTTTTGTCGATAGCTCATTTCCTGAAAATCCTTGAACCTGTCACTCGCGAAGTTCGCTCGACCTTCGGCACGCTCAACAGCCGCCTGGCAGAAGATATCGACGGCGTTGAAACGGTCAAGGCGGCTTCCCAGGAACAAGCGGAGATCGATCGGTTCAAAGCCAACTCGCAAGCCTTTCGCAATGCTAATGTCAAACAGGGAGATATCGAAGCCCGCTTTATCCCGCTGCTTCTATTAGCTTTGGCGATGGGCTTTGGTCTGCTGCACGCACTGATACTGTACAGGCAAGGGTTGATTCCATTAAGCAGTGTGATTACATTTTTCAGCGGTCTCTCGATGCTTGGCTTTCCAACCAACAGCTCCATCCGTTCCTATTCGCAGATTTCGCTGGGTCTCGCCGGCGCGCGCAGACTGCTTTCCACCATGAACAGCGAAAACAATCTCGACCAGAACGAGTCCGGACACAGTGGTGTTATCAATGGCGAGGTTAATTTTGAGAACGTCAGCTTTGCGTATGATGGCCATAACCTAAATCTGCAGGATATTACTTTTCAAGTCAATCCCGGGCAGACTGTGGCAATAGTAGGGCAAACCGGCTCCGGTAAAACCAGCCTCGTGCGCCTGATCAACCGTACCTATGATCCCCTTTCTGGCAGCGTCAAAATTGACGGGATTGATCTGCGGGATTGGAAACTTGATAGTCTGAGGGGTCAGATCTCAATCATCGAACAGGATATTTTTCTATTTTCAAAGTCAGTTGCCGAAAATATCGCTTTTGGCAAACCAAATGCCACGCTTGATGAGATCGTCATGGCAGCAAAAAAAGCCCAGGCAGATGGCTTTATTGAGGAATTACCCGAAGGTTATGATACGGTCATCGGCGAAAGAGGGGCAACCATTTCCGGCGGTCAGCGCCAGCGACTTGCGCTCGCAAGAGCTTTCCTGACGGATCCCAAGATCCTGATTTTGGACGACTCAACCAGCGCTATCGACAGCAAAACCGAAGACGAGATTCAACACGCTATCAAATTGGCTTCGGAAGGTAGAACCACCTTCATCATCACCCACCGACTCTCTCAGATTCGTTGGGCTGATTTGATCATCGTTATGCGTAAAGGGCGTATCTCTGCCATCGGGACGCATAATCAATTGATGGAAACCTCGAAATCCTACCGAAATATCTTCGCGGAGGCTAAAGAGTAATGGGCTTCCACCAAGGCCTTACCGCTGAACTCTACGATCGTCAATACAGCAATAAAGTCTTGCTCAGCCGCATCTGGGATTACGCGAAAAATTATCGCAAGTTTATTGTCTGGATGATGATCGCCATCATTCTGCAGGGCACTTTTGCTGCCCTGCCGCCCCTTCTGATCTCAAAGGTCCTTGATGAGGGTATTGCCGGCATACCAAACGAAACCGCGTTCACCATCCTCGTAGCGGGAGTTATCTTCCTGCAAGTCATGGATTTTGTATTCTATTATGTGATCAGACGGCTTTTAACGCGCATCACTGCTGACATGAATCGTGATTTGTCCGTGGATGCCTTTGCCGCATCCATCGAGCAGGATCTCGCCTTTCACGACCGCTTCTCGTCCGGGCGCATTGTTTCCCGCATCACCACGGACACGAGCGATTTTTCCATGCTCATCCGCCTGACAATGGATGTAGCAGGCAGCATGGTCCAATCTATTGTCACCGCGATCATCTTGTTCAACACCGAATGGCGGCTCGCATTGATCTTGATGGCGTTTGTTCCCATTGTGATGCTGGTAGTTTCTCAATTTCGCAAGCTTGCACGGCGCGTGACCACCCAGGGCATGCGCGCTATGGCAAACGTAAACGCAACCATCAAAGAAACGATCAGCGGCATCTCTGTAGCCAAAAATTACCGCCAGGAAGAAAAAATCTACCAGGATTTCAAGGACTCCAACAACACTTCCTTCAAAGTTAACGTCCAGCGGGGTCTTGTGCTCTCGATCGTTTTTCCAATGATGCGTATCATCAGCGGTATTAGTATTGCGGTTCTGGTCTATTTCGGTGCGCTCAGCGTCACCCAGGGACTGATTACCGCCGGCGCCTGGTATATGTTCCTGCTGGCAAGCGATCGCTTCCTAAATCCGATCTTGAGTATCACTTCCTACTGGACCCAGGTTCAAACTGGTCTTTCTGCCGCAGAGCGTATCTTTGCTCTGATCGATTCAAAACATTCAGTCATTCAGAGCGACAATATTAAGGTTGACGGTCTTACCGGCAAAATTGATTTCAACCAGCTTAGTTTTAACTACCCGACCGGTGGAAACGTGCTCGACAATTTTGATCTCCACATTGCCCCCGGAGAAAACATTGCGATCGTAGGTCACACCGGCGCCGGGAAGTCCTCGATCGCCAGGCTGATCACCCGCTTTTACGAATTTCAACAAGGGGAGCTGCTCATTGATGATCTGGATATCCGCAAGTTCGATCTGCCTGCCCTGCGGCGAAACATGGGTATTGTTACCCAGGTACCCTTCTTGTTCGATGGCACAGTTGAAGAAAATATCCGCTTTGCCGCGCCTAACATCAGCCGGGAAGAGATCACACACCTCGCAAACCAAATCGGCAACGGAGAGTGGCTTGAAACTTTCTCGAATGGACTCGACACCCAGGTTGGCGAGCGCGGCGCCCATATATCCATGGGGCAGCGCCAATTAGTGGCTCTGATGCGCGTCCTGGCGCATAAACCCGCCATTTTCATCCTCGACGAAGCCACCGCCAGCATCGATCCTTTTACAGAATACCAGATCCAACAAGCGCTCGGGTTGATCCTCCAACGCTCAACCAGCATCCTGATCGCTCATCGTCTTTCCACCGTGAGGTCTGCAGACCGCATCATCGTTCTCGACCATGGCACGATCATCGAGGAAGGCAACCACCAGGGCTTACTGGAGCAAGGGGGGCATTATGCAGAGCTCTACAACACGTATTTCCGCCACCAATCGCTGCAGTACGTTGAAGAAGCCGGGCAAATCCTTGGCAAAGCGAACACCGGCAAAATCGCAGCCTGAAATCCTCTATAATTAGCTTTGGAGAATCTATGAGAAAAGTAATCGTAGCCATGAGTGGCGGTGTGGACAGCGCAGTAGCAGCAGCTTTGTTGATCAAGCAAGGTTACAACGTGGAAGGGCTAACCCTCCATCTTTGGCATGCCAACCGAAACAATCAAAAGGGACTCGAGTCAGCCAGGCAAGTAGCGTTTCAGTTGGGAATCCCTTTCCACGTCGTGGATGCTCGCGAATCCTTCCAACGGGAGATCGTGGGCGCGTTCATCGCAAGCCACCTGGCGAATGAAACACCCAATCCATGCGTTCTCTGCAACCGTGCCGTCAAGTGGGCTCAGCTCATCAACTTTGCTGACGCACATGGGGCTGAATACGTGGCAACAGGTCATTATGCGCGCATAATTCAGACTCCTGATGGTAAATTCGAACTCTGGCGCGCCAGTGACCTGGCTAAAGACCAATCTTATGTGCTCAGCAACCTGACTCAGCGTGAGCTGCAGAGGTCGATCTTTCCCCTCAGTGAACTGCGAAAACCGGAAGTGCGGGCTATCGCGCAAAGCCTTGGTTTGACCGTG
The DNA here is from genome assembly GCA_011620505.1 of Anaerolineaceae bacterium. Classification (GTDB taxonomy): domain Bacteria; phylum Chloroflexota; class Anaerolineae; order Anaerolineales; family Anaerolineaceae; genus Mesolinea. The sequence goes on from WOZA01000081.1 coordinate 25,420, forward strand.
TCGGACACACCCGATAGCCAGGACTTGTGTTTCGTTGACCATGAAGATTACCCACAATTTCTGCGCGATTACGCCCCTGCCGCGTCCCAACCCGGAGAGATCCGGACCACCAACGGGCTGCTGCTCGGCCAGCACCAGGGGTTGGCTTTTTATACCATCGGGCAAAGAAAAGGCCTGCCTGCCTATAGCGAAGCCCTGTACGTCCTGGAAAAGAAATCTGAAAGTAACACGCTGATCGTCGGTACAGCCAGCCAGTTGGGGAGCCGTAAGTTTCTTGTTCGTCCTGTAAATTGGATCAGCGGTGCAGCACCCACTCTGCCCATAACTTGCGATGTGAAGATCAGGTATCGGGCAAATCCAGTGAACGCAACAGTATCCGCTGCTTATGACGGCAGCGTGATGGTAGAGACCGATCAACGCCTGCGGGATATTACTCCCGGGCAGAGCGCGGTTTTCTACGATGGCGAAAAGGTGCTCGGAGGCGGCATTATCCGGGCAGACGGAAGGTGAAGATATGAAAAGCAGCGAAATCTCCTTTTTGCAATATTCTGACGGCAAATGGCAGCCACAAACAAGTCAGATACCCCTTGAGCAGGCAGTGACATTGATCGTCAATGGCAAACCGTGGATGGAT
>WOZA01000046.1:0-2993 GCA_011620505.1 Anaerolineaceae bacterium
CAGCAAATGCCAGTTGTTCTTTGCATGCTTTTACCCCACTGGATATTGAGGTACAATTTCTATGTTCAAGGATGGATGCCATGAAGAAAATTCCAGGAATCATGCTTGTTTTGCTCACTATAGCATTGCTGATGAGCGCTTGTGTTGCCCCGGCGACGCCAACGTTGACTGATGCTGAAAAAACAGCCATAGCTGGCACAGTCACTGCTGTTTTTTCCCAACCCACCGAAGAAGTTCAGCCTAGCGCTACCCCTTCGCCGACCGCCCCTCCCACATCCGAGCCCACTCCAACGGTGGCTGTGCCTGTGGGTCCGGACATTTACCCCGAGGGTGTCAATCCGCTGACGGGTCTGAAGGTCGAAAACCCCGAGCTGCTCCATCGCCGTCCAGTTATCATGAAGATTTCCAACCATCAGATCGATTATCAACCGCAGTGGGGTCTTTCCAAGGCGGATCTCATCTTTGAATATTACATTGGTTGGGGTGCTAACCGCTTTGCCGCCCTCTACTATGGGCAGGATAGCGATCGTATCGGTCCTGTTCGCTCGATCCGCCGCGTCGATGGTCACCTCGGCAGCCTCTACCAGGCTGTGGTTGGTTCCACCGGCGGAGATGGCAACGACGTTTTGCCCTATCTCTACAATTACATCCCTGGGCGCTACTTCCTGGATAAATATCTCTGCCCTGGCGTCTGCGATGATGGTCGCAACGTGGTTTACAGTGTTTTTGGTGATTCAGCCGCGCTCTCTGAGTATTTCAATAACCAGGGTTACGCCCTCGAAAACCCGGATCTGAGTGGTATGGCTTTCAGTGCCACCCCTCCGGAAGGAGGCGAAGCCGGTACCAGTGCCTGGATCAGCTTCGGGGCGGGGGAAGGGAGCGAGTTTGTCTACGATGAAACCAGCGGCAAGTATCTGCGCTTTGCAATGGACGAAACCACCAGCAACGTTTATGGACCTTCGATCGATCAGAACACCGGCGAACAACTTGCGTTCTCAAACCTGATTGTCATCAACGCACCTTATACTGAATACAAAACGACGCTGCACAGCATCGACCTGATTGGCAACACCGGTGGTCTGCCAGCCACAGTTTTTCGCGATGGCAAAGCATACGAGATCACATGGAAAACCCCGGACCCCGCTAAGCCGATCCAGTTTTTTGACGGGGATGGCAATCCATTCCTGCTCAAACCCGGTAATTCCTGGATCGTCCTGCTCGGCACGAGCTCACCGGTAAACATTGAAGGGGGGGAGTGGAGCTTCACGTTTAGCATCCCATAAAACGGTGCGGACGCTCATTATTTCGGATATCCATGCCAATCTGACGGCGTTTGAAGCTGTGCTCTCTGACGCTGGCAGCTTCGACCGGGTTTGGTGCCTGGGCGATGTGGTCGGATATGGGCCTGACCCCAACGAATGCATCAACCTCTTGCGCCAACAGCCTGGTTTGCGCTGCATTATGGGCAATCACGACGCCGCCTTGATGGGTTTTATCGACCTGAATGCCTTTAACGATCAGGCTGCCAGGGCAGTCACCATTCAATCGGAATTGCTTAGCCAGGAATCACGAAATTTTTTGGAGCTGCTTGAAATTGTGTATCAGGAAGGTGAAATAAGCTTCGCCCACGGCAGTCCGCGCGACCCAATTTGGGAATACGTCGTCAGTTCACGCATTGCTCAGGAGAATTTTTCTGCTTTCAGGACGCAAATCTGCCTGGTAGGTCACTCGCACATCCCCTCTATTTTCATTGAAAATCCCCATGGTCGTCCGACCATTTTGACCCCCCAAAACGCTGACCGCTGGCGCTCGGATCAACGTTTCATCCTCAACCCTGGTTCGGTGGGTCAGCCGCGCGACCGCAATCCGAAGGCGGCTTACGTCATCTGGGATGATGAGGAGGATACCTGGCTTTTCAAACGTGTGGCTTATGACATAGAATCCGTTCAGCAGCGCATCTTAGCCCTCGGTATTCCCTCCAGGCATGCCTCGCGCCTCAGTCAGGGCATTTAAGCTTACGCAGGAACTAATACAGCATTATTTCGTCTTAAGGGTAGAAGAGAAGACAAAAGGAGCCAAAATGAAGAAGAAAATTTTGTTTATAGCCCTGATTTCAATGCTAATGTTATCCGCTTGCAGTTCCGCCTCAAGGAATACGATCGAATTCCCGACTGAGGCTCCTGCTGTACCAGGCTATCCGCTATTGGAGGAAGAATCCGGGAGCAAGGATGGTGGCTCCACCGCTTATGAGGCTGCTGGGGAGCAGGCTCAGGTGGAGAGGGTGGTGCTGAAGTCTGCCGAGATCACCATCTCAGTTGCCAAGCCCAACGAATCGATGAAGGAAATTTCTGCTATGGCCAGCCGGCTGGGCGGCTTCGTGGTCAATTCCTACACCTGGAAAGATCAGGACTATTCCAGAGGACGTACTTACGATAAAGCCACCATTACCATCCGCGTGCCTGCAGACAAGCTGGATTCCACCCTGGCTGAAATTCGAGCCATGAGCGCGAATGGAGCTGAGGGTGTCATCTCGGAGAGCCAGTCCGGGCAGGATGTGACCTCAGATTTCGTCGATTCCGAATCGCGTCTGCGCAACCTCAAAGCTGCTGAAGCGCAGCTGATGAAATTGATGGAGAACACGACTGATCTTGAGAATACCATGGAAGTTTTTCGCGAGTTGACCAACATCCGCGAACAAATCGAAGTGCTGCAGGGTCATATTAATTACCTGAAAGAATCATCTGAGCTTTCCTCGATTGCGGTCACGCTTGTTGCTGAGGCATCCTTGCAGCCGATTGAAATTGGCGGATGGAAGCCCCAGGGCGTGGTGCGGGAGTCGTTGGAGAATTTGGTGCGCAATTTCCAGAACCTGGTGGATTTCCTGATCCGCTTCAGCATCACCTGCCTGCCCTTCCTGATCCCATTGGGTATCGGCATCTACTTCCTGGTGAAGGCCTTGCGCAAGCGCTCTACCAATCGCCCAAGCAAGCGCC
>WOZA01000046.1:3093-5168 GCA_011620505.1 Anaerolineaceae bacterium
AGATCGCCACGGTCGCTTGCGCTCCCTCGCGATGACGAATTTAGACTTATCCCCTCTTGGAAGTGGGAATTAAAGTGGGTGGGTTATGACGGACAAGACAATTGAAAATGGTGCGTATTAAAAAGTAATCTTTACCGTAGACGGATGGGCGACTCTCACTGCTATGCTAATTACTTTGTCCATTTCCTGGATCCAATAAACCTCTTCCCCATCAACTTTAACTGCAGAAGGAACGGATGGGCAATATAGATAGATCATGCCTTCTGCTTCATGCCCCAGGTCCAGCTCGAAGCTCAAGTTCGAGCCGTCAAACTGCCACGATTGCAGCTCAATCCCTTGCGAGACGTGCAAATCACTTCCCAGGTAAGCGACATCCTGCTGTGGGCTGAGGGTCATCAGCCGCACTCCGTGGGCAGGCACCTGGCGGAAAACGTGTTCCGCATTCACTTCTGCCCATTCCCCCGTCCAAAACTCACGCATTAACCATCGCTGGCTGTCCAAACCAAAAGCCTTCATATCCAGCACCAGGTCTTGCGGCTCGTCCGACCAGTTAAAAAGCGCAATCACTTGCCGCTCGCCAGCTGGTGTTTGCAAGTTCTGACGCATGATGGCGGGCATGGTCTTCTCGAACAGGTCAACAACTTGTGGATTCGGCGGCAATACGGGTAACAAGCTCTGGGCGATCCTCAGCCGATCTTCACTGAGCTTGCTCATGTCGTCCGAGAGCAAAAGCGCTCCACCGCTCAGGCTGATGGCACTCGCAAGAGATTGCACTTCCGGCAGAGTGAGCTTCGAATCCTCCCGCACCAGCAGACAGTCTGGATCATTTACCCACCAATGGGGGTCCATCGGTGAGCGTGTGATAATGTTTTGGATGGCATTACGGGCGCAGGGCATGTTTGGCTCGTTGCGGAAAGGTTTTTTGATGCCGTAGGCGTTGGGTTCCCATTCCGGGCTGACGTCCGCGCTGATTCGCATCATGTCAAATACTCCAATGCCGGAGCCAATTGGACAGCCACACCCCAGCAGGATGGTCTCACTGCCAGCTTCCGCACGGATCATTTCCAGTGCCTGGCGTAAGATCTGCGCGCGAGTTTTGGTTGGGTCATGATGTGAACCTGGCAAGGCTGCAGCGTAGAGGAAGTCCAGTTTCAAATAGGGATACCCCCAATCCTTCACCGCTGTTTGGATCACGTCGCGGGCATATCCCAGCGCATCCGGATGGGTCAGGTCGAGCGCCCGCCCTAACCCGCCCCAAGCGAACCCGCTGTTAACGGGCCGACCATTTTCTGTACACAGCAGCCAGTTGGGATGCTGGCGGATCAGCTTTGATCGCGGCTGCAGGATGAATGGCGCCAGCCAGATGCCGGGGGTCAGACCTTCACGGCGAATGTCCTCAGAAAGATCAGCCACCCCCTCAGGGAAAGCAGGGTCAAACTCAAACCAGTTCCCCACGTCCTGCTCAAAGCCATCATCCATCTGGAAAAACTTGAGCGGCAGGCGGGATCTCAATTGGCTCACTGCCCGTAAGTTCTTCCTGATCTCAGCAGGGGTGATGTTCTGGAAGTAGTAATACCAGCTGCACCAACCAAGTGGCGTCTCGATGCGCTTCCTGACTTCGTTCTCGTGAGCGACCGCTTCAAAATAGGCTTTAAAAGGCTTTGGATCCGTACAGTCAAAGAACTGCCATGCCAGCCAGTCACTGCCAAGGGTCGCTCCGCTGCGCAATTCGATCTTGTCCGCATTTGCCCAGACCTGCAGGTCCGGTTCGGGGTGCAGCGTGGAAACCAGTGATCCAAACTGCTCCTTTTGGGATAAAAATCCACATATCAACCCGACCTTTGCCTCGTGGTCGATGATCGCGCCAAACATGTCGGATGAAAACTCTGAGTTCTTTTGGGTAATGGGGGTGCCGGCGTCGTAGAGCATTGGGTGTGCAAGATGCTTCAGCCAACTGCGCGTTTGTTTCTCGCCATACTGCCAGGTTCCGCTGGGAGACCAGCTTTGCCAGCCATTGCTGAAAAAGGCGGTCTTTTGGGGGCGATTGTCCGAAAAGTGCAGCTCACCTGCCCGCA